>DJEQ01000103.1:0-3679 GCA_002431355.1 Oribacterium sp. UBA5894
ATCGTCGCTTGATTTTGCCACATTCGTGGCAAAACGGCCTCGCCGCCCGGGGGCATTCATGTGCCTTAGGCACATGAATCAGTTCTAAGTGCTGTTAAGGGAACCTGGCTTGATTTTTTAACGACCTCTACATATGGTTTCTACCGCCCCGCCTGCCACGTCCGAGACTTACAGTATTCCAGGCATCGCGTGAATTCCTTCAGGCAATGGAGGTTTCAACCTGATCGAGCGTCTTGTAGAGGAGTGTATACAGTGTGTCGGCTTCCTCCTTCGGAAGCTGCATGCGTTCGTGGATTTCCTGTGGGATGTTGAGCGCTGCTTCACGAAGATTTTCTCCCTTTTCGGTGATGCTGACGTTCAGCGCACGTTCGTCGCTATGGGAGCGTTTCCGCTTTACGAGTCCCTTGGCTTCCAGGCGCTTCAGCAGTGGGGTCAGGGTGCCGGAATCCAGGTAGAGGTTCTCACCCAGGGTTTTCACATTTACGGTCTTCTTCTCCCACAGTACCATCATGACGATGTACTGTGTATAGGTAAGATCCAGCTTGTCCAGTAACGGTTTATAATGTCGTACGACTTCCTTTGCGCAGGCATACAGTGGGAAGCAAAGCTGGTTTTCGAGTTTTAAGCAATCGTATTTATCTGCCATGATACCCTCCGGTTTTTTAGTCACGAACCGGTATCTTAGCATATGTACCATAGGCATGCAATTAGATTTTGTGCGATGCGTGTATTCCAAGCTTCGGCAGTTTGCTGAAGGCGAGATGAATCAGAAAGGCGCCCAGCACCACACATAGGAGGTAGAGCACGATGCCGGCTGGACGGCCAATGATGGCATCAATAGAACAGAACACCGGCTGGGAGCTCAGATGATAGGGCGAGATATAGAACATGTCACAGTCTCCATAGCGGTGCAGTGCCACATTGATGCCCTCTGCAAGAAGAGCTGAAAAGCCAAACATCGGGAGCGTGGACCGAAATCCTCGCATGCTAAGATCAGAGAGTCCGGTCTCGTGGATATACAGTGCCATGAGCAGCATGATCCCATGCCAGAGGAACCCATGCGCGGTGAGGAAGGGATGTCCCGGATGCATGAGGCCTGCATGGAAGAGCAGGGCCATCATGCCCCCGAGAAATCCATAATCCTGCAGGAAGGTCATGCAGGCCCGTTTCCATGTTTCTGCGCGCGGATCCGTCCGGCCGCAAAGTGCACCATAGAGAAGTGAGATATACATAGGAAGAGAGCAGAGCTGAAATGGAACGTACCAGACATTGTACTGCCCCTTTCCGACAAGGAGCCACAGGGTCAGCTGCTTCCATACCTCCATGAGGAGCAGCAGAAGTCCCGCTGCCACCACCGGTTTTCCCGCCTGGTCTTCTGCTCTCCTCGCTTCTTCTACCTGTTCTGTTTCTCTTCGCTCTTCTTTCATATCGTTTTCCTCTCATCCGGCGAACATCCTTCGCTGCACTGCACGGTCGGCATGCCATACGGTGATCCGCTTCTGTTTTCCGTGCTTCCTCATGGAAGCGCGTTCAACGCATCACCGTACCGCTTACAGACCTGTTTCTTCTGGATGGTCTCATGAAAGTGAGGCGTCCTCGTCTAGCGCCAGGGCCCGTGTCACGAGCTCATAGCGGAAGCCCTTTCGGAGAAGCGCGGCATAGAGCTTTCTCTTTTCATCCTCGTTCAGTTCCTCTGTATTTCTGCACTTCTTTCGGATCAGCTGCTGCACCGCCTGAAGCTCTGCTTCCTCCGCATGCTCGCTGTCCGCGCGAAATGCTTCCATCGCAGCACGTATCGCAGCAGCACCGACACCACGCTGGTAGAGCTTCTGTTCGATCTCCCGCATGGATTTCCGCCCTGCATAGCTTCGAATGAGCTGCATGGCCAGCCGTTCATCATTAACGTAGTCATACGCCTTCAGCTTTTCCATCGCCTCTTCGATGATCTCCTCGGTATATTTTCCGGATTTTCGAAGCTTCTCGCGAAGCCGCGCCTCACTTTTGGCAGAATGCTCCAGAAGATAAAGGCAGCGTTCCTTACATCGATTGACAAGCTTCTCGTGCTCACTCAGCTTCTCCGGGTCAAGCACGTAACGCGCTGCATCTCCATGCTCCTTCTGAAAATCCTCGAGACTTTTCAAGCTGTTTCTCCTTTCAACCCCCGATGCATATATGTAAAAGCCGGATCATTCCATGTGGAATCATCCGGCTTCCATTGCTTCGAGTTCTTATACCTCGTCTTCACTCGGATCGAGCAGCTCTGCCTCAGACTGCTTCGCCGCCTCTGCCTCTTCAAATTCATCCTTTGGGAGTCCGTACTTCTCGCGCACCTGGCCCTCGATCTCTGCCATCAGGGCCGGATGCTGACGAAGATACTCCTTCGCATTCTCACGTCCCTGCCCGATCTTCTCTCCATTATAGGCAAACCAGGCGCCCGACTTCTCAACAATGTTTTCATTGACGGCCAGATCCAGCACATCCCCGGCCTTCGAAATGCCCTCGCCGAACATCACGTCGAACTCAGCCTGCTTAAATGGTGGCGCAATCTTATTCTTTACGACCTTAACACGTACGCGGTTCCCCGCCGCATCCCCGTTCTGCTTGAGGGTCTCCACACGACGGATATCCAGTCGTACGGACGCATAGAACTTGAGTGCGCGTCCACCAGTCGTCGTCTCCGGATTTCCGAACATGATGCCAACCTTCTCACGAAGCTGGTTAATAAAAATCAGGATGCAGTTCGACTTCGCAATGACGGAGGTCAGCTTTCGGAGCGCCTGGGACATAAGACGTGCCTGAAGACCTACGTGGCTGTCGCCCATTTCACCGTCAATTTCCGCCTTCGGTACCAGAGCGGCTACGGAATCGATAACGAGAATATCCATGGCACCCGAACGCACCATGGTCTCTGCAATCTCCAGGGCCTGCTCACCGGAATCCGGCTGAGAAATATAGAGATTATCGATATCAACACCGATGTTCTGCGCATATTTCGGATCCAGTGCATGCTCCGCGTCAATGAAGCCGGCAATACCGCCTCGCTTCTGCACCTCGGCCACGGCATGCAGTGCAAGGGTCGTCTTACCGGAAGACTCCGGTCCATAAATCTCAATGATTCTTCCCTTCGGATAACCACCGGCACCCAGGGCAATATCCAGTGAGAGCGAGCCCGTCGGTACGGTTTCAATGTTCAGGTTGGCGGCAGACTCGCCAAGCTTCATGACGGAGCCCTTCCCGAAATTCTTCTCAATCTGTGTCAGTGCCACATCCAGGGCCTTTAATTTCTCGTCATGATCCTGGTTAAAGTTCACCGGTGCCTTACTGGTTTTTGCTGCCATGTTGTCCCTCCATAAAAACGTATGTTCTTTTAATTCTGTATTCTAAGCTTTATTCCGATCACTGTCAAGGAGTATACTCTTTCCTTTTTCTATTCGGAGTATAGCACAGCATTGTTTTCCTGAATATAGTCGAGAAGTCGACAAGGTCGGCAAAGAGACAAGAATCATAGTCGACAAGCAGACAAGAAAAAGCGACGTGCAAAATTCTCTCAGAAGACGCTTCGGTAAGCTTCTCCGGCCTTTCCAGCTCCGCAGAGAGGAACGGCAGAATTTTGCACATCGCTTTATGAATTTTTATTTTTTCGAGCCTGCATCCGGAATCTTTTTCATGCTCTCACTTC
>DJEQ01000103.1:3784-13736 GCA_002431355.1 Oribacterium sp. UBA5894
ATGCCCTGCAGTGCGGCCTGATAGCTCAGGACCGCAGCGGAAGCATTGACGGCGGAAATATCCGCCTGCATCTTCGAGGCGATATACTGAAGCTCGGTGCCTGCATAATCCGTCGCACTCACCATGCCAGCGGCGAACATGCGGTCTGCCGATGCCTTCTGTCGATCGGCGATCTGGAAGCCGAGCTGTGCAGATTCGTACTGTGTACCTGCCTGCACGGCGGCATTGTAGAGATCCGTCATCGAAATGTTCAGGTTCTGCTCCGCGGAGCGCCGCGCAATATCGGTCGTGGTATAGCCGGTCAGGTTCTTATCGACCGTCCCCATCGCTGTTCCATAGCTCACATTATGGAGCTTCGCCTCGGCGATATCTGCTTCGAGATTCCGCCCCGCCATGTAGCTTGCATCATACGCCGGAAGCGTTCCGATCGTCACCTTCGCAGTATCCGCCGCATTCCAGCCAAGCGTCAGCGCGATCGCATCCCGGACGGAGCGAAGCTGCTCCTCTGTCTTGGAAAGGGAGAGCTGCGCCCCCTGAAGATTCACCTGGGCCTGCTGCACCTCGAGTGCTGTGGCGCTTCCAAGGGCCTGCTGCCTTGTACTCCGCTCCAGCATCCGCTGATACATCGCGACCTGCGCCTGATACATATCCCGAAGCTCTACGAGACTCTGGTAGCCGACGAAGGCACTGTTCATGCCCGCAATCAACGCGACCTTCGAGGGATGAAGTCCCTGCTTCAGCTTCGTGACCAAGGTGGAAATCCCGCTGTTGGTCTGGTTCTCAAGTGCCTTTGGGCTCTCACTTCCCGAACCGATGGCGGCTTCCATGAGCTTTGCCTGCATGAGCAGGGCCTGTTTCTCCTCTGCGCTCGTGCTGCTTTCTGCCTGATCCCTGAGATCGGAAATCGTGTCCCGCATATCCTTGATAGCGCTCGACAGTGCATCCGACATCTCCACCATACTGCTCGCATTCGCCGAAATCATCGCCGTCTGCGTCTTTCCAAGGATGCTTCGATACTCCACGAGATTCGGAATCTCACTGTACTCGATGACGTCATCCTGCAGCGCTGCCCAGGTCGCGTCGTCCATTCCATCCGGCCTTCCAGAGGCATCCTGTCCCGTTAAGTTTGTGCTTTCCCCATACAGTGGATGACTGATGACCGTAGTCGCGGCCCATGCCGGCGTCTCGAAGGCACCCGTGCCCACCACCAGGGCGAGCAGTAAGGCCCCCGCTCTTCTGTTTTTCATTTCGCCTCTCCTATTCTACTTCATCTTCACCTTTTTCTCAGGATGACGTACCTGCACCTGCGAGGCCATCACGCCCTGCAAGGTAAGTAAAGTACGCGCTCTGAAGTGCATACTGATCAAGCTTCACCGTATACTCGGCAGCAGAGGCCTGGTACTGTGCCGTCTCGAGCTCACGTGCACTGGAGGCGCCGCTGGCATAGCTCCGTGTTACACGGGCAAGTGTTGTCTGCAGATTCTGCAGATTGAGCTCGGCCTTCCGAAGCTCGTTCTGCGCATTCAGAAGATCATTGTAGCGTGCCTGCATGTTGGACTGCACCTGATTCTGATCATTGTTGACCGTAATCTGCGTCGTGCTCTTCGTGGCATCGCTCTCCGCAAGCTCCAGCTTCCGTGTATCAATGCGAAGCTGGTAGTTGTTCTGAAGCGCTGCCTGGGTATCCTGCGTAAGATCAATCGCTGCGATCATTGCATCCGTCACCTCTGGTACGGCACAGATCGTCGGATTCGCATCATAATTCCAGCCGAGGTTCACGAGCACGGTCTGCCGTGCCTTCGTGGCAGCTGCCGTCGCGCTTTCAAGGCTTGCCTTCGCATCCTTCGCCGTCTTCTGCGCCGTCAGCACCTCCAGCTCTGTTCCCGTGCCCACGGAAAGCTTTCGCTCCGCAAGGCCGATCTGTGTTTCATCATAATCTGCCGTCAGCTGGTCCAGCTCCTTCGTGAGCTCCGAGGTATAGATCGCGATGATCTGCTGCTTCATGGCCTCTGTCATGCTCTTCTCACTCTTTTCATTCGTGAGCTTCACAACCTCGCGGTCCGAATTCTGAATCGTTGTGTCCAGATTTGCAAGGGCCTGGCTTCGCTTGAGCTCAGCTGCCGCATCCGACACATCACTGGTCCCTACCGAATTCTGGTAGGTATCCTCGATCGCCTGCAGGGCATCATCATAGTCGAGATCATAGGTTCCGCTGCCATCATTGTTCCTGTAATTCAGCCAGAGGCTGGATACCGTCGGATTGTACTCATGCACAAGGTCCTGCAGCTCATCCCAGGTGATCACATTGTCCCGAAGCGTCGCCCACTGCTCTGCCGTGCGCTCACGCTCATAGGAGGTCTGCGCCGGTGCCTTATCGACCTTTGCGCCCGTCACGGCGAAGGCCTGCCCCGACATCGACATCGTCAGTGCCAGGGTCAGTGCCATCACGCGCTTTCCGTTCCACTTCATGGTTTTCTCCTTCCTGTCTTCTGTTCATTGGAAGCCAATGCAGAGGATGCCGCTTCCGCAGCACCCAGCCACATCAGCATATCACATATTAGTCTACGCTAACATCCTTTAATCTGGAAATCCTTCCGTCATATCTGCGCTTTCCGTCGGCGTCGGATCATCGTCCGGCGTACCATAGCGCTCCCACTCGGCTGCCGCCTTCTTCTGGTAGTATTCCTCTGGATTCTGTCCTTCCATATAGCCGGCATCCGGTACATCCATGCTCAAATTTTTCTTCCGCTTATCCATCACAGAATAGTAGATCGGGAGCATCAGAAGTGCGAGGATCGTGGACGCCGTCAGACCACCGACATCAACAAGTGCAAGACCCTGCATCATCTGTCCATTGTCACCGAAGCCAATGGCCATCGGCACCATGGAGATGACCGTCGTAAGCGTCGTCATCAGGATTGGACGAAGTCGCGTTGCACCGGCTTCAATCAGTGCGCGGTGCATCGGCATCGCCATGCGATACTGGTTCACCGTGTCAACATACAGGATACCATTGTTTACAACCGTACCAATGAGCATCAGGAAGCCCAGCAGTGATGGCATCGAAAGCGTTGCATCCGATATCCACAGCAGGAAGAACGAACCAATCAGTGCAAACGGGAGTGTCGTCATGACCATGAAGGAGAAGCGCATCGACTCGAACTGTGCGGCCATGACCACCCAGATCAGGAAGACGGCAATGACCATCGCCATACCGAGGGAGCCAAACTCCTCTGCCATCATCTTATCGCTGGCGCTCTCTGCATGGCCTACGCCATTCACGAGATATTTGTCAACGACCTCCTGATTAATCTTCGCGGCCGTATTCTCGTCTGCTGAGGACGTATAGTCTGCGGTGATCGTGGACTGGTACTTTCGATCGTCTCGTACGATGGTGGATGGAGAGTCCTCCATCTTTACATCACAGATATCCTTCAGCTGTACCTGTGCACCGGTTGGCGTCGTCAGGAAGATGTCCTCCACCTTCTGGAGATTATCGTACTCATCCTTCGGATACTCGACCTTGACATCGACATCCTCATCGTCCACCTGCATGGTGGTCGCCTTGGTCCCCGACAGCATGCCATAGAGCTGCTGTCCGACCTGTACCGGTGTCAGTCCTTCGGCACTTGCCTTGATCGGGTCCACATGGAACTTGACAAGTGGTGCCGCATTTTCCATCGACGAGTGCACAGCGGTCACATCCTTCCGTCCCTGCATCTCTGTCACAATCTGATCCGTGGCCGCCTTCAGGTCATCGTAGTTCGTCGAGGTGATGATGGTGGAGTAGGTATCATTGCTCGTGGACATGGAAGACATCATGCTATAGGACTCCACCGTGATGACAGCGTCCTTCGTGCCATCGAGGGCCTTTCGCCATGCCGTTGCCTTGTCCTTCGTCGACATACTGCGGTCATCCTTCAGATAGGCCGTAACACTCGCACCGCCACCGCTCACCATGGACTGCATGCCGGAGCCGCCTGCGCTGACCATATAATTCTCCGTATCCGGATCTGCTGCCACCATGGCTTCAATCTGCTTCAGAATTTCATCCTGTGCCTCAATCTTTAAGCCTGGGCGCATGGTCACACTGATATTGACCTGGCCCTGATCGGTCTGCGGCATCAGCTCCATACGAATCTGTGTTGCCAGTACCAGAGAAAGTATGAGAAGACCCACGGAGGTCAGCATAACCGCCTTCTTATGACGGAGCAGCTTCTCCATGATCTTCCGGTAGCCTCCCTGCATCACACGTACGCCCTTATAGGCAGGTGCCTTCGTATTCTCCTTCGGCTTATACATGACAAAGCAGAGCGGCACGATGGAAATCGCCGAAATGAGCGAGGCCAGCATACAGAAGACGATCGTAAAACCAAGCGGTGCAAAGAACTGACCGGACAGTCCCTGTAAAAAGGCCAGCGGAATAAACACGACGCAGGTCGTAATGGTCGAACCAAACACGGAACCACCGACGGTTTTCACTGCTTCCACCGCTGCGGTCCGCCGTGTTTTCGTGCCGATGGCGACATACTTATCCATTGCACGGAAGCAGGCCTCCAGTACGACGGTGGAGTTATCCACCATCATGCCGACGCCGAGCACCAGCGCGGACATCGTAATCATATTCAGAGAGTAGCCCATCGCCCACATGGCAATGAGTGCCGTCAGAAGAGAAATCGGGATGGAGGTACCAACAATCAGCGACGCCTTCAGATCACCGAAGAAGATATAGATGATGGCCATGGAAATAATGACGGCCATGATCATGGTCTGGAACACAGAGTTTAAAGAGCTCTTGATCATATCGGCCTGGTCCTGAATGACCACGACCTGAAGGTTCGGGTCCTTGGCCTGCAGCTCCTTCACCTCATCCATCACGTCCTCTGACATCGTCACGGCAGAGGAATCCTGGGTCTTCGTAATGCCGAGCATCATGGTGTCATTGCCATCATAACGACCGATGGCCGTCTGATCCTCCTGGGTCAGCTGCACCAGCGCCACATCCTTCAGATAGATGGTATTGCCGTTTCCTGTAACGATGGGAATGTTCTGAAGGGACTGCACATCTGGATAACTTACCGAGGTGGTAACAGAAAGATCCTGTGAGCCGACACTCGTCGTACCTGCCGGATAACTGAAGTCTGCAGCTCCCACAATCTGTGCGATCGTGGACATGGAGAGATGATACTGCTTGAGCTTCTCCGGAATGAGCTGGATCTGCACGTACTGCTTCTGTCCGCCGGTCGTATCCACGGAGGCGACCGAGCTCAGCTTATTAAACTCCGGTGCGATGTCATTCTCTACATAATTATACATGTTCTCCTGGGTCGGATTCTGAACAGACAGGTACATCGATGCAGAGTCGTTCATGTTCATTTCCAGGAAGGTCGGATCATCGGCACCATCCGGGAGACTGGACTTGATGGCATCAATCTTTTTCTTTAAGGCATCGTAGGCCTCATCCATGTTCGTGCCGTATTCATACTGCACGATGGTTAAACCATAATTTTCCGAAGAACGGGAGGTCACTTCCTTTACATTGGAAAGAACCGACACGCCATCCTCAATGGGCTTCGTAATCAGCTTATCGACATCCTCTGGGGAAGCGCCGCCATAGGTCGTCGTGATGATCATCATCGGCATATCGATATCCGACATGAGCTCCATCTTCTGGTTCATGAGGGACATAATACCGAAAAAGATCAGACTGACAACCACGAGGAAGGTGGTAACCGGTCTTTTTAAGACGGTTTCAGTAATTTTATGCATGTTTTTTCTCCTGTGGCTTAGTTCTGTGCTGCACTTGTTTCCGTAGCTTCTGTAGCGGCCTCCGTCGCTGCATCCGTGCCTTCCGTCTGTCCATCGGCATCCAGGATGCGCACCTCGGCACCATCATAGATATCTTCGGTCCAGCTGTTTACGATCTGCTCGCTGCCGTCGAGTCCATCGGTGACCTCATAGTTTTCGTTGTCCGAAATTCCGGTCGTAATGAACTTTCTCGTTACCTTTCCATCTGCATAGACATAAACATATGGATTTCCGCCCGAATAATATACGGCATCCACCGGCACAAGCAGTGTATGATCGGCTTCTGCTGCCACCAGGGAAAGCTTCGTACTTGCACCATCGGTAAGCCCCGCTGCACCGCTGAGGGTTGCCTCCACAGGGAAAAGTCCCGACTGGGCATCCACGAGCGCACTGATCTTCGTAATCATACCGTCGTAGGTCTCACTGCCCTTCTCGACGGTAATCGCCTGCCCCAGGCTCAGATTCTGAAGAACATCCTCCGTCACATTGAATTTTACGACCTTCGATCCATCGCCAGTGATGACGCAGAGCTGCGACTGCTGAGAAACCATCGCATGTAAGGTCATGTTCTGATTCTGCACCACACCATCGGCCGGCGCGGTCACCGTCGAATACTCCACCTGCGTGTTGTAATTCAGCTTCGCGCTGTCGGCCTGCGCCTTTGCAGCCTCGACCTGCGATGCTGCAGCCTGCGCTGAGTTTGCGGTCTGCTGATAGGTCTGTGCGGCAATGTCGCCAGATTCATAGAGCGGTGTCATACGGTTCACAGCATCCTGCGCCGTATTGGCCTGCAGCTGTGCGGCCTGAACGGAAGCGAGCGCCGCATCCATCGTGGACTTTGCGGCATCAATCTGCTTCTGATTATCGATCTTCGCAATTGGGTCCCCCGCATGGACCGTCTGCCCGTTCTGTACGTAGATTTCGATCAGCTCTCCGGCTACCTTCGGTGTCACATAGTAGGTGTCCGATGGCTGAATCGTTCCCATCAGCGAGGTTGTCTGTTCAATACTGCCTTCCGTTGCCTGCGTCAATGTCACCGCCGGAAGCTCCTTCGTCTGGAGTTCCTCCTGTGGCTTCATTATGCGCGTCGCCACGAGGGCAGCAAAGCCGATCACCACGACGGCGCCAATAGCGATTTTGACTGGTTTCTTCATATTATCCTCTCTCCTGTGTTCTATAGCTCTTTTACTGTTCATGAAAATGTGGATCCGCGCCCTCTCGAAGGATGGCAAGTTTCGTTTCAAAGCTCTGAAGAATCTCTGCATGCTTTGCTTCAGAATGTCCGATCAGTGCAAGAATCGCCATCATGGCGATGGCATTTCCAAGCTGGAGCGTGTTTGCAAACTGACTGGCACATGTACTCCGTCGGAAACAGCTCGAATCAATTTCCTTTCGCATCCACTCCATGTTCTGCTGGTTCAGCTGATCCCGTTCACTGCTTTCCGAGTAGGCAAAAACGCGCTGCATCATCCCGCTCTGCGTAAAAATATGGATATCCTCCTGGACCCTTCCTGCTCGAATCATATCAGAAACGGTATGCACCCATTCTCGTATGGCTTCCCAATAGTTCCCCTGCTTCCGAAGAATGAGCTCACGGAAATACTGCTCGTTCCGTGTATCCTCATCCTGGAACACATAATGGAGAAGGTCCAGCTTATCCGTAAAGTAGGTATAGAAGCTTCCTCGCGAGATGCCTGCATCCTTGATCATGCGGTTAATCGATGCATCTTCGAAGGGAACCCGTGCAAATTCATGTCGTGCTGCCTGCAATATTCTGTCTTTTTTGTCCTGGGAAAGCTTCTGAAATCTTTCCGTTGCCATACATTCTCCTCTCTTTTACGACCTTTCCGTGGCTTTTCTTCTTATTTATGAAGCCGGGACTGCCGATCTGGCATTTTTCAGACAGCACTCCAGCTCCATCAAAGAAGCATGCCGTCCAAAGCATGACAACCTGTCACTAAAAGTGACAAGCTGTCACGTGCATTGACCTAGTATAATGATCACCTGTAGAATTGTCAATTCAACAGAATGGCAAAAAATGTCGTAAAATCGTTGTTTTAGAAATCTCTATAGAAAATTTAATACTTCGTTTAGAATTTCATGTCCGGCTTTCCCTTCTGGAAGGCTTGCTTTACATGCGGAGATCGCCTAAAATAGAAGTAATGTATACAAAGGTCAAAATACAAAGCGAGGGTGATGAAGCATGAACCATATAAAACTTCAGGCCTACGGGAAAATCAATCTGTCGCTCGATGTCCTGCGGCAGCGTCCCAATGGCTACCACGATGTCCGCATGATCATGCAGACCGTAAAACTTCATGACAATATCGATCTGGAGCGGAGCACCACCCCGGGCATTCAGCTGAAAACCAATCTTCCCTTCCTGCCAGTGAATGAAAACAACCTCATGTACCGTGCGGCGAAGCTTCTCATGGACGAGTTTCACATCAAGGAAGGTGTACGCATGTCTCTTCGGAAGGTCATTCCGGTTGCTGCCGGCATGGCGGGTGGATCGGCTGATGCAGCGGCGGTGCTCTATGGCATGAACCGTTTGTTCGATCTCCGGCTCAGCCTCGAGGAACTGAAGGCACGCGGCGTACAGCTCGGTGCCGACATTCCCTTCTGCCTGATGCGTGGAACTGCGCTTTCGGAAGGCATCGGCGAAATTCTTACCCCGCTCCCAGCCTTACCGAACTGTTCGATCGTGCTGGCAAAGCCTGGGATTTCCGTTTCGACGAAAACCGTCTATGAGAATCTGCATGTCAATGCACTTCCACCGGAAGCGCATCCGAATGTCGATCAGGTGATCGACGCACTGAAGGCGCAGGATGTACGAGCTGTGGCAGGACATATGGGCAATATCCTCGAAACCGTGACGACGAAGTCTCATCCGGAGATTGACCTTCTGAAGCAGCAGATGCTGTCCTTCGGCGCACAGAATGCGATGATGTCGGGTTCTGGGCCAACCGTTTTCGGTCTTTTCACGGATGCAGCGAAGGCACAGGCCTGCGTACAGGCGCTTCGCTCACATCGAGGAAGGAATGCCGCAAAGCAGGTCTATCTTACGGAACCATGGCAGCAGCCACCGAAGCGTCGACATTGAGCCCTGCAGGACGTCGGTCACCCTGTCATGTGGCGTTTGCATCGTCGTGGCATGGAGCGTCATGACCACCACAGCATAGAATGATGAATGATTTTTCTCACGGAGGACAGTACAGTGATGAATGATTTTACAGTCAATATGAATGAGTATCTTCCTTTACGGGATCTCGTGTTTAATACCCTTCGCCAGGCCATTTTGAAGGGCGAGCTGAAGCCAGGTGAGCGCCTGATGGAAATCCAGCTTGCAGAGAAGCTGGGGGTTTCGCGTACGCCGATTCGTGAGGCGATTCGAAAGCTGGAGCTGGAGGGCCTTGTGCTCATGATTCCACGCCGTGGTGCCGAGGTGGCAAAGATCTCTCATAAAAATCTTCAGGACACCCTGGAGGTGCGGGGTGCACTGGAGGAGCTGGCGACCGATCTTGCCTGTCAGCGGATCACGGATGAGGAGCTGCAGGAGCTGAGTGCTGCCGAGGATAATTTCCAGAAGGTGGTGGCCAGCGGTGGCTCTGAAATCGAGATTGCAGAGGCGGATGAGGCCTATCATGATATCATTTATAAGGCGTCCGGCAATGAGAAGCTCGTACAGATGATCAACAATCTCCGTGAGCAGATGTACCGCTATCGTCTCGAGTACATCAAGGATGAAGCAAAGCGTGGGATTCTCGTGCATGAGCACGAAGAAATCCTCCAGGCTATCCGCATTCGCGATCTGATTCGTGCGAAAACGCTGATGAAGGAGCACATCGACAATCAGGAAATGACCGTTTCACAGAACCTTGTCGTGGAGGCGGAAACAGCCTCCGAGAGCAGCCGAAAGAGCCGGAAGCACTGATTGCCGCAGACGTGTGAGGCCACAGCCACTGGAAGCTTTACGCCGAGGACGTGAAGAATCAAAAAGAGACCCCTTAGAACCAGTTGGATCATTTTCCTTAGCACCCTCCGTAACGTTGAATTCTCATCAAGAGAATTCAACGATTACGGAGGGCCTACTGGTTCTTATGGGGTCTCTTTTTAGATTCTTCCGCCGCAGTGCGTCCAGCGT
>DJEQ01000086.1:0-397 GCA_002431355.1 Oribacterium sp. UBA5894
AAATCGTATATACTCATCTTTTGTTTTTAAGCTTGGAAAAGGCGATTTCATATATACGATTTCCATAAATGCCATTGCGTATATACTTTTTGCAGAAAAAAGCCATTTTGAACTCAAAAATCATATGTACGATTTTAAAAATCGAATGATTATATATAGTCTGTCAAGTTTGAGGTTCTTTTTTCCCGACATGCTTTCCTAGAATCTTTTGAGAGCTCATCTGATGATACTCTTATAAGATTATGAGTGAACCGTATCGGCCGAACATGGAGGCCCCAGAGGGTCGCTCCGCATGACTTCCGGGGGACAGTCCTCTGGGGGATTCCCATGCTCAAACACACCCCGTCTTCCTGTTGCACTATCGGTTGATCTTGATGGCGATGCGGCCGTTGGCCTT
>DJEQ01000086.1:491-3823 GCA_002431355.1 Oribacterium sp. UBA5894
GGCTTCAGGCTGAGCTTCGCGCCTGGGGAGGAGACCGGCTTGCCATTCACGATGAACTGGCAGACCTCCTCGTTGCTCGCGGTGCGCTCGAAGAGCTGGATCACTTCCTCCGCAGAGCTTGCCTTCTCATCGGAAACACGCTTATGAATGATATCGACGGCCTTCTGCTCGAGCTCGGTGAGCAGGAGATCATCTCGACGGGTCCCGGACTTCGCAATGTCAATGGCCGGGAAGATGCGGCGCTCCTGGAGCTCCCGGTTCAGGACAAGCTCCATGTTGCCGGTGCCCTTGAATTCCTCATAGATCACATCATCCATGCGGGAGCCGGTGTCCACCAGGGCGGTGGACAGGATGGTCAGGGAGCCTCCCTCCCGCATATTGCGGGCCGCACCGAAGAAGCGCTTCGGCATATGAAGTGCGGCCGGGTCGAGACCACCGGACAGGGTTCGTCCGGATGGCGGAATAACGAGATTATAGGCACGGGCCAGGCGGGTGATGGAGTCGAGAAGGATGGTGACATCCTCGCCCTGCTCCACAAGGCGCTTCGCGCGTTCAATGGTCATCTCGGCCACGCGCTTATGATGCTCTGGAAGCTCGTCGAAGGTCGAATAAATGACTGTCACGAGACCGCCCTCAACCTCCTCCTTCATATCCGTGACCTCCTCTGGCCGCTCATCAATGAGAAGAATGAGAAGATGCATCTTCGGTTCGTTCTTGACAATGGCCTTCGCCACCTGCTTAAGGAGCGTGGTCTTACCAGCCTTCGGCGGAGAAACGATCATGCCACGCTGGCCCTTTCCGATCGGGGCCAGCAGGTCCAGAATGCGGAGGGACGTCGGCGCCTTCTCGTCCGGCACCTCGAGGCGGATACGCTGGTTCGGGAAGATCGGTGTCAGGGATTCAAAGCTCCGCCGACGGAACATCTCGGACAGCGGCTTGCCATTCACGGTTTCAATGAAGGAAAGGGCTGCGTAGCGCTCGGTCGGATTCTTCGCTCTGGAAAGCCCCTGAATCACGTCGCCCGTCTTCAGGCGATAGCGCTTAATGATGGCAGGATTCACGTAGACATCGCTGTCACCCGGCATGAAGTTCGCAGAGCGCGTGAAGCCGAAGCCATCCGGCATGACCTCCAGGATGCCTCCACACGGATTGCCACTTGGCACTCTCCGCGTTTCATTGTCGAGCTCCGCTGTCTTTTCATTGCCCTCTGTACGCACGGCAGCGCTCGACTCGGCAGACAGGATGGAGCTGCCGGATTCCGCTTTCGATGCACTGCTATCTGCAGCGTCTGGGGCGTCCAGTGTCTCTGCTGCGCTTTTCGTCTCCGCGCCGAGGCTCATTTCATCGGACCGCAGGCGCGTGGCCTCTGGTGACGGGAGGAGAGTCGTCTCCGATGCTGCGTCTGCATTGCTCCCAACGGCTGCCTTCTCGTCGCTCAGCGCTTCAGGATGTTCCACGGCTTCCATCGTCCGCGCGCTGACTCGACGACCGCGTGGCTTATGCGCCACGATGACCCTGCCGGCTTTTTCCGTGCTTCCATTTTCCGTCTTTTCGGTATCCGAGGAGGACTCGGACTCCACCTTCCGTCTCCGTCCACGCGTCACATACGCCTTTGTCGGCTCTTCTACACTCGTATGCGCAGCGCTTGCACGTGTTCTTCTCGGCTTTCGTGTGGTTTCAGAGGTACCTTCGCCTGCATCAGCGCTCGTCGCTTCCTCCACAGCTTTTTCACTGCTCATGTGAATGGTCTCCGCAGCTGCTGCGTTTTCTGCGCCGGATGCAGCTTCCATTTCCGCTGCAACGACCGTCTTCACGCGACGGCCACGCGCTGGACGCTTCTGCTCTGTCCGCTCCTGTACCGTCTCCGCACCGATCTCATTCACCGACTCTGACTCGGTCTTCGCCTTCGTCTGCTTCGGCTTTTGCGTACGTGGCTTCCGTGCGGTTACTTTCTTCTCGACACCTGTGGTCGTTTCAGCGGCCTCGCTTTCCTCTGTAGCCTTCGGTCTGCGTCCTCGTGGCTTCCGTACCACCGAAGCTTTCTTTTCTTCTTCTGCCATACTGCCTCCATATGCTTGTCTCCACCTCTGTGCGATTCATAGAATTCTGTTCGTACCGGGGATTGAGATTCTGTATGTGCCTTCTATGGTCTGTGCGGCTCTGCTGCCTCACCTACCAGCTGCTTCCATTTCTTCCGCTTATGCGCCTGTTTTATTCTTCACTGAGTCTTCACGCTCAGGTCGTCATTTGGGGTAATGCTCCGAAAAAAGATCGTCCATCCGAAGATCATGGATGCGGGAAATCCGCTCCGGAAATCATAGATTTGAAATCCTGCTCAACGCAATAAGAAATTACTGAAATTGTAAAATAAGTATAACAACCGCGCCCTTGTAACGCAAGTTTCATTTTGTTATACTAGCGAAACAAGAAAGAAGGTAATTATGGCAAGAAACTATCGATCCAGCGGTCCGGCGCTCCGCTACGATTCCCGTGGACAGCGAATCAAGGACAAACCGAAATCCCGGGTGCTTCATTTTATACTCTGCTATCTGCTGCCGTATCTCATCATAAATGGCCTCATTCTTCTGTTCGTCATTCAGCAGCCGACGATTGAGACCACGGAACCGGATACGAAGGATTATCAGAGCGCTTCGCTGGAGATCAAGGTGGATTCCCTGATCCCGCTGAAGTCATTGACCGCCACGATGGACGGAGCCGAGCTTCCGCTGGAGAAATCGGGCTCCATCTGGACCGTGGACGTCACTAAAAACGGGACCCTGACACTGCTTGCGAAATCCATCAATGGCATGTCGAAGACCACCTATGTGCAGATCGATCTCCTCGATGACGTCGGTCCGGCCGTAGACGAGGATTCGGTTCATCTCGGTGCAGGCTACCTCGAATTCACCGTATCGGATACTCAGTCGGGCATCGACTGGGATTCCATCTATGGTGTGGATTCTCTCGGGAACAACGTGAAGCCAACGGACATCAACAAGGCAAGCGGTCGTGTCACCTTCTCGATGGCGGGTGATGCCATCACGGTGTATATCCATGACCTTGCAAATAACGAAAGCTCTGCAAGCTTCTCTGTAAATTAAGAAAACATAGGATCCGACATAAAGTCGTCGCACGGACGGATGATACATCCGCTCATGTGACGGCTTTTTTCATTCCTTTCCATAGACGCCTGTGCGGTCAACATCGATTTGACATCCCACGAAGGGGTTCGTAAAGGAGTCTGTGATGGCGTCCCTGGCTCGTCCGTTCGCTGGCGGCTTGCTCAGCCTGTGCGCGCCGCAGTGTGAGGGGTGAATTGTAAAACTAAATTC
>DJEQ01000084.1:0-4415 GCA_002431355.1 Oribacterium sp. UBA5894
AGAAGGACGCCATCATGAGCGAAGCGCCGCGCGATCCATACCATCCCTCCGAAGAGTGCGGCACCGAAAATCCATACCGGCACAAACCACATCGGTCCCGCCAGAAGCTCCGGTGTCTGGAAAATCATTCCCTGAAAAAGCGAGCTGAAAAGCTGGGGCAGTGCATATACTGTATCCGCACCCACCGCCATCAGGCCATGCTTCACCATGAAATTGTGCGTGAGTGCGAAGAACATGCTGTAGATCGTATAGCGTGGCCAGGCGCCCTCAATGCGCTTCGCAAAGAAGCTGTATGGCTGGTCACCATACTTCTTTTCATTGTAGAGAAAACCCGTCACAAAGAAAAACAGTTCAAGATGAAAGAGATACACGAACGCACCACCGTCGTGGCCGGTATGGCCGAAGACGATCATCAGAATCGCGAGTCCCTTAAAGATATCCCAGTAGAGGCTCCGGCCGTGGGTATTCATTCTGTACGCTCCTTCCCATGCTCCGTCGCTTCCGCACGCTCCACACTGTCATCCCGCACTTCCTTATCATACAGTGCGCGGTCCTGCACCAGCTTCCGAAGCTTGTCCTCCAGCGTGCTGATCCGCATGCTCATCGCAAACATGCGCATGAGCAGCAGAAAAATCATAAAAAGAAAGAGGAAATTCGCCGTTGAATAGATGCCGAGAAGTCGTGCCAGCGTATCCGGCACCACTGGAAACAGCGCGAAAACAACAAACATCATCGCAAGCAGAATCCAGTAAATAGAATCCTCGATCGTGAGCTTCGCCTTCCGTATGCGTTTGAGAACGTTCACCAGTGTTCCGATGGACACAATCACCAGCACAACACGAAACAGTGGAGTCATCATCGTTTTTCCTTCCTTTCCATAAAACCGTACACAGAATCACATATGCGCGTGTGCGATCCAGGTCCTGACGTAAGCGCTTCTGCGCCGTACGCCGCAGCACGTGCGAAGTGCGCAGGCCTCGGTTCTTGCCTTTGCACGCTTTCATTTCTTCATTTCCGCTTTTCTCTGGCCAATGTCTACATTTTCTGCTGCGACTCCTGATCCCAGTACCGCGGATTCATCGTGCAGCGAAGAATCATCCCGCGCGACAGCTTCCGATAATTCCGCCCCATGCGAAAGCCGAGATATTTGCAGCCCGATTTCCAGATAAGATTCGGAATCGTGAAGATCCGGCCCTGCCGGAGCAGCGCCCGCGCATTGCCGAGCACCAGCTTCACGCCCTCGCCCTCGGAGCGGAGGCCACCGAAGATTTCCGGATGATCCGCCTGCGAGACACCGAGGTCAAAATTCCGATGGAACTGCTGCACGCCACTGTAATGGTGTGCATGATACACCTCGGCCGACGCCTCATAGGCACTCGCGTACCCCGCCTGCAGCAGCTTCCCGCAGTAGATCATATCCTCATTAAAAATCGTATGATCAATGAATCCGCCGAGACGATCGAAGATATCACGCCGGTACATGCAGCAGACATTGGACTCGAAATAGGTCTTGATGCCAAGACGCGGGAGGTCCTGCTGCGTCTTCACGAAGGACTGCGCCGGGTAGTTGAACTGCCGCGCATACTGCTCATCATAGGAGCTCTCCTCCGTCGCAAGCTGCCGCCCATAGACAGCGCCGATCGGCCCACGCATGAGGCCAATGCCTCCATCAAGCTTCCCATCCGCCTGCATCTGTTCTCCGTGATATGACGGTTCTGTCCTATCCTCCTGCCCGTCCGCACACGTCTGCTCCATCGGACGCTGGTGTTCAGCCGTAGCCGCCTGCCCATCTGCACGAAAAGTCACGCGATCGGGCTGCTGTCCAGAAATCACATCTCGTGGATCTGCCTGCAGCTCCTGCTTTTTCGTTTGTGTGACGGTGTCTCGTAAGTCGGGTGGTATCACGCACGGCGCCGCATCCTTATACGGATCCGTCTCGAATACCTGCACCAGCCTTTCCACAAGATGTTCGTCCTTTGGGACCGCATCCTCGGTCATCAGAAGAAAAAGCTCCGCCGTTGACTTCGATATCCCAAGATTTCGCGTTGCGCCATGATCAAACGCAGATTTCTCGATGTGCGTCACCGAAATACGCGGATCCTCTGGAATCAGCGCCGGATCCAGTAAGCTCTGATCCGTGTTAATGATAATAATATTTTCCACCGGATAGCGCTGTACGAGCAGTCGCTCAAGCAGCTTTCGAAGCTTCTCATCCGGTTTATAGCTTGGGATAATAACATCCACACGCCTCATGTGCTTTCCTCATTTCATATAGTCTTATATCGTCCCTCTGCCGTCCCTTCCCTCGAGGAATGAACGAAACTCAAGGGAAAGAACAACACAAGTTTCAACTGCTGTCCCTTCCCTCGAGAAATGAACTCCAGATTTTCACGTTCAGCTTTCGGACGCTTCGTTTTTCATTTTTCGAAGAGCGACGAAAACAGCCGCCGTAAACAGCACGAGCAGCACGCCCATCAGCAGCACATAGTTGAGGGCACCTCCCAGCATGCCGCAGGCGACGACCATGCGATTCGCACTCAGGAGCGCGAGCACGGTCGTCAGGAGATAGCAGCAGAAAATCCGCCGCTGCTGCCGCACCGTCACGAGAATATAGTACATCACATTGGCCATCGCATAAAGCGCACCGCCGAGAATGATGAGGACGAAGGACGGAAACGCGGATACCAGTCGACCACTGGCACTTGCGCCCAGCAGCCACTCGAATACGCGGAGACCCCAGCGCCCCAGCACGAGGGTGGCCAGCATCAGAACGAGACTGAGACCCGTCACGGCCCCCACCATGAGGCGGACGCTTGCACGAAAGCCCTGCCGGTCCTTTCGCGCATACTGGTCCGCCAGACGCGTCAGCATTGGCCGAATCAGAAAGTTGGCGATCAGGTAGATGAAGGAGGTCGGCATGAACAGGATATTAAAAAATCCGGAATCGGTATCCGACATCTGCTGATCAATGGCATATTTCGACGCAGAAAAAATATAGAAATCGAAGAATACGCCCAGAAACAGAAGGCTCGTGCTGCGAAGAAGCTTCCCGACATGTGCCGGTGTGCAGTGTACGTCCAGGGTGCTGGACGGGCAGGTCTTCAGTACACGGGCAGCGAATGCCCAGGTGCCGAAGAGCTGCATGAGATCCGCAAGCAGGACGCTGAGCAGCAGGCTTCCGCTCAGCAGCAGACTACCTAGCAGTGTCACTACGGACAGGCTCGTGCGGAATGCGAGCGACTGCCCCGTACGGTAGAGTCGATCCTGGCGCTGCAGCTCCGACTCATAGACATCCGCATAACCGTCGATGATCTTATAGAAGGCGAGAAGCAGAAGAACCAGCGCCTTATGGGGGGCATACTGTCCTGTCCCCAGCTGAACTCCGAGAAACAGGAGACTGCCACCGATCGCGAGCAGCGATGTCAGGCGACGTGTACCGAGGTAATCCCCGAAGCTGTACTCCGGCGTGCGGTCCGTGATATGAAAGGGACGAATCCCGAAGTAGGCGATGATGAACATCTGCTGCCCGAACGTCGAAAAGCCGAAGCCGAAAATACCGCCCTCCTCGTCACCGGCGATGCGGATCACCGCAAAGGCCAGCACGATGGAGGCCAGGGCATAGACGAGGCTTCCGATGGCATTCCACAGGAAGTCCTTTTTCTGATTCTGTATGCTATTCATAACTCTCTTTTCGTCGTGCACCCTGTACCAGCAGGATGGAAATCAGCATCCGTGCCATGTAGCGGGCTGCCGTAAGTGGTCGCAGGTAGGATTCGCCCGAAAGACGCTCATTGATTTCAATCGGGGCCTCCGTGATATGGGCACCATTTTTAATAAGATACGAAATGGTATCTGGCTCGGGTCCGTAGTTCATCCGGTACGCAAAGCAGGAAATCATCCGGCGATTGTACATGCGAAGTCCACAGGTCGGATCCGTCACGCGCGTTCCAGTGGTGAGCTGAATGGCAGCCGTAATGAGACGAGAACCGATTTCCCGCATGCTGCCACCCTTCTTTTTCTCCAGAAAGCGGGAGCCGAGGACAATATCATAATCTCCCTCCTGCATTTTCTCGTACAGCGCCTGGATATCCTCTGCACGATGCTGTCCATCCCCATCAAACTGTACGGCATAGCGATAGCCCTTCCGTGCCGCATACTGCATACCGGTCTGGAAGCAGCCTGCCAGTCCGAGATTTGTCGGAAGTGCGATGTAGTTATAGTGCTCGGCTTCACAGAGCGCGAGCGTGCCATCGGTCGAGCCATCGGAAACGATCACATAGTCCATGGGAAAGTCCTGCGACGCGATATTTTTAATGACACTTGGAAGATTCCCGGCTTCATTGTAGGCCGGAATAATAAGGATCACATCGTTCATATTACATCCTGAATTCCTGATATTTTCTCGTCATGAAGCC
>DJEQ01000084.1:4505-15768 GCA_002431355.1 Oribacterium sp. UBA5894
GCCGGCACCTCTGCAAGCTCTGTGAAGGCCACGCCACCGGAAAAGCGCGGATTACACTCGATAAAGTAATAAACCCCTGAGCCCTCGCCCTTTATGAACTCGAAGTTCACGCAGCCGAGCACAGCTGCACGCTCGGCGATGGCGCGGCAGGCCGCTTCCAGGGTGGCATCCTCAAATACACGCACCGAAAGCCCGGCCCCATTTGGCGTCCGCAGCAGCTCCTCCCGTGGCACCGCCGTGCAGTGGCCCGCAGCGTCGCGAATGACATCTACTGTAACGACATGGCCCTTGATCATCGGCTGCACGAGATAATGCTCAAGGCTTGTATCCTCCAGCTTCGTCGGGTCCATGATGCTCGACAGTGCAAAGCCCAGCTGATCCTCCTGGTAAATACGGTAAAGACCGCTCGAGCTTCGGCCATCCACCGGCTTCAGGATGATCGGATACTCGACGTTTTCGAAGTCCAGCTCAGAGGCACGTTCCGTCGGAATCGTCCGTACGGCCTTCCGGATCTCCGTGCTGCTGTCTGCGAGCACCGCGCGCACGAGCGCCGTCATGGCCCATTTGTCGCGAAGCGTACGAATGCTCTCCTCCGGTGACATGCAGATCCGACAGTCTCCCGTCTCGATTTCTGCACGATGACGGTTCAGTACATCCACCTCAACGTCAATCAGCGGAAGGATTCGTTCCACCTTCTCCCTTGCACAGATTTCCTTTATAAAAGCAAGGTACTTTTCCTCATCACTGGCATAGGGTGCCTGATAAAAGGCATCCACCATGAGCGAGGCTGCCACCCAGTCCGCCTCATAAATATCGGTCCCGATGATGCGCCAGCCCTCTCGGCGAAGCGTTCGCAGGACAGCATCCGCACTGAAGGAGCCGATGGCCGTCACCAGTGCGGTACGTTTACTTGTATTCATGTATTTCCTTTCTTTCACAGGCCTGCAATCGGGTTCGACGCTCCTCTCCTTCTGGAGGGCAATGCTGCCGTCCCGATGCTCTTTCCTTCCCGCAGGGCAATGCTGACCTTCTGATGCCCTTCCATCAGTTCAGGATGATGCGGCAGATCCGATCCACATCCTCGAGTGCGAGGTCCGGATACATCGGGAGGGTCAGGATCTCCTGGCTCACGAGGAGTGCGTTCGGTGTGTCCTTTACATCATAACGGTCCTGATAGCAGCTGTAGGCATTGATGCACGGGTAGAAGTACTTCCGTGCACGGATGTTGTCGGCCTTGAGCCGCTCGAAAATCTCATCCCGTGTATACCGATAGTCATGGAAGCGCACCGGCATGTAGGCATAGTTTGACTTCACATGCTCTGAGATCTCCGGGAACAGGATGCCAGGCACGCCCTGAAGATGCGTGCGGTAGCGCTCATAGACCAGCTTCCGCCTTGCAATGTATTCGTCCACATGGCGGAGATTGCAGAGCCCCATCGCCGCCGCAAATTCATTCATCTTGCCGTTGCCGCCGACAGATGCCACCTCCTCCTGCCCGAGGATGCCGAAATTTTTCAACTCATACAGCTTTTCCATCAGCTCTGGATTCGGCCTTCCCGTCGTGACGGCGCCACCCTCGATGGAATTAAAGACCTTCGTCGCATGGAAGGAAAACATCGATGCATCCCCGAAGGTCCCAATGCCCTGACCATCCAGCTCCTCGCCGAAGGTGTGTGCGGCATCGTAGATAACCTTCAGGTGATGACGATCTGCAATCTCCTGAATACGATGCACGTCGCAGACATTGCCATACACATGCACTGGCACGATGGCACTGGTCCGCTCGGTGATCAGCGACTCGAGCTTCTCCACGTCCAGGGTGTAATCCTTCATATTAATATCACAGAACACCGGAGTCAGGCCGTTTCGCACGATGGCATGCGTCGTCGACGCGAAGGAAAACGGCGTGGTAATCACCTCACCGCTCAGATGCATCGCCTGCAGCAGAAACTCCAGCGCGCTGTGTCCATTGACAAACAGCTGCACCGAGCCCACCTTCAGGTACTCCTGCAGCTTCGCCCGGAGCTCCTCATGGTACTCGCCCATATTCGTAAGCCACGCCGTATCCCAGATATGCTGCAGGAGCTCCTCGTACTCTGCGAGTGGCGGCAGACTCGCGCGCGTGACATTGATAACTTTTTTCTCTTCCATATAGTAAATCCTTTCGACCGATCCGCGGTCGTTTTCCTGGATGTATGCATCTCGATGCTTGAAGTTCCATTATACACGCGTACACCGCAGCACGAAAGTGAAAGAAGAAAAAGTGTCAGAAAAGCGTCAGGAGAATGCGTGTAAAATGTAATCCTGAAGGGTGGAAAGTGGCCTCTTTTTGTGTTATCGTGTACACATGAAATCATAAACGCTCAATTTGGAGGACGAAATATATGAGTATGAAACGTACACTGGCGATCGTAGCCGCTGCCACCATGATGGTGGCGCAGCCGCTCAGCACCCTCGCCGCAACGCCTGGGGACAGTCTGACGCCTCAGTTTGAAATCAATGACAGTACCGGCGTATCGGTATCTGTGGTGAATCCGACGAACACACAGACCACCGGCACGACTGCCGCTCCGACGGAGACCACAGCCGGCACGGCACAGACGACCGACACGACTGGAAGCACGACGGTCGCTGGGACCGTGCTCCCGGGCACCACGACGACCACCGGTGCAGCCGCTCAGACGGGCGTACCTGCGCAGACCAGCACCGCAGCTGGAACCACCATGAATACCAGCACCGGAAACAAGGTGCTTCCGAAGATCAATCCGGAAATCGAGACAATTCGTCCGTATATGACCGTGGATGGAAGCGGCGATATGCAGGCGGATCCGGTTCTCAACCTGATCCCTCTGGCCACCTACTTCCTGAAGGATGCCGCAGGCAATCGCATCGACTGGGCAACGACCGTAAAGAATGAGTCCTTTGCCTATGCCGCAAACGGTTTTACCAGCTTTACCCTCGAGCATGCCAATGTTGGCCGCTGGTACTACAGAACCTACAGCGCAGCTTCTGGCTGGGGCCCATGGGCAACCTCGAAGGAAACCACACCAAATCAGGGCGTCGTTTCGGCAATGCAGCTTCGTGTCAAGGGCTATTCACATAAGTTTGGTACGCTCTACTATCGTGCCGTACTGAACGATGGCACCGTCACGGACTGGGCACGTGAAGGACAGGCGGTCGGCGTGATCGGCGATTCGAATCGGTACATCTGTGCCATCAAGCTGGCCTTCTGGCGGAATGGCGTCGACTTCCCATATGAGACTGCAAAGCCACTCGATAATTCTTCGAACGAGGGTGTTGTCATCACCAGTGAGGGGGCCCGCTATGTCACCGGCGATGGTCGTGCCTATACCGGCTGGGGCTTCGATGGCGATTCCAACCAGTATTACTTCGAAAACGGTGTTGCCGTCACCGGCTGGCATGCGATTGATGGCTACAACATCTACTTCGATGAGAAGGGCGTCGCACTCAAGGATCTTTCTGGTGTCATGGGTGCACAGTCAAGCTATGCGATCCGCATCAATAAGGCAACGAGAACCGCCTATATCATGGCGAAGGATTCGAACGGCAAGTTCACGATCCCGTACAAGACCCTGATGGTCACCACGGGTACTGATACACCACTCGGTTCCTTTAAGATCTATGCGAAGTACCGCTGGCACTTCATGCACGAGGGCTGCTACTGCCAGTTCCTGAGCCGCTTCAATGGACCATACCTGCTCCATTCGCTGCTCTACAGCTCACCGAACCACAATACACTTGATGCCATCAATTATAACTACATGGATGATGCCATCTCTGGAGGCTGTATCCGTCTGAAGGCGGTGGACTGTGCCTGGATTTACAACAACTGTCCAAGCGGCACAACGGTTACCATCTATAATGATCCATGGGACAAGGGACCGATTGAGAAGGATGCCATCGATCAGGCGATTCCGAGAGATCAGACCTATGATCCGACGGATCCGGTAGTAACCGCACAGCAGGATGCCGCAGCGAAGGCTGCGGAAGAGAAGGCTGTGAAGGAAGCCGAAGCAGCGGCAGCGGCTGGTCAGGGCGAGCCACAGTAATCGTTCCCTGAGGTAACCCTATATTGTAAAAAAGCGCCGAGGATCTCGGCGCTTTTTTTATAGTCCATTCATGTAGAACTAAATCTTGCAATTGAAAGCCAGTAATAAGACGTGGGAAGATTGAAAGAGGAGGGCGGGCGACCGTCCTCTTTTTATGCTATAATGAACTATCTGCAGGAAATCTATAAACTGATGAATCGAGGTTCCCATGTCGACAACTGAAACCGCACACCCATCCAGCCGCACGCTGGTCGTCATTCCAAATTACAACGGTCTCCGCTTCCTTCCGGACTGCATGGCCGCACTTGCCCACCAGACCGTGACGGACTTTACCATCCTTGTGATTGACAATGCTTCCGGGGCGGAGGATATCCGGTGGCTCCAAAGCTGGCAGGCGGAGGATCCCGTGCACCATCAGCTTCAGCTGAATGATCAGAACCTCGGCTTTTCGGGTGCTGTGAACCAGGGCATTCGCCAGGCCCTCGCAGAGCACTACGATTTCACCCTGCTGCTGAATAACGATACGAAGGTCCATCCCGACTTCATCGAAGCCCTCGAAGCGCGCATGGATCAGGATCCGAAGGAGCGCATCTTCGCCCTGTCCAGCAAGATGGTGAAGATGCATGATCCGCATGAGATCGACGATGCGGGGGATGGCTATACCCTCCTCGGCTGGCAGTTTCAGCACGGCCTCGGAGAAGCTGCAGAAAAGCCGCGGTGGAATCGGGAGGCCGTGGTTTTCTCCGCCTGTGCAGGTGCGGCCATGTATCGCACTGCCTTATTTCAGGAGGTCGGCCTCTTCGATGAGCATCACTTCGCTTACCTCGAGGACATCGATGTCTCCTTCCGCGCGGAGCTCTATGGCTACCGTATCCTCTACTGCCCGAGCGCAGTGGTAGAGCATGTAGGGTCCGGCACCAGTGGATCGAAGTACAATGCCTTCAAGGTGCGCCTCAGTGCACGCAACAGTGTTTATCTCCTGTACAAGAACCTCCCGCTCCTGCTGCTCCTCCTGAATGCACTGCCGCTTCTCCTCGGCTTCCTCGTGAAGCAGCTCTTTTTCACGCGAAAGGGCTTCGGAAGAGAATATGCCGATGGTCTTCTCGAGGGCATCCGTACACGAAAGCAGCTCGAAAAAGCGAGATTAAAAGAGGTACCGTTTACACGGTACCTCTCGATCGAGCTTCGACTGATTACAGGGACGCTGTCCTACGTCCTGCAGCTAATCCGTAAATATACTGCAAGGGCTCGCGGTTAAGAAGGAGCGACAGCCCAAGATAGACCAGTACGCCCACAAGCATCTGGAGAAGAAGCAGCGGCAGGGCTCCCAGGGACAGGTTCTGCAGCAGATAAACCACTACCCCCATCACGATGGAGATCAGGGCACTCGGCAGAACATCCGCCCACTGACGAAGCGGTCCATAGCCGATCAGCCGTCGGTTCGGCCACGCATTGATAAAGGTACAAAGATACTCGTCGAGTACTTTAAACAGCAGCATCGGCCAAATTCCGAAAGGCAGACTCAGCACGAGGATGAGAATTCCGAGTGCTTTTTTTATGAGCTCCAGCTTCAGGAAAAGATCGGAGCGTCCCATCGCATTCATGACCTGCAGGTTGATGATATGGATCGGGTAGGTGGCATAGCTTACGGAAAGCAGCACGAGATACGGTGCCGCCACCAGCCACTTCTCCGTGAGAAGCAGCGTCACGAGTGGCTTCGCCACAGCGGCCAGTCCTGCCATCATGGGAAACAGCACGAAGGCACTGAGCCGAATGGAGCGGCGCGCCATGCTGTGCAGTGCCTCCGGATCGTCCTGCTTCTTACTGTAGGCCGGCAGGAGCACCGACTGGATCGCCGTGGCCAGATTCGTCGAAATAATTTTCGGGAACTGCTCCCCACGGTTGTACGCGCCGAGGTCTGCACTTGTGTATTTCCGGCCAATAATGAGACCATAGATGTTCTGCCAGAGGGTATCGAGGAGTCCGGATACAAGGATCTTCCAGCCAAAGGAGAAGAGCTTCCAAAGCCGCTCCGTCCGGAGCAGGATACGCGGGAACCAGCGGACCGTTGCAAACAGCACGAGCATCAGTGCGAAATAGTAGACGATCTGCTGCGCGGCCATGGCCCATACGCCGAAGCCCTGCATGGCGAGTGCGATGGACGCCACACCGGAAACCACAACTGCGGCCATCGTGGACTGAAAGAGCTGACGGAAGCGAAGATTTCTGGACACATAGGCGGTCTGGATGGACACCACCGCACCTGGAAAGAGCACGACACCCATCACACGCACCAGGGGCTCCAGCACAGGTGTCCGAAAGTAGGCTGCAATCCAGGGCGCTCCCAGAAAAAGAGCGATGTACAGCACAACCGACAGGAGCATGGACATCCAGAAGACCGAGGAATAATCCTCATTCTCCACTTCCTTTCCCTGCACGAGGGCCGTTGCGAAGCCGGACTGCACGAGGGTGTTGGCAATGGTGATAAAGATGGTAATGAGGCTGATCGTGCCATACTCCTCCGGCGTCATCAGACGCGCCAGTACAAGGGCCACCACAAACTGGATGCCCTGGGAGCCACCCTGCTCCAGAATCTTCCAGAAAAGGCCATGCACGACCTTCGACTTCAGTGAGTTATCTTCCATAAAATTTCATACTGCCTGTCCGGGCCGATCGGGTCCCTGGACAGTTTTCTCCTTTTATAGCTTCATCGCTTTGATAGCTTTTTACCTTTACAGCTTTTGCAACGTCGGCAGCTTTTATTCCTTCCGCTTTTTCCTGTCCGCACTTCTTAGACGGCGAAGTCCCTGATAGAGCCTCGGGAAGCGATGCTCGAAGCCGATGAAAAAGCGGTCATGGACACTCAGCTCCTGAAGAAATTCCGCGTTTTCTGCCTGATAGATGACATCAAAGTCTCGAATATTCACGGCCGTCAGGAATTCCACACGTCTCCCCGCGTGTTCACAGGCTGCATGAAAGCGCCCCGCCGTTTCCTCATCGAAGCGGTGGTACATTTTCCACATGTCTGCTGCGTATTTCCGCTGCTTCTCCACATAATCCCCGCTCATCTGCGTCTCCGTCCAGGAGCCGCGGATACCGAAGCGGTACACGCTCATCGGCTCATCGAAGTAGTAGCTCTCTCCGAAATTCGCCGCCATGAGCTCGAGCGGACGATCGCCGACTGGACAATCCACATAGTAATCCGGCAGTTTTTCAACGATTTCCCGTCGAAGGAGGAAGCTGGCAAAGGGGCTCCCCACTGCTTTATCCACAAGCTCCTCTGGTTTAACCACACGCGATGTGCGATATGGACGCATCAGCGCGCCATTCACGAGCGCGCCGTCTTCATTGACCACCTTCGCCGAATGGAAGGTAAAGCCACAGTTCGGATGTGTCTCCATATACTGCACCTGCTTCTCGAGCTTATGGGCGTCACACCAGTAATCATCCCCATCCGTCAGCGCGACATATTTTCCAACGGCCCGTGGAAAATTAAAGGCACCTGAAATGTTCGTGATGCCCTGGCTGTACTGATTCTCCACGCGGAGGATCGGCTTAATGATGTCCGGATAGCGCTTCTGCCAGGCGCGAATCACGTCCTGCGCCCCATCGGTCGACGCATCATCGTGGATCAGGATCTCGATACGGAAATCGCGCTGCTGCTTCAGAATATGCTCGAGGCAGGTGCCGATATATTTTCCGTGATTGTACGTGACGACGCAGACCGACACGAGGATGTCCGAGGCGAACGCAGAGCTGCCCGCCTGCTCCTGTTCTGTAGGATGCTGCGCCGCATTCGCCTCCGCGGAATTTCTTTTTACTGCATCCTGCTGTGCCGGATTCTTCCCTGCAGAAGCAGGATGTACTGCATTCTGATCTACTGGATAAAGAGACATTCGCCCACCGTCCTGTGAAATAAATTATAGGTAAAGCCGTAGCGAAGAATCGTGATGATCTTCCCAAGCCGGTTTTTTTTCGGAATGGAGAGGAACTGCGAGAGCAGCCGCTTCTGCTCCTCCGTGAGCTCGGCATCGAAGCTGTCCCGGAAGCAGGCCGCCTGAAGAAACATCTCGTGGTATACGCTCTGTGAGTGCGCATCCATTTCGGCCTTTGTTTTCCCATCCGTTCGGCCAATGCCGAAGCGCCCGAGGATTTCCATGAGACGGGAGCCCTTCGCTGCCCCCAGGACATTGTCCCCATGCTGCCGGTACAGATAGAGGGCCTCCGGCAGGAAATCAATGTGCCCGAAGGCACTCGCGATGAGGGCGAGCCACTGGTCATGCATGACACAATGCGCCGGAACCGAGGTAATGCGCTCCGCGAGCGCGCGATTCATCATGAGTGCGCCACCGACCACGTTGTTCTGCACGAGCAGCTGATTCAGATGGCAGCGGGAGGGCGTCATCTTCTGGTACTGCACGAAGCTCGGGGCGATCTCCCTGAGCTGCTGGTCGACGATGCTGGAATCACAGTGCACCAGAAGGGCGGCATTGGCCTCCCCCTGCGACCGGTACTTCGCCTCGAGCTCCTGCATACGCTGAAGCGTCCTTTCTGCCTTTTCCGGAAGCCAGACGTCATCCTGATCCGACAGCATGATGTAGTCTGCCTGCATTGCTCCCTCTCGTTTTGCATCAGGTGCTGCAGCTCCCTGCCGCTCCTCTTCCATGGGACGCTGCTCCTTTATGGAGACGTTCTTCTCCTCTGTTCCCGTCCCTTTCTCGCTTCTGCTTCCGTATGGAAGATCATAGGCCTTCTCCGCGATGAGCTTCAGAAAATGCCGTGCCGCACTGCCGGTCGGCGGATTCTGCTGAAGCAGGGTGATCCGTCCCGGATGCGCTGCGGCGAGACGCCCGACAACAGCGCGTGTCCCGTCCGTCGAGCCATCATCGGACACCACAATTTCCACCCGGATGGTCTGGGCAAGAATCGACTGAAGCTGCGCCTCGATGTAGGCCTCGCCATTATAGGTACATAAAAGAACGGTCACCATGGGCCTTCTCTCCTTTTCGTTCTTGATTGTACAGGCACTTCTCCTGGACGCAGTGGGTTTCGCTCCTCCTGCACATATGGTCCGCTGTTCGCTCGCGCGGGTGACGCTGCGATGCACTCAGCCAAACAGCTCCTGCAGGAAGCCATCAAGCTGGTAGCGCGCATAAATTTCATCGGGCAGCGCACGATACGGTGTGGTCAGGAAATCCTCTGGCACCTCAAAATGATCCGGATCATAGACATAAATGTTCTGCGGATCATAAAAATCCGCCTCCTTCACATGCGGATTGTTGGTGAGCAGCTTACAGTGACAGCCCATCGCATCGTAGGTGCGCATGCTGAAGCCATTCTGCTCAGGAAAGGTATAATCCACGATGCAGCGAGTATGTGGGTAGAGTGCATAGGTTTTTTCCTGTGGCAGCGGCTGAAAATGGAGGGCAGCCCGCGCGCCCTCATACAGCGGATGATGACGAAGCAGGCTTTCCCTGATGTACTGAAGCTTCGGCACATAAATATAGCTGAAGACCGTCCTGTTCTCTGCTGCCGCATACGCCTTCAGCTTCTGAAGCACCTCCATCCGTCGAGTATGCATAGAGCAGATCATCAGAAAATCATACTGCTTGTCGGATGAGCTGTGGCAGATGTCCTCCTCAAAAAAGGTCGGACGGTAAATCCAGCCATACTGCTTCGCATCCACCGGGTCAAAGGTATAAATTTTTGTAAAAAAGCGATTGATCCGGAGCTGGTCCGGGAAGGTAGCCACGCTGTCCCAGTGGTAGATGCGGAAGTCCGCCTCTGGAAGCTGTGCCTGCAGGAAATGAAGCACCTCATCCGTCATCCACTGTCCCTTGATGATCATGACCTCATCGAGATCCGCCGGGACGGTTCGAAGAGCCTGCTGATAGTAGTGAAACACGAGACGATCCCGAAGGGTCTTCGTATAGAACAGGATGAGCTTCTTTCCGAAGCCATGCGCATGGATGTTCGTATCCACGAGATACACCTCCGCACCTGCTCTTCGAAGATGTGCTTCGATGGCATCCTCATAGTGATAAAAGAAGGGCATAATGAGGAGGATTTTTTTATTTTTCAATCTGTTCATGATAGTACTTGTCTGAAATATACTGTCGTATCCGTGGGCACAGGAAGGTGGCAACATTCATCGCATGGTAGAGCGCCATATAGGCTTCCTTTCCCTTCACGCGCGGTGTGCCTGCAAATGGTGTCTTCTTCAGATACTTATCATAGGCCCGCGTATAGTGATTCCAGTTTCCTCGATTCCACGGACGCTCATCGGAAGCAAAATGGACAATCACCGGATGATGCTTTGCAAGATGATAGCTTTCCTTCGACTCGCCGCGGGCATAGGATGCGGACTTCGCACACAGGGTCTCATAACGGTAATAATAGTAGTTCGTGATGAAATCGTAGGTCTGACCCACGCGACGTATACGTTCCTTCAGCACATGGTTCAGGACATCCTGATCATTGAACGGAAGCTTCCCACCCATCTCATTATAGTAGGCGAAGCAGTTCGCCTCCATATCCTCCATCCGCCAGGCGGAGAGATTGAGGAGCAGCATACCGGCATTGAAATAGACATCCTCCTCGGTCAGTCCAAGCTGTGCCTTCACCTCTGGATAGATGGTCGGCTCCGCGGCCATCGCCGCGATGTGATCGCCCAGATGGAGACGATAAAGGGGTGCGAGCGAGCGCAGCACGACCGTATCACAGTCGAGGTACAGCACCTTCGTCACCATTCGTGGCAGAATCGATCCCATCAGGAGCCGTGCGAGCGTCGTAATGCGGAATCGCCCTGTATCGAGCCCAACGATCTGCCCCTTCAGCTCCTCCATGAGGTGTTCGATCGGATAGAATACGATTTTCTTTCCATACCCACGCACCATCGCCCGAAGCTGATCCTCCATTTCCATCGGAATGCCATCGGAGAGAATATGAAAGGTCAGGGGTTCACTCTGATTATGTTCAATGAGAGAAACGATGGAGACTGCCATATGCGGACAGTAGCCTTCATCGGATGCATATACGATGTTCATGTCGTCGCCTTTCTGCTGGAACAATCATAGTTCAGACCATTATAGCGTAATTTTCCGGAATACGATAGCCCAGGGCTCGGAACCCGGCCATCCGAAACGCAGTACTTCGAGCCCGGAAAAAGCTAAAATCGGACCTTAAGAAGCACT
>DJEQ01000084.1:15853-22713 GCA_002431355.1 Oribacterium sp. UBA5894
AAAATTCTCCAAGTGCTTCTAAAAGGTCCGATTTTGATTTTTCAACGGGCTCTACGTATGGTTTCGGATGGCCGGGCTCCGAGCTCCTGATCTACACTTCCTTCTTGTCAAACACCTAAGCTAAAATCAGGAATTTCCGAAGAGATCCTTCGGGTTCTGTCCGGCCTTCTTCTGTGCGAGGCGCTGCTTTCCGGCGATTTCTGCTTCCTCCGGGAAGAACATGCGATTCACGGCACTGAAGAGTCCCCGGATGGAGGAACGCGTGATGTTCGAGCTTAAGCCGACGCCATAGCTCGTCTTTCCAGTGTTCTCATCCAGCAGGTGGATATAGGAAACGGCCTTCACATTGGAGCCAGTGCCGAGGGCATGCTCCTGGTAGTCGAGCACCTTGATCTTGATGCCAAGCTCCTCGGAGAGTCCAGAGATGACGGCATCGATCGGTCCATTGCCGACACCATCAAACTGCTTCATCGTACCGTGATCGAGGTAGCTTACGCGTGCCATCGTGGTATAGGTATCGTCTCCATTCTCCGTATCGGTGGTGCGGATGTTCTTGAAGTGGATTGGCTCCTTCGTCTCGACATACTCTGCCTGGAAGATATCGTAGATTTCCTGTGGCGAAACCTCGCCCTCCTTCTCAGATACGGTCTGAATGTAATCTGCGAACTCACGCTGCATGCCCTTCGGCAGCTTGTAGCCGAACTGTGAATCCATGACGAAGGCAACGCCGCCCTTTCCAGACTGGCTGTTGATCCGGACGATCGGCTCGTACTTTCGGCCGATGTCGGCTGGATCGATCGGCAGGTATGGCACCTCCCAGATCTCGCTGTTCCGCTCGCGCATTGCCTGTACGCCCTTGTTGATGGCATCCTGGTGAGAGCCAGAGAACGCTGTAAATACCAGGGCACCAGCATATGGCTGTCTCGGTGGAATCGACATCTTCGTGCAGCGCTCGTAGACCTCCTTGATGGCATTGATATCCTCGAGCTCCAGCTTCGGATTGACGCCCTGCGAGAACATGTTGTAGGCCAGGGTCAGAATGTCGACATTGCCCGTACGCTCGCCGTTTCCGAAGAGCGTACCCTCGACACGGTCGGCGCCTGCGAGGAGTGCAAGCTCCGTCGAGGCCACACCCTCGCCACGGTCATTGTGCGGATGCACGGAGACAATGACGTGCTCCCGATACTTGAGGTGCTTCGACATGTACTCGATCTGATCCGCATAGACATTCGGCGTATTCATCTCGACGGTCGATGGAAGGTTGATGATAACCTCGCGGCCTTCCCCACACTCCCAGGCATCCAGCACAGCATTGCAGATTTCGGCTGCATAATCCATCTCCGTACCGGTAAAGGACTCCGGAGAATACTCCAGACGAATCTTTCCAGGGAAGGCATTGGCATACTTCTTTACAAGCTGCGTACCGGTCAGGGCGATGTCAATGATGTCTTCCTTATCCTTATGGAAAACCACATCGCGCTGCAGCACGGAGGTGGAATTATAGATGTGGACAATGGCCTTATCAAGTCCTGTCAGACACTCGAAGGTGCGCTCCAGCTGCTCGGCACGGCACTGTACCAGCACCTGTACGGTCACATCATCAGGGATCATCTTCCGCTCAATGAGCTGACGAAGAAAATCATACTCGATCTGAGAGGCTGCCGGGAAGCCTACCTCAATTTCCTTGAAGCCAAGCTTTACAAGCATCTGGAAGAATTCGATTTTCTCCTCTACACTCATCGGATCAACAAGTGCCTGGTTGCCATCTCGCAGGTCGACAGAGCACCAGATCGGTGCCTCCGTAATTTCCTTATCCACCCAGGTTCTTTCCGGATATTTGAACGCCGGAAAACGTCTATAGCGCTTGTAATTCAGCATAACGTTCGCTTCCTTTCCTTGAAAGTCTTCTCTATTCTGTTGGCTGCCCTCTGCAAAGCTGCAGGGTTATATTCACGTACAACAGTATAATTCATTATTATATCGTCACTGCACCGTCAGGACCAGTCCCTCTTTATTCATGACTTCGATAACCTGATCGACATAGCGTTCACACTTCTCCTGCGTATCGGCCTCGACCATGACACGCACCAGTGGCTCAGTACCGGATGCACGAAGCAGGATACGTCCATCGCTTCCGAGCGCATCGGTCACCTCCTGCACGGCCTGCAATACCGCCGAGTTCTTCTGTGCCGTCTCCTTATCGAGTACGCGCACATTCTTCAGCACCTGCGGATAGACCACAAATGGCGCTGCCAGCTGCTTCAGGGACTGCTTCTTCGCGAGCATGGTTTCCATGACCTTAATGGAGGTCAGAATACCATCGCCGGTCGTTGCATGGCGGAGGAAAATAATGTGTCCGGACTGCTCGCCGCCCAGCGAATAGCCGTTCTGGGACATGTTCTCATACACGAAGCGGTCACCGACCTTCGTCTTCTCATAGCGAATGCCGACCTCATCGAGCGCCTTGTAAAGACCAAAATTCGACATCACCGTCGTCACAATCGTATTATCCTGCAGCTGTCCCTGCTCCTTCATGTAGCAGCCACAGACGTACATGATCTGGTCGCCATTCACCACGCGACCATCCTCGTCCACTGCGAGGCAGCGATCTGCATCGCCATCGTACGCGAAGCCGACATCACAGCCCTCCTCCACAACATAGCGCTGCAGGGATTCGATATGGGTCGAGCCGCACTTGTCATTGATGTTCGTGCCATTTGGCTCGTTGTGAATGACATGCGTATCCGCGCCCAGTGCATCGAAAACCGACTTCGCCACCGAAGAAGCGGAACCATTCGAGCAGTCGAGGGCCACCTTCTTGCCCTTGAAGCTGCGGGTTGCGAGCGAAATGAGATAGCCGATATAGCGATTCCGTCCAGCCGCAAAGTCCACGGTACGTCCGATATCGGCACGGGTTGCCAGCGGTACCTCCGGCGTCACACCATCGAGGTAATCCTCAATCTTCTTTATGACGTCATCGCCGAGCTTCTCCCCATTTCCATTAATAACCTTGATGCCATTATCATAGTATGGATTGTGGGAAGCGGAAATCATGACACCACAGTCGAAATCCTCGGAGCGCGCCACATACGCCACGGACGGGGTGGTCGTCACATGAAGAAGATAAGCATCGGCGCCGGTCGCGGTAATGCCGGCGGCGATGGCATACTCAAACATGTAGCTTGAGCGACGCGTATCCTTTCCGATGACGATACGGCAGCGCTCGCCGTTCTTCTTTTCCTGTCCATAGTACCAGCCGAGGAACTTTCCTACGCGGAAAGCGCTGTCGGCCGTCAGGTTGACATTGGCTTCCCCCCGATAACCATCGGTTCCAAAATATTTTCCCATTGCTTTCTCCTCAGATTTCTGCGTTTTTCAGCGCTTCCAGATAGCGACGGACCGCATCCTGCCAGGTCGGGAGCGGCGTAAAGCCGGCCTCCACGAGCTTCGACTTATCGAGACGGGAATTAAATGGTCGCGCAGCCACACTTGCACCATATTCTGCGGTCGTCACTGGCACTACCTTCGTCGTATAGCCTGCCTGACGGTAGATTTCCTTCGTGAAATCGTACCAGCTGATATAGCCGCCCTCATTGGTCGCATGATAGTAGCCATAGCGCTCCGTCTCCAGCATATCGACGAGCAGGCGGCTGAGATCCAGCGTATAGGTCGGTGTTCCGATCTGATCATTGACCACGCGCACGGTATCATGCGTCTTTCCAACGTTCAGCATGGTCTTGATGAAGTTCTTTCCATTGAGACCGAAGACCCACGCAATGCGTACGATAAAATATTTCTCGAGCGTACGTGCCACCGCCTGCTCTCCACCGAGCTTCGTTTCTCCATAATAGTTCAGCGGCGCATAATCCTTGCAGTCCGGCTGCCATGGAGTATCGCCCTGACCATCGAATACATAGTCGGTCGAAATATAGATCAGCTTCGCGTCAACAAGCTTCGCTGCATCCGCGATGTTCTGCACGCCGTCGACATTGATCGCCTTTACCTTCGGACGGTTGGCCTCCTCCTCGGCCGCATCGACCGCGGTCCAGGCAGCGCAGTGTACGATGACGTCCGGATGCAGCTCCCGAATGATGGAGGACACCTGTGCACGATTCGTGATATCCATCGATACATATGGCATGCGGGTCACGGCAGAACCGTCCATCACGCCACTGTAGCTTGGCAGAAGATCCGTTCCGATGCCCTCATGGCCACGCTTTGCAAGCTCATTCATCACATCATGACCGAGCTGTCCATTCACACCTGTTACAAATACTTTCATCCTACAACCTCTTTCGTTTGCCTTCTATAAAAAGGAAATCCCTCACATTTCGCATGCGAGGGATTCATCGACGATTTACTGAAGTCCTTTTCCCTGTACGTACATCTTCTCGAAGTAGTTCTGATACTCACCGGAAACGATGTGCTCCCACCATTCCTTGTTGTTCAGATACCAGTCGATGGTCACAGGAATACCGGTATCGAAGGTATACTCTGGCTTCCAGCCAAGCTCCGTCTCGATCTTGGTCGGGTCCATCGCATAGCGGAGATCATGGCCCGGACGATCCTTTACGTACTCAATGAGCGACTCCGGCTTGTGAAGGGCCTTCAGAATGGTCTTTACAACCTCGAGATTGGTACGCTCATTGTGTCCGCCAATGTTGTAGACCTCACCTGGCTTGCCCTTCCGGACGATCAGGTCAATGGCCTTACAGTGATCGGTGACATAGAGCCAGTCACGCACATTGGCACCGTTTCCGTAAACCGGGATCTTCTCATCATTCAGTGCTCTCGAAATCACGAGCGGGATGAGCTTCTCCGGGAAGTGGTATGGGCCGTAGTTGTTCGAGCAACGGGAAATCGTCACCGGGATGCCGAAGGTTCTGTGATAAGCCATAACGAACAGATCCGCGCTTGCCTTCGATGCTGAATATGGAGAGGATGCCTTGATCTTATTGTCCTCGGTAAAGAAGAGATCCGGGCGATCGAGTGGAAGATCACCATAGACCTCATCGGTCGAAACCTGATGATAGCGCTGGATACCGAACTGCTTGCAGGCGTCGAGCAGGGTGACCGTGCCGCCAACATTGGTCTGAAGGAAGATGTCCGGGTTCGTCACTGAACGGTCGACGTGCGACTCTGCAGCGAAGTTGATGATGACATCCGGCTTCTCCTCCTCGAAAAGCTTGAAGATGAAGGCGCGGTCTGCGATGTCGCCCTTTACAAACTTATAGTTCGGCTTGCCCTCGAGTGGTGCCAGGGTCTCCAGATTTCCTGCATAGGTCAGGGCATCCAGACAGATCCACATATCATCCGGATACGTGTTCACTGCAAAGTGCATGAAGTTGCCGCCGATGAAGCCGGCGCCACCTGTTACGATATATTTCATAATAATTCCTTTCCTTACTTATCGAGCTCGTTCTGCTCCTTGATCTTATCGACGTACTTGCCATCGAGTACATCCTTCAGATAGCGGCCATACTCGTTCTTCTTGTACATCTCATAGGCCGCCTCGACCTTGTCCCGGCCGATCCAGCCGTTGAGGTAGGCAATTTCCTCGAGGCAGGCGATCTTCCGATGCTCATGCGTCTCGATGGTGCGTACGAAGTTCGTAGCGTCCACAAGGGACTCATGCGTTCCGGTATCAAGCCAGGTAAAACCCTGTCCGAGCAGTGTAACGTCGAGCTCGCCGTTCTCAAGGTAGATACGGTTGAGATCCGTGATTTCCAGCTCCCCACGTGCCGATGGCTTCAGGTTCTTTGCATACTCTACGACACGGTTGTCATAGAAGTAAAGACCGGTCACACAGTAATTGGATTTCGGGTGCTCCGGCTTCTCTTCGATGGAAACAGCCTTGCCATGCTCATCGAAGGAAACGATACCGAAGCGCTCCGGATCATCGACATAGTAGCCGAACACCGTTGCGCCAGACTTCTTTGCAGCGGCCTGACGGAGTGCCTTCTTGAAGCCGTGGCCGGAGAAGATATTGTCTCCGAGGATCATGGCTACGGAATCGTCTCCGATAAAATCCGCGCCGAGAATGAAGGCCTGTGCCAGTCCATCCGGTGATGGCTGCACCTTATACTGGAGGTTCACGCCGAACTGACTTCCATCCCCTAAGAGGTCCTGGAAGCGCGGCGTATCACTTGGTGTCGAAATCAGCAGGATGTCACGAATCCCGGCATTCATAAGAACGCTCAGCGGATAGTAGATCATCGGCTTATCATAAATCGGAAGTAACTGCTTGGAGGTTACTTTGGTCAGTGGATATAATCTCGTACCGGATCCACCGGCAAGAATAATTCCCTTCATAATGTCTCCTTTAGCTGTTCGGGCTGCTGCGAAAAGAAGGCGCAGATGGCCCGTTTCTTTACATACTTATGTGGATTTTAGCACAATCACGCTGTAGATACAAATGAATATACGTTTAAGGCAGCTTCCGCGGTGCCGACAGGCTACTGTTCACTGGGCATTTCTAGGTGTAGGTACAGCTTGAAAGCAGCTGACACATATATACGATTTTGAAAAACGACGTTTTGTATATAGAATTTCCTTCCTTTGGACTTGTTAAAGCTGTAACGATATATACGATAAGCCTTTTTGGGAAATCGTATATATCGATTTTGGGGTATTGGAGCCGAAAAAGCAGCATGGGATGTATACTGAAGGCCTCTTTGGAAAATCGTATATACTCATCTTTTGTTTTTAAGCTTGGAAAAGGCGATTTCATATATACGATTTCCATAAATGCCATTGCGTATATACTTTTTGCAGGAAAAAGCGATTTTGGACTCGAAAAGCATATATACGATTTTGAAAAACGAATGATTGTATATAGTCGGGCCAAGTTTGAGATTTTT
>DJEQ01000080.1:0-5176 GCA_002431355.1 Oribacterium sp. UBA5894
CGCCATAGGCGCATAGCATGGCATCGTCTCCCTGGAGAATTTTTCCTTAGCACCCTCTGACAGCGGAGCGTTTTCATCAGGAAAACGCGACGATTGCAGAGGGTCTAGTGTTTCTTAAGGCCCGATTTGTGATTTTACCGGACTCGAAGTACTGTGTTGCGTGCGGTCCCCATCCGCCCCTCCCGGATCTGATACGAACGTCTCGTCAGGAATACCTCCCATTCCAAAAACAGCGCTTGACAAAATTTTTTCAGCGTTCGATAATACGGGCATCCATGGACGGCAAAGGTGTCGCGTTGATCGCAGCTCCTTTGCCGTCTTTTTTATTTCGTTTCATTCCGTCTGGGGTGATCTCTGTAAGGTATCCTGAGGATGTTTGCAGGACACAGCAAAGAAAGATGCGATGAGACGGAATGGAATTTCGTTTAAATTAGGGAGAGTAACCATATGTGCAGTATTATCGGATTCTGTGACCGGCGCGCAGAATATGAGGTCGTCAAGGCCGCGCTGGAAAAAACCAAATCGAGAGGACCGGACGATACGCGTATCGTCGATACCGGCAATGGCTATCTGGGCTTCAATCGTCTGGCCATCATGGGTCTCAATGAGGCCGGCATGCAGCCGTTTGAGCTGGATGGCTCCTATGTGGTATGTAACGGTGAGATTTATGGTTTCCGTCCGCTTCGTGAAAAGCTCATGAAGGAGGGCTATACCTTCAAATCCGATTCTGACTGTGAGATTTTACTTCCGCTCTATCGTGAGCTGGGCACGGAAATGTTCCGTATGCTCGACGCAGAGTACGCTCTGATCATCTATGATGCAGAAACGGGCGACTACATTGCCGCACGTGATCCGATCGGTATTCGTCCGCTCTACTATGGCTCGACAAAGGAGGGCACCCTTGCATTTGCGTCGGAGCCGAAGAATCTCGTAGGTCTCTGCCATGAAATCAAGCCATTCCCACCAGGACACTACTACAAGGATGGGCAGTTCGTCTGCTACCACGACATGTCGCTGGTACATAAATACAATACGCAGGATGATCTCGAGGAGATCGCCCATAACATTCATGATCTTCTCATTGAGGGCGTAAAAAAGCGGCTCGACGCGGATGCACCGGTCGGCTTCCTGCTTTCCGGTGGTCTCGACTCCTCGCTTGTCTGTGCCATTTCGCAGAAGCTTCTCGATAAGCCGATTGAAACCTATGCCATCGGCATGGATGTCGACGCCATTGATCTTAAGTATGCACGTGAAGTGGCCCAGTACATCGGTGCAAACCATCATGAGGTCATCATGTCGCGTGAGGATGTCATTGCGGCTCTTCGTGAAGTCATTGCCACCCTCGGTACCTATGATATTACGACGATTCGTGCGTCGATCGGTATGTATCTCTGCTGCAAGGCGATTCACGAGCAGTCCAATGTGCGTGTCCTCCTGACCGGTGAGATCTCCGATGAGCTCTTCGGGTATAAATATACGGATTTCGCGCCAAGCGCAGAGGAATTCCAGAAGGAAGCGGAAAAGCGTATCCGCGAGCTTCATATGTACGATGTGCTTCGTGCTGATCGCTGCATCAGTGTAAACTCCCTCGAGGCGCGGGTGCCGTTTGGGGATCTTGCATTCGTTGATTACGTCATGCACCTTGATCCGGAGAAGAAGCTGAACCACTACCATAAGGGCAAGTATCTCCTTCGTCACGCCTTCGAGGCCGATCATCTTCTGCCAGAGGACATTCTGATGCGTGAAAAGGCGGCCTTCTCCGACGCGGTCGGTCATTCCATGAAGGATGATCTCGCTGCATTCGCCGAGAAGCAGTATACCGACGAGGAATTTGAGGAGAAGCGGAAAAAATATACCCACGCGACTCCGTTCACAAAGGAATCCCTCCTTTATCGTGAGATTTTCGAAGAGTACTATCCGGGACAGTCCCAGATGGTAACAGATTTCTGGATGCCGAATAAGAACTGGCCAGGATGTGCCGTGAACGACCCATCTGCCCGTGTTCTTTCAAACTATGGTGATTCTGGAAAATAAGTCATGGCTGGGCAGAGACTTCTGGTCGATGCCCTTTCCGTCCAATGCATGCCCATACCTGTGATCTCGGCATGGGGGCTCCATTTGACATTCAGACATCCAGGGGTTCACACATGCTTCCCCAAAGAGCAACCCTGGATATAACATCGATGGTTAACGGCCTTTGCCGTATTAACCTATACTCCCTAAAGCAAAAGACCTGTCCCTCACGGGACAGGTCCTTTGCTTTTACTTTTCTTTCATACGAACGGCCGGGCTCTATGGCCCGGCCATCCCTTTCAACACGGATCCGAAATCTGCGTGGAATCCCACAGGGCAAGCGCCCTAGTGCCCTTCCAGGGAGTGTTTATTCCTCCGTAATGGTGGCCGTAGCTTCCGCTTCTTCCGCCTCTTCCTTGACCTCATCGGCTGCCGCAACATCCGCCTTTACACTTTGCTCTTCGTTCACCTTTGCGTCCGTCTCTGCCTTTGCATTCTCTGGCTTCTCCTCGGCATGCTCCGCATCGGTAGTGTAGAACTCGACCTCAACGTCGTCATCGTCCGGCTCGGCCTCGTCCTCCTCTGCAGCCTCCGCTGTCTTCTCTTCGGAAGCGTCCTGCTTCTCTTCTGCGGCATCGTCCGACTTCTCCGAGCTCATCTCGTCCGCATACGGATACACGATGTGCTCGACATTCTCATCGACCACATCCTCATCCTCGTCTGCGCCACCCAGCTTCTCGTCGAGCGCTTCCTTTACCGTTCTGTAGGCATCCTTTCCTGCATCCAGCGCAAGGTTCTTCGCATCCACAGCCAGATTCTTCGCAGCGACGCCCATATCCTTTGCGGCGTTCTTAAACTCCACGCGGGTTTCGCTGTTCTTCAGTGTTGTATAGGTTCTCTTGGCAGAATCCTTCACCTCTGACGCTGACTCCAGCACATCGGTGAAGTCCTGATCCACTTCCTCCGAGAACTTCTCATACTTATAGAGATACGATACCGCAGCTGCTACACCACCTACCAGTGCTGCCAGCCCAACAAGACCACCTAAGCCACTTTTCTTCTTTCCCATAGTATTATCCTCCATTCAGGTCGCAGAGCGACCCTTTCCTGCCTTTGTCCAGTTTTTCTATACGATAAACTCTTCGCATCGCTATCATACCACGATTCGAAGAGTTTATACATCCTTATGCCTGTGCTGGAAGCTTAAAGCTGGACTTCAGTCCAACGATTCGATTGTATACCGGGTGTCCTTCTGTGGAATCCTTGCAATCAACGCAGAAGAAGCCATTCCGTACAAACTGGAAGCTGTCATAGGCCTTCGCATTCATGAGCTCCGGCTCCACCATGCAGTTGTTGACCACCGTCAGTGAATTCGGATTGAAGTTCAGGGTACCATCCGCATTCAGCTTGCCCTTCTCCTCATCGATCAGCTGCTCATAGAGGCGGACGGTCACCTGACCCGCGGTGGCTGCATTGACCCAGTGGATCGTACCCTTGACCTTCCGTGCCGTAAAGCCGGAGCCGGACTTCGTCTCCGGATCATAGGTGCAGTGCACAACGGTCACCTTTCCGTCTGCATCCGTCTCATAGGAGGTTGCGGTAACAAAGTAGGCCGACATGAGGCGAACCTCGTTGCCCACATACAGTCTCTTATACTTCTTCGGCGGCTCGATCATGAAATCGTCGCGTTCAATGTAGAGCTCACGGGAGAATGGCACCTGCCGGCTGCCGAGTGTCTCATTTTCGAGGTTGTTCGGGACCTCCAGCATCTCCGTCTGTCCCTCTGGATAGTTGTCGATCACGAGCTTGATCGGGTCAATGACGGCCATCATTCGCTTGTCCTTCAGCTTCAGATCCTCACGGATGCAGTACTCGAGGAGGCTGATGTCCGAGCTGGAGTTCGCCTTCGAAATACCGCTCAGGGTCACAAACTGACGAATGGACTCCGGTGTATAGCCACGACGGCGAAGTGCGGAAATGGTCACGAGACGTGGATCATCCCAGCCATCAACCACGCCATCCTCAACGAGCTTCTTAATGTAGCGCTTTCCAGTGACAACATTGGTCAGATACAGCTTTGCGAACTCGATCTGGCGAGGTGGATTCTCGAAGTCACAGTGCTTTACAACCCAGTCGTAAAGTGGACGGTGGTCCTCAAACTCGAGCGTACAGAGGGAATGCGTAATGCCCTCGACCGCATCCTCGATCGGGTGCGCGAAGTCGTACATCGGGTAGATGCACCACTTATCGCCGGTATTGTGATGATGCATATGGGCCACACGATAGATAATCGGGTCCCGCATGTTCAGGTTCGGCGACGCCATGTCGATCTTTGCACGCAGTGTCAGGGTGCCATCCGCATACTTTCCATCCTTCATGTCCTGAAAGAGCTGAAGGTTCTCCTCGATCGGACGATTGCGGTTCGGAGACTCCTTGCCAGGATTGTTGAAGTCACCACGGTACTCAGTGATCTGCTCTGCGGTCAGATCATCGACGAAGGCAAGGCCCTTCTTAATCAGAAGAATCGCCTTCTCATACATAATATCGAAGTAATCCGATGCGAAGAAGATACGGTCCTCAAAATCAGCCCCGAGCCACTGAACGTCGCGTTTAATGGCTTCGACAAACTCGGTCTTCTCCTTCATCGGGTTGGTATCATCAAAACGAAGGTTGAACTGTCCATGGTATTCCTTGGCTACGCCGGAATTCAGGATGATGGACTTTGCATGACCGATATGCAGGTAGCCATTTGGCTCGGGCGGAAAACGTGTATGCACGTGATCGTATACGCCCTCTGCAAGATCCTTCTCGATCTCACGCTCGATGAAATTCTTGGATTCCTGAGTTTTCTCCTCCAGGACTCCGTTCTCGTTTCTTGTATCCAAAGACATAGACTGGCCTCCTAAAAATGAAGTATCAAAAATTATAGCATATTTGGGGCCTGATGTACACGGGAATCTGCGACGAACGGGCTGATGAGGCTTGCGGAAGCTACTGTTCACTGGGCATTTCTAGGTGTCGGTACAGCTTGGAAGTAGCTGACACATATATACGATTTTGAAAAACGACGTTTTGTATATAGAATTTCCTGCCTTTGGGTTTGTTAAAACTGTAACGATATATACGATAAGCCTTTTTTGAAAATCGTATATATCGATTTTGG
>DJEQ01000080.1:5236-5454 GCA_002431355.1 Oribacterium sp. UBA5894
AATCGTATATATCGATTTTGGGGTATTGGAGCCGAAAAAGCAGCATGGGATGTATACTGAAGGCCTCTTTGGAAAATCGTATATACTCATCTTTTGCTTTTAAGCTTGGAAAAGGCAATTTCATATATACGATTTCCATAAATGCCATTGCGTATATACTTTTTGCAGGAAAAAGCGATTTTGGACTCGAAAAGCATATATACGATTTTGAAAAACGA
>DJEQ01000081.1:0-8240 GCA_002431355.1 Oribacterium sp. UBA5894
CTCGGCAATGCTTCGAATATCCGACACGACGCCCTCATAGCTCGGGCTCGTGAGTACGACCGCGGCACTGTTCGGATACGCGGAAAGCAGCGCCTCTACCTCTTCCGGTCGGACGCTGTTAAAAATGCCGGTCTCCGGCTCCATCGATGGCCACAGCCAGTGGGGATGCGCATGGCGAAGCTCCAGTGCATGAAATACCGAGCGATGGCAGTTCCGCGCAACGATGACCTCTCCATCATAGGGCACGATAGCAGAAACACCTGCGAGATTCCCGCAGGTGCTTCCATTCACAAGATACCAGGTCCGATCCGATCCCACAAGACGGCGTGTACGCTCCATCGCGTCCTTCAGGATCCCCTCTGCATGATGGAGGTCATCCGTCCCGGAGACCTCCGTAAAATCATAGCGCAGCACATTCGTCGGCATGACCGCGCAGCGGCGCTTATGTCCCGGCATATGCATGGGATACAGCTCCTTCTCCAGATACTGATCCAGCGCAGTCTGGAGCTTTCCGCCTTTCTCATCATGATGGCACAGCTCCGCTGTTTCCAGCGTATCCTGAGCCTTCGCATGCTTCCCATGCTCTACGCAGTACTTCTCCAATGAATGCTGCGCGCACTGCTCAGGCTTCTTCATGCTGTTCCTGTGCCATCTCGGCTTCTGCAACCTTCATCATAAGAGCACACTCCATCCGCTTCCGGAAGAGCTTGCAGCCATACTCATAGACGCCGTGGATGTCGCCAGTTGCATGCAGGGCATTGGCCGCGCAGCCACCTGCACAGTACATCCGGGCCCAGCATTCCTTGCACTCTGGGCGGGAGTAGACATTGCACTCCTTAAACTCATCGCGAATGTTCTCATGCTGCACGCCGTCCCAGATATTGCCGAGCTTGTACTCTGGATCATTGACGAACTGGTGGCAAGGATAGAGATCACCCCAGGCCGTCACAGCCATATACTCCGTTCCAGAGCCGCAGCCCGACACACGCTTATAAACGCACGGACCGTGCTCCAGGTCGATCATATAGTGATAGAAGGTGATCGGCTTGCCATCCTTCTCACGACGCAGCATGTCCTTTGCAAGGATCTCATACTGCTCGTACAGTACCGGAAGATCCTCCTCGGTCAATGCACTCGGGCTGGACGGATCCGTCACCACCGGTTCCATCGAAAGCTCGGAGAAGCCGAGGTCATCGGCCATATGGAAGATGTCGTTCGTGAAATCCGTGTTGTAGTGGGAGTAGGTGCCACGCATGTAGTAGCTCTTGTCGCCACGGGCCGCCACAAACTTCTGGAAGTTCGGGACAATGCGGTCATAGGAGCCGCGTCCCGCACGATCCACGCGGAAGCGGTCATGGACTTCCTTTCGTCCATCGAGCGAAAGGACAACATTGTAGCACTCCTTATTTGCCCACTCGATGACCTCGTCGTCAAGCTTCACACCGTTCGTGGTCAGGGTGAAACGGAAGTTCTTATTGTGCTCCTTCTCGATGGAACGCGCATAGGCCACGGTCTCCTTGCAGAGCTCGAAATTGAGCAGCGGCTCACCGCCGAAGAAATCGACCTCGAGGTTCCGACGATTACCGGAATTTTCCACGAGGAAGTCGATGGCGCGTTTCGCGGTCTCGAGCGTCATCATGCCTTCCTTGCCATGGAACTTTCCCTGGGAAGCGAAGCAGTAGCTGCAGTTCAGGTCGCAGGTATGTGCAACCAGCAGACAGAGTGCCTTCACCACGGTGGACTGCTTCTTGAGATAGCCTGCTGCCTTCTCATAGACATCCTTCGTAAAGAGCTTTCCCTGCTCCGTCAGCTCATGGATATCCGCGAAGGTATCCGTGAGCTCCTCCTCTGTTGCTTCTGGATGCAGACGATGCAGCTCCTCCTTCGCTGCGTCCTCGCTCATCCCGCTGTCAATGAGATGAATCCCGTCATATGCGAGATCGTCCGTCACATGGACGCTGGCGCTGTAGACATCGAGGACAATGTTGTAGCCATTGAGTTTATACTGATGAATCATGAAAATCTCCTACTAATCACTGAAAAGCTTTATAAATAACATCCACGATTGCACAGCAATCGTGGATCAGTACATTAAAAAACCGGGGCTGTTCATGCCCCGGTCAATACACGAACCTGATATTAAGCGTTCTTGTTCTCGCACTGCTGGTTTGCGATACCGCAGCTTGTCTTGCAGGCAGACTGGCAGGAAGTCTGGCACTCGCCACATCCGCCTCTCTCCTCAGATCTCTTCATATCTCTTGTGTTTAAAGTCATAATATGCTTCATAGAACTACCTCTTTCCTAACAGTAACTGTTATGTAATATGCTCATAATACATTTCCTTCCATAAGGAAGTCAAGAATTATTTGTGATGATCTCCCGATAATACAGTACGAGCTTTTCAAACGAAACCGCACAGTTCGCCGGAGACGTCGACGGCAGCTTCACCGCATGGATTCCGGTCTTTGGAAACTGGTACTTTTCATAGTACTTATGTGCGCTGGCACCGGTGCAGAAAATGCGCGTGATCCTCGTCTTCTCGAGAAGTCCCGCGATATCCGTCGGAACCGGATTCCGAATGCTTGCATCCGATGCGCCCACGATATCGCACTCACTCAGCGCATCCCAGAGGGCAATGTGATGCTGCAGCATCATCGCGGTCTTTTCCTCGATGCTCTCCGGCACCGGTGCCTCGAGCACTGCGGCCATCACCCGCCAGAAGCGATTCTGCGGATGCCCATAGTAAAATTTCAGCTCGCGCGACTTCGGCGATGGGATGGAGCCGAGTACCAGCACCTCGGACTGCGCGTCATACAGTGGTCCGAAATCCCGGTGATCCACATGCGTAAGCGCACCCATTACTGCTCCACGATCTTAAAGCCCTTCTGATAGAACGGCTTCTGACCCTCGATGGCCTTCTCTGCAATCGGTGCACGTGCAGAGAGCAGCGCTACGGAACGGCCACGGCTCACACGGCGTGCAGCGGCCATCAGACGCGGGAAGGTCTCATCCATGGAGCCGATGTGCCGCACGATGACACAGTAATCGGTGTGACCATTTCGTACCATGTCACGAATATAGCCGGCCGCCACGTTACGGTCACTCCGCATCGCACCGGTCAGGGCATTCAGAAGATCTGCCGTCGTCTGATCCTCACGCACATCCTTGAAGATGATATTTTCATCCGCATTCGACTTCTCACCCTCGAGGCCGAGCTCGGCGCCCTTCAGCTTCGTCCGAAGGTCAATGATCATCTCACGGGCCACCACGAAATCGTCCGTACCCGGATTCAGTACGAAGCCATAGATCTGCGGATCATTCATCGCAATGTCCGCGGCTTCCTCGAAGCTGTGCTTCACACTCTGCACAGACTCATTCTGGAACCATGCCTTGAGATTCGCACGGCTCGTGAAGACCATGTAGAAGTGTGCCCCCTCCTTGTTCGCGGTGACGCCATACGCAAGCTTCCGCTCTCTGGCCTTCTCGCCAATGATGCGTACCGGCATGATAAACTCTGCGCCTGGCATCTCCTCCATCAGTGCCTGCTCGGCACCCTTGTTCTCTCCATTGGATTCCTTTAATGCATGGATTGCCTCCACCAGCTTCTGGTTGGCTCTCTCTGTATAATCTGCCATTGATAACCTCCTGGTTTGATGGCTTCTCTTTTCCGATGTTTGGCCAATGCCTCCATCTGCGTGAAGCCTTTTCGTTGCTCCGCTGCGCGCATGCTTTCTTCGAGCGCTTCCGTGAAGCATAGATCTTTTTAGCAGTGTAGCATATTTTGGCCACGCTGTCGAATCGCACAAAAGATGAGGCATCCACAATTGCACACTCATCGTTACTGTTCACTCACAGCCTTCTACGTTTCCAGCTGCTTCCACACGTTACCGTCACCTGGAAATGTTTGATATTCCGTACCGATCCATCAAAAAGCGGCGGAGTCGTCCTCCGCCGCTTTCAACTGTGTTATACGATTGGATTAGTGATCTGCAACCTTGATGTCCTCAACGCCCGTGACATCCTGGAACTTCGACTCATCGAGCTGGCTTGGATCCTGACCAATGTAGGCAAGGATACCGCCATCGATGTACACAACCTGTCCGTTGATGAAGTCAGAAGCCGGAGAAGCAAGGAATACAGCAAGACCCTCGAGGTCCTCGGTCTCGCCCCAGCGCTGTGCCGGTGTCTTCGAACGGATGAAGCGATCAAATGGAGCCATGGAGCCGTCGGCCTGCTTTGCACGAAGCGGAGCCGTCTGCGGCGTTGCGATGTAGCCAGGTCCGATGGCATTGCACTGAATGTTGTACTGACCATACTCAGAGCAGATATTCTTTGTGAGCATCTTCAGACCGCCCTTTGCTGCTGCGTACGCGGATACAGTCTCACGACCAAGCTCAGACATCATGGAGCAGGCATTGATGATCTTACCATAGCCCTTCTTGATCATGCCTGGCAGAACGGCCTTCGAGCAGATGAAAGGTCCCGTAAGGTCCACATTGATGACCTGATCCCACTGCTGCTTCGTCATCTCTACCATCGGGATTCTCTTGATGATGCCGGCATTGTTTACGAGAATGTCGACACCGCCGAACTTCTCCTCGACGTCCTTCACGAGTGCATTGACCTGCTCCTCGTTCGTAACATCGCAGACCACACCGTAGGCATCGATGCCGAGCTTCTGATACTCTGCAAGGCCTCTGTCCACGAGCTCCTGATTGATATCATTGAAAACGACCTTCTTTGCACCAGCCTCTGCAAATGCCTTCGCATAGGCAAGACCAAGACCATAGGATGCACCGGTCACCCATGCAACCTTGCCATCCAGTCTGAACTTATCCAGAATTCCAGCCATGTTGAATCTCCTTTTTATTCATTTTAAAACCAGGCAAAGCGCCTGGAAACAACCGATATCATAAGTATGATAGTTGATTTTATACCCCCATTCAAGGGTTTCGCCCGCTTTCCAGAAAGTTTGTGAATGTTGCGGTAAACCGGTTCACTTTTCTTGTCAAAAATTGCCAAGAGCTTGCTTTTTTACCTCCTGGCAATCTCTGTCTTATTTCATTCCGTTTCGCCCTTTTTCTATTCGAGTCAGGTCAGGTCAACTGATCGCGCCCTTCCAGCTCCCGTCAAGGCCTTTTCCTATTCGAGTCAGGTCAGGTCCTTCGGCTGTCCCCGGGTATTTTAAAAAAGCAGCTTATAGTTTCCATCTCCACTTCCCAGGAAGCTCGAGCTGAACAGCACGCGGGCCGCCTCGATGAGGTAGGCGGTGTCCTTCGCGCCTGCGGTTTCATACGGTGAGTGCATCGCGAGCTGTGGGAGGCCAATGTCGACGGTATTCAGTGCGACCTGTCCCTGCGAGATATTGCCGAGCGTCGACCCACCGAGCATATCGGAGCGGTTCGTAAAGGTCTGCCATGGTACACCCGCCTCCTTGCAGATGGCACGCATCACCGCACCCGATACGGCATCGGTTGTATACTTCTGATTGGCACTGTACTTGATGACGATGCCCTGGTTCATGTATGGGCGATTGGTCGGGTCCGCCTTGTCGCTGTGGTTCGGATGCACGGCGTGTGCATTGTCCGCAGACACCATGAAGCTGGAGGCCAGACTCATCTGATACTCCTCCTCGGTATACCCAAGCGTCCGGTAAATGCGCTGCAGCGTATCCTTCAGGAAGGTGCTGGCTGCACCCTGCTTCGTGCCGGAGCCCACCTCCTCGTTATCATAGACGCAGTGCACCGCAATCGACTGCTTCGGCTCGGCTGCAAGGAAGCCCTTTAAGGATGCAAAGGCACACTGAAGGTCATCGAGACGGCCACTCGCGATAAATTCACCATGAAGTCCGAGCGTCGTTCCCTTCATACGGTTATACAGGAAAAGGTCCGTATCCAGGATATCCTCCGCCTTCACCTTCGCCTCCTCGGCGATGAGCTGCAGGAACTGATTCCTTTCCTCGCCCTTCTCGCAGAACAGTGGAAGCATATCGACCTGTGCATTGAAGGCATAGCCATCATTGACCTGACGATTCATATGAATGGCGAGATTCGGGATAATCAGCAGGTCCCGGTCAACATTCACAAGCTTCGTTTCGATGCCATCCTCCGTCTGTACGAGGATCCGGCCGGCCACGGAAAGCGGGCGATCGAGCCATGGTGCGCAGAGCATGCCACCATACTTTTCAACATTGAGCTTCACATAATGCTGGTCGATCTCGATCTCCGCACGGGTCTTAATCTTAAAGACCGGCGAATCGCAGTGGCTCGCCATGATCTGGAAGCCTCTTGCCTTTTCGGTCGGAATATGAAAGGCGATCAGCGCAGAATCGTTTCGCGTCACGTAGTAGCCCCGTCCCTGTGAAAGTGCCCATGCCGCGCCCTCATAAAGACGTGTGTAGCCCGCCTTCTCCAGCTCCTCACGCATATTCCGAACGGCAAAAAAGGCATTCGGGCTATGGTCGAGGAACGAAAGTAATTCCTGATTCACTTCCTGTGTGTTCATGTTTTATCCTCTCATTTCTTAAAATGGTCACGCATCTTCCTGGTGCTCCGATCGGCATTCCTTATGGTTCCGCTTCCACTGCCTCCATGATTTCCCGGCAGATGGTGTCGACGTCCTTCCCATCCGTCGCGATTCTCAGGTCCGCAGCCGCTTCATAGGCTGGCCAGCGTTTTTCCTGGAGTGCTCGAATATAGTCGACATCCATGTGACCATTGAGAATCGGTCGATCCGTGGAATCCTTCACGCGAAGGAGCGTGGTCTCCGGCGTGGCCGTTAGAAAAACGATGGTGCTGCACTTCCGAAGATTCGCTACATTTTCCGGATTCATCACGAGACCGCCGCCGCAGGAGATCACCATCCCCTCCACGTCCTGAAGGCGCAGCACCTCCTCCTGCTCCAGCTTCCGAAAGCAGGTCTCTCCGTCCGTCGCGAAAATCTCCGTGATTGCCCGACCTTCCCGCTTTACGATCTCCTGATCCGTATCGATCTCCGTAAACCCATATTTTTCCTTGAGACCATGTGAAACGGTCGTTTTCCCAGCGCCCATGAAGCCGATCAGGGCAATATTTCTCTTTTTCGCCATACTCTTCTCTCCTCTATACAGAATTCATTCGAATCCCTGCTTCGTGCGTGGCATATCACGCAGCTCCTGCAGTCATCCGCTTCACCCGCTGCTCCTGCAGCCACGGAATCCATAAACTGTTTTCTTATTGTAACAGATGGCCTCTGCTTTTCACACAAAAAGAGTGGAGAATGCCATCTGCACTCTCCACTCCTGTTGTTTACTTATAAAACCGCATGCTCTGAATCTCGCACTTTTCGTCCTCGAGGCTTATGCACCTGTCCGACGTGCGCATCCAGCTGAAACACGATGCTTACTTTCTCGGGTTCTTGATCTCTGCCTGTGCTGCTGCCAGTCTTGCAACCGGTACACGGAACGGTGAGCAGGATACATAATCGAGGCCGATATCATGGCAGAACTCTACGGAGGATGGATCGCCACCATGCTCACCGCAGATACCGCAGTGCAGCTTCGGATTCACCGGCTTGCCAAGCTTCAGGGTCATATCCATCAGCTTGCCGACGCCCTTCTGATCGAGCTTTGCAAACGGATCCTGCTCGTAGATCTTCGTGTCATAGTAGCTGTTCAGGAACTTTCCTGCATCATCACGTGAGAAGCCGAAGGTCATCTGTGTCAGGTCATTGGTACCGAAGCAGAAGAAGTCAGCCTCTGCGGCGATCTCATCTGCAGTCAATGCAGCTCTTGGAATCTCAATCATGGTACCAACCTCATACTTGAGATCGACACCGGCCTTCGCAAGCTCCTCATCCGCAGTCTTGACCACGATGTTCTTTACGAACTTGAATTCCTTCACCTCACCAACCAGCGGAATCATGATCTCTGGAACGAGCTTCCAGTCCGGGTGGGCAGCCTTCACTTCAATGGCTGCACGGATGATCGCCTGCGTCTGCATGACGGCAATCTCCGGATAAGTCACGGTCAGACGGCAGCCTCTGTGGCCCATCATCGGGTTAAACTCGTGGAGGCCGGAAATGATGGCCTTGATCTTCTCAACGCTCTTGCCCATCTTATCCGCAAGCTGCTTGATCTCCGGCTCAGTGGTCGGAACGAACTCGTGAAGAGGCGGATCCAGGAAACGAATGGTGACCGGGTCCCCTTCCATGGCCTCGAAGAGCTGCTTGAAGTCATCCTGCTGATATGGCTCGATCTTTGC
>DJEQ01000081.1:8391-12530 GCA_002431355.1 Oribacterium sp. UBA5894
TCACGTGCCTTCGCCGCATCGTGCGGTGTGTCGGCATTGGTCCGAACACCGAGCTTACGATACTTGTCAGCCCAGCCCATGATGCGTCCGAAATCGCCGGAAATCGATGCATCCACGGTTGCAATCTGTCCATCATAAATGTTACCGGTCGTACCATCGATGGAGATGAAATCCCCTTCCTTGATGGTCTTTCCGCCCAGTGTAAACTGCTTATGCTCCTCATCCATGACGATATCACCGCAGCCGGATACGCAGCACTCACCCATACCACGGGCAACAACGGCTGCATGGCTCGTCATACCACCACGAACGGTCAGGATACCCTCGGAGGACTTCATACCTGTGATATCCTCTGGAGAGGTCTCGAGACGCACAAGGATCACCTTCTCACCACGTGCGTTCCATGCCTCTGCATCCTCTGCCGTAAAGACTACCTTACCACAGGCTGCACCCGGAGATGCACCGAGGCCCTTGCCCATCGGCGTTGCCGCCTTGAGCGCGGCCTTATCAAACTGCGGATGAAGAAGCGTATCGAGGTTTCGTGGATCGATCATCGCAACGGCTTCCTTCTCGCTTCTCATGCCCTCATCCACGAGGTCACAGGCGATCTTCAGTGCAGCCTGTGCGGTTCTCTTACCATTTCTGGTCTGCAGCATGTACAGCTTTCCGTGCTCTACGGTAAACTCCATGTCCTGCATGTCTCTGTAATGCTTCTCGAGGGTTTCGCAGACCTTCTTGAACTCTGCAAATGCCTCTGGGAACTTCTGCTCCATCTCCTGGATGTGCATCGGGGTACGAACACCGGCTACAACGTCCTCGCCCTGTGCATTGGTCAGGAACTCACCGAACAGTCCCTTCGCGCCGGTGGCCGGATCACGTGTGAAGGCAACACCCGTACCACAGTCATCGCCCATGTTACCGAAGGCCATCGACTGTACGTTTACTGCTGTGCCCCAGGAATATGGAATATCGTTGTCGCGGCGGTAAACATTGGCACGCGGGTTATCCCAGGAACGGAAAACCGCCTTGATAGCGCCATAGAGCTGCTCCTTCGGATCGGTTGGGAAATCAGCACCGAGGGCTTCCTTATACTTCGCCTTAAACTGCTCGGCAAGGTCATGAAGATCCTCTGCATCGAGCTCCACATCGAGCTTTACGCCCTTCTCTTCCTTCTTCTGATCAATCAGCTTCTCGAACTCGCTCTTGGAAACCTCCATCACGACGTCAGAATACATCTGAATGAATCTTCTATACGAATCCCAGGCCCAGCGTGGATTGCCTGACTTCTCGGAAAGCACCTTGACCACGTCCTCATTGAGACCGAGGTTCAGAATGGTATCCATCATACCCGGCATGGAAGCACGTGCACCAGAACGTACGGAAACAAGCAGTGGGTTCTCCTTGTCACCGAACTTCTTTCCGGTAATCTCCTCCATCTTTTCAATATGCTCATCGATCTGTGCTCTGATCTCTGCATTGATCTCACGGCCATCCTCATAGTACTGTGTGCACGCTTCTGTTGTGATGGTGAAGCCCTGCGGTACCGGAAGACCAATGTTGGTCATCTCGGCAAGGTTGGCACCCTTACCACCCAGAAGCTCACGCATGTCTGCGTTGCCCTCCGTAAACAAGTAAACCCATTTCTTAGCCATCGCTTATCCTCCTCATCCTATGTATGTGATGTATGCATCCCGTAAAAAAAGCTCATCTGTACGGATGGCAATCTAAACAAAAGCATCATCAGATTTCACATATATCAAGTGAAAATCACTATAGGAGATTATACTTGACGAAAAATCGTTAGTAAAGTCTATCCATAAAATGTAAACGTTTACATTTTCAAGTTTATTTTTTAACTAAAAAAAGCCGAAGAAAGTTCCTGGTTCATCCAAGAATTTCTAAGGCTTTTTCTTCCAGATTTCTGCACGTTCCATCCAGTCATCTCGGACGGGCGGGACAATTTTTCCGGCATGCCCCATTGAGCGTCCGTTCCATCCGGCTGTCTCGAACGGATGTTACACTTTAAAGCGGTAGCCAACGCCCCAGATGGTTTCGATGTACTGTGGCTTTGCAGAATCCATCTCAATCTTCTCACGGATTTTCTTGATGTGGACGGTTACCGTCGCGATATCGCCCACGGAGTCCATCTTCCAGATTTCCTTAAACAGCTCGGCCTTCGTATACACATGGTTCGGGTGGGCCGCCAGAAAATAGAGAAGATCGAATTCCTTCGTTGTAAACGTACGCTCCTCGCCATTGACAAATACCCGCCGTGCCGTCGGATCAATCCGGAGTCCATGAATCTCGAGGATACCACTCTCCTCTCGACTGCTTCCCACGAGCCGTGCATAGCGCGCGAGATGTGCCTTCACGCGGGCCACCATCTCCGATGCAGAAAACGGCTTCGTCATGTAGTCATCCGCACCGAGTCCGAGACCCCGGATCTTGTCGACATCATCCTTGCGGGCCGATACAATGAGGATCGGAATGTCCTTCACCTCCCGAATTTCCTTACATACCTGGAAGCCATCCTTCTTCGGAAGCATGAGATCCAGAATGATAAGATCATACGCATTCTGAAGCGCCAGCCGGAGACCGCTTTCCCCATCCGCGGCCAGCTCCACCTTGAAGCCGGAGATCTCGAGATAATCTCGCTCGAGCTCTGCGATCGCCTGCTCATCCTCTATGATTAAAATCTTCTTTTCTTCCTCCATCGTCTACCTCTCCTCTGCAAAGCTTCTGTATCTGTGATCTGCATTGTCTGGATACGTCTTTCTGTCACCATCTCATGCATCTGCAGGCGGCACCACTACTCCGCCGACCGGATGTATTTCCGTAATACAAAATGAATGGTGGTTTCCTCGCCCTCCTTCGAGCTGGCCCAGATCCGTCCACCACTGTCCTCCACAATCTTCTTCACAATGGAAAGACCGATGCCGGAGCCGCCCTTCATCGAATTTCGCGAGCTGTCGGCCCGGAAAAAGCGCTGGAAAATATACGGAAGGTCCGTCCTGGAAATGCCCTTTCCATTGTCCCGAAGGTTCACCTGAATGAAATCTCCTGCATCCTCCAGCGTAAGCGAGATTTCCTTGTCCTCCTTATCCATGTACTTCACAGAATTCGACATGATGTTGCTGATCACCTTCCGAAGCTGCTCCGGATCCGCAATCATCTCCACCTCCGGGTCAATGCTGTTCTGATAGCTGAAATGGATGCCCTCAGAATCCATCTCCAGCCCGATTTCATCAGCGCAGTCCTGAAAATAGTCCTTGACCGAAATATGCTGGAAGTCATACGGGATCTTATCCGATTCCACCTTGACATAGTAGCGAAGCTCATCAATCAGACGATCCATCTCGGCGGCCTTGTTGTTGATGGTCTGGATGTATTTCCGCTGCATGTCCGGACTGCTCGCAACCCCATCGAGGATGCCCTCACTGTAGCCCCGAATCGCCGTCAGCGGTGTCTTCAGGTCATGGGCAATGTTGGAGACCAGCTCCCGGTTCGCCGTATCGTTCCGGATCTTCTCCTCCTGCGTCTCCTTCAGCCGGATCCGCATCTCATCGAAGGCCTGCATCAGCTCCCCGAACTCATCATTGGTCTCCGCCTCCAGCGTAAAGTCGAGGTCTCCAGACTCAATCCGCTTCGCTGCTGCCTTCAGCTCCTCCACCGGCCGCAGAATTCCCATATAGATCCAGCCCACAAAGAAAAAGCCCGCCAATATCAGAATCGCCACATTCAGGCTCATCGTCGTGATACCGCGAAACATCAGAAACATGAGGAACAATGGCAGAACCGTGCTAATGAAAAAGCTCACCCCGATTCGCCCCATCAGTGTAATATGCTTCATAGAACTCCCTTTTTCATTCTATATTTTTCTTTATTATAATTATAATAGAATCATAGTTCGAAGATGTTACCGATTTGTGAAGAAGCATTTAAAAAAGCCCCTCACTGAATCAGAACGTTCAGTGAGGGACCTGTCATCCCGCCGCAAGGCCCCGGAGGACTGCCCTCAGAAGCCATATTCAGAAAATACTGAAAAACCAAGACAGGTCGCAGAAGGAGCCCTCTGAAGCCATACGCAAGAACCGCTGAAAATCCAAAATCGAACCTTGTAGAAGCACTTGAAGAATTTT
>DJEQ01000081.1:12573-14358 GCA_002431355.1 Oribacterium sp. UBA5894
GCGTTTTCATCAGGAAAACGCGACGATTGCAGAGGGTCTAGTGCTTCTTAAGGTTCGATTTTAGGAGTTTCCGGTTCTGGAGTACTGGTTTCAGAGGGCTCCTTCGTGGAACTGGCTTTGATTTTTCTGGTCTCCGAGTACTGGCTTCTGAGATCAGTCCATCCGGGGCCTTACGTCTGATATTTCAATACTTAGAACGCGAGCTTCTCCTCGAAGTAGCTCTTCAGCTGATCAATCGGGATACGCTCCTGTGCCATGGAATCACGCTCACGGATCGTTACGCAATGGTCATTCTCGGAATCGAAATCGTAGGTCACGCAGTACGGCGTACCGATTTCATCCTGTCTTCTGTAGCGCTTGCCGATGTTTCCACGGTCATCGTACTCGACATTCCAGTACTTCGCGAGCTCATCGTGGATGGCCTGTGCCGGCTCTGCCAGCTTCTTTGACAGCGGAAGGATGCCGACCTTGACCGGTGCAATGGCCGGATGGAAGTGAAGAACGGTACGCTCATCACCACCCTCGAGCTCCTCGACATCGTAGGCGGCACACAGGAAGGCCAGCGTTACACGATCTGCACCGAGAGATGGCTCGATAACATACGGGATATAATGGCTGTTCGACTCCTCGTCGAAGTAGGTAAGATCCTGACCGGAAACCTCCTGATGACGTCCGAGATCATAGTCCGTACGATCCGCAATGCCCCAGAGCTCGCCCCAGCCAAACGGGAAGGTAAACTCGAGGTCCGTCGTCGCCTTCGAATAGAAGCAGAGCTCCTCTGGCGAATGGTCTCTCGCACGCAGCATATCCTTCGGGATACCGAGCTCGAGAAGCCAGTTCATGCAGAATTCCTTCCAGTACGCGAACCACTCAAGGTCCGTATCCGGCTTACAGAAGAACTCGAGCTCCATCTGCTCAAACTCTCTCGTACGGAAGGTAAAGTTACCCGGTGTGATCTCGTTACGGAAGGACTTACCGATCTGACCGATACCGAACGGAAGCTTCTTACGGGAGGAACGCTGTACATTCTTGAAGTTTACGAAGATACCCTGTGCCGTCTCCGGACGAAGATATACCGCATTCTTGGCATCCTCCGTAACACCCTGGAAGGTCTTGAACATCAGGTTAAACTGACGAATACCGGTGAAATTATGCTTACCGCAGGTTGGACATGGAACCTTATGCTCCTCAATAAAGGCCTCCATCTCTTCCTTCGACATGGCATCGGCTGAACCGCCGATATCAATGCCATTGGCCTCTGCGAAATCCTCGATCAGCTTGTCTGCACGGAAACGCTCATGACACTCCTTACAGTCCATCAGTGGATCGGAGAAGGATGCAAGATGGCCAGACGCCACCCAGGTCTGCGGGTTCATCAGGATGGCACAGTCAATGCCGACATTATACTTCGACTCCTGGATGAATTTCTTCCACCAGGCTCTCTTCACGTTATTTTTCAGTTCGACACCGAGATTACCGTAATCCCAGGTATTGGCGAGACCACCGTAGATCTCGGAGCCCGGATAAACAAAACCTCTTGACTTCGCAAGAGAAACAATGGTGTCCATGGTGTAATTCTTTGGCATGTTTTCCTCTTTCTGTCGCCGGAGTGCGACTAAGAATAAAGTAATCAGTTCTACGCCTGCGGGCGCTTTTTCACACTATACATCGGGTGGCCTCAAAAATCCAGTCCCTCGCTGTTTTTGCAGGCGAACAGACTTCCGCGAGGGTTACTGTTCACTCATAATCCTATAAGAGCATAGACAGATGAGCTCTCAAAAGATT
>DJEQ01000060.1 GCA_002431355.1 Oribacterium sp. UBA5894
CGTGATGCCCTTCCAGCTTCTTCCGTGCTTCACTGACATCTGACAATATCTGAAGAACGGCAGCATGGCGTAAGAAGGTGCGCCCTTCTGCTTTTCAACCTTGACGCTCCATGATGAACTACGTAAAATGAATCCGAGTGTTCTGCTTTTCTGATTTGCATCTTATGGTTTACAGGAAACGATGTCTTCGACGCCAACCATGAATATCGTCATCGCTGGCAGGACAGCAAGTCCGGTTTTTCCGGTTCGCACATGGCTATCGCTTGGCAGGACAGCATGCCTTGCTCTTCCAGCTCACATATAGTTATCACAAGCGAAGCAGCATCATTCAGGGGCTTCTGGATCACATGCTCCGTGATGGATATAGTAAAAGGAAAGGCATTTCTATGAGTAAAAGTAAAGTTCAGAGCATGACGACGGGGTCCCCGCTTCGTCTCATTCTCGTTTTTATGATTCCACTTCTGCTTGGAAATCTCTTCCAGCAGTTCTATAACATCGTCGATGCGATGATCGTCGGGCGACTGCTCGGCGCGGATGCACTTGCGGCGGTTGGCTCGAGCTCGAGTGTGCAGTTTCTGGTGCTCGGCTTCTGCATGGGAAGCTGCGCGGGCTTCGGTATTCCGGTTTCTCAGCGCTTCGGTGCGGAGGACTTCGAGGGACTTCGACGCTATGTTTATCACAGTCTCCTCGTGACAGCTGTGATCGCCGTAGTGCTGACAACGCTGACAGCGTGGCTCTGTCCGTTCATCATGCATATCATGCAGACACCGGACAATATCTATCAGGATGCCTATCAGTACCTCCTGATTCTGTTCCTCGGCATCCCCTTCACGCTGCTCTATAACCTGCTTTCCAGCCTGCTGCGGGCCGTCGGAAACTCGAAGGCACCCTTCATTTTCCTGGCAGTGTCGACCTTCCTCAATATCTTTCTGGATCTCTTCTGCATTGCCGTTCTGAAGCTCGGCTGTGCGGGTGCGGCGCTTGCAACCATCACGGCGCAGGCCCTGAGCGGGCTCGCCTGCCTGGTCTACATCCATCGCTGCATGCCGGTGCTGAAGCCGAGACGCGAGGACTGCCGCTGGAATGGAACGATTGCGCGGAGCCTCGTGGTGATGGGCGTACCGATGGGACTTCAGTACTCCATCACGGCGATCGGCTCCATGGTCATGCAGTCCGCGAACAATGGCCTCGGGTCCATCTACGTCTCGGGCTTTACGGCGGGCACGAAAGTGAAGCAGTTCATGCTGAGCCCGTTTGACGCCGTGGCGACGGCGATGGCGACCTTCGTCGGACAGAACATGGGCGCCCATCAGATGGACCGTGTACGGCAGGGCATTCGACTGACGCTTGAGGTGGCCATCGGCTATGGTATCATCGCGGGCCTTTTCATGAACGTCGGCGGCCATTTCCTGGCCAGTCTTTTCGTCAGTGCGTCCAATGCCTCCGTCATCGATGCAGCCGCACAGTATATGGGCGCGCTCGGTACGCTCTACTGGCTGCTCGCCATTCTGGATGTAACACGCTATGGCATTCAGAGCCTCGGCTTCAGTGCCCTGTCGGTCATCAGCGGTGCCCTCGAGATGGTGGCCCGGATTCTGGTGGCGACGATCTTCGTGCCACTGTTCGGCTTCCATGCGATCTGCTGGACCGACCAGGCGGCCTGGGTAGCCGCGTGCTGCTACCTCATTCCAATGCTTCTCCACCTCATCCATAAGGTGGAACGCGAATATAAAGAAAAGGAGTAAAATCATGAAGAAAATTCTTGCGGTGATGCCATTTACAGAGGAAGATAAGGCGTATCTTTCCTCGCTTGCCCCGGACTGCAGCTTTGTATATAAAAGGATTCCGGACGTGACAGAGGAGGATGTACAGGACGTCGACATTATCCTCGGCAACGTTGATACAAAGCTTGTAGCGAAGGCGCCGAAGCTTCGCTGGCTGCAGACGAATTCCGCCGGTGCGAACCAGTACTGCCCAGAGGGCATTCTTCCGAAGGAGGCCGTGCTCACGAATGCGAAGGGCGCCTACGATACCTCCGTATCCGAGTGGGTCGTGGCGGCCGCCTTCATGCTCGCGAGAAAGACGGATCTTTATATGCGAAACCAGGTAGAGCGCCGCTGGCATGACGAGGGCGATGTATGCTCCATTGAGGATTCCACGACCCTGGTACTGGGCCTCGGCTCCATCGGTGCCGATGTGGCACGGAAGATGAAGGCGCTCGGCAGTCACGTCATCGGTGTCGCCAAGCATGCACGGACGGAGACACCGGAGTATGTGGACGAGTTCTATACCATTGATCAGCTCGACAGCCTGCTGCCGCGCGCGGATTATGTAGCGATGATTCTGCCGGGCACGGACGAAAATAAGAACCTCATCGATGCCCGTCGCCTGAAGCTTATGAAGCCAACTGCCTTTCTGATCAATGCAGGCCGCGGCAATTCGGTGAACAGCCTCGACCTGAATGAGGCCCTCCATGCCGGTACGATTCTGGGCGCGGCCCTCGATGTCACGGAGCCAGAACCACTGCCGGCCGATCATCCACTCTGGGATGCACCACGCTGCATCATCTGCCCACACATTGCCGGAAAGTTCCACCTTCCGAAGACCTTCCGCACGATTGTGAAGATCACCGGAGAGAACCTTCAGAAGTTCCTTGCAGGGGATATCGCATCGATGAAGAATCAGGTGAATCGAAATCTGGGATATTAAAATTGAAAGGGAGATCAGTCGACGCGGCTTGAATTTTAGCGGCTGAGATGGATCCCTGCGCGAAGTATAGGCACTGTAAGCGCTTTAAAATGTACGTGTGCCTATGAAATCCGGAAAAAAGAAGACGATGGCATAGGCATAAGGGAGCCTGAACCACATAAAGGTGCCTATTCATTTGAAAGCCACCATAGGCATAGGAGCTCAATTTGAAGCTCCACATGCCTATAGTGGCTTTCTTATATACTGTACCCATAAGTGTGGACACTAAAAAAGTAGGCATCCTGCTTTTGAAAGTGTCCTTGACAAAGGGTACACTTCATTACGCCCATAGCCTAGGGCACATATCAAATTTTATTCCTACATGCGAAGAGCAGTCGACCTGTGGTGTGGCCACATTTGCTTCGTTTCCGCTTATCCCATCGTCACGACCACCTCATGCTCCTCGCCATCCAGGTTCAGCGGGATGACATTGCCCTCGACCGGCTGGCCATCCACGGTCATGCGGGTGACGCCCTTCTGTGCGTGTGCAGCATTGTTCACGGTGATGTGGTAATGCTTGCCGCGGAAGACACGATCTACCGCATAAAGCTCGAGGGTATCCGGGATGCAAGGGTCAATGCGCAGGCCATCGAGGCTTGGCTGGATGCCGAGAATGTACTGGCTCATGCAGGTGAAGGTCCAGGCCGCGGTTCCGGTCAGCCAGCTGTTCTTGCCCTCACCAGGGGTGGCGGCGTCACGACCGGCCACCATCTGACAGTAGACATACGGCTCCGTGCGATGGATCTCGGAGATGTCCTCGAGGTAGATCGGACAGGTCTTCTTGAAGACCTCGACGGCGCGGTTTCCATGCCCGACCATGGTTTCCGCCGCGGCGATCCATGGATTATTGTGGCAGAAGATACCGCCATTCTCCTTGTATCCAGGCGGGTAGGAGGAGATTTCACCGAGCTCGACATGGTAGCGGGTATAGGCTGGCTGATTCAGGACGATGCCATACTTGCATTCCAGTCGCTCTTCAACGGAATGAAGGGCCGTTTCTGCCTTACCATCCTGCACACCGATGCCGGCCATGATGCACATGCCCTGTGGCTCGATGAAAATCTGGCCTTCCTCACAGAGGTGAGAACCGATTGGCTTCGAGTAGGCATCGAAGGCCCGCAGGAACCAGGCACCATCCCAGCCTGCAGTCTCCACGGCCTCGACCATGGCGGCGACCTCCTTTTCCACGTCGGCTGCCTCGTCCAGAAGGCCGATGTGGCGGCAGATATCCGCATATTCATTGCCATACTTCACAAACATGCCCGCGATGAAGACGGATTCCGCAACCGGTCCTTCGGATGGCCCGGTGGTCTGGAAGCTCTCCCCCGGAACCTCGGAGAAGCAGTTCAGATTCAGACAGTCGTTCCAGTCCGCGCGTCCAATGAGTGGCAGCTGGTGCGGGCCCTTATGGGTGACCGTAAAGCGGAAGCTTCGGCGGAGATGCTCCATGAGCGGCTTTGCATCCGTGAAATCGGAATCCCAGGCACAGGCCTCGTCGAGAATCGAGAAGTCACCGGTTTCCGCGAGATAGGCGTGCGTTCCGGCAATCAGCCAGAGCGGATCATCATTGAAGCCACCACCGATGTCGGCATTGCCCTTCTTCGTGAGCGGCTGATACTGATGATAGCAGGAGCCATCCGGAAGCTGCGTGTTGGCGATGTCCAGGATGCGCTCCCGTGCACGGGTCGGAATGAGATGCACGAAGCCCAGGAGATCCTGGCAGCTGTCGCGGAAGCCCATCCCACGGCCCATGCCGCTCTCGAAATAGGAGGCGGAGCGGGACATGTTAAAGGTGACCATGCACTGGTACTGATTCCAGATATTGACGACGCGGTTCAGCTTTTCGTCCCCACTTGTAACCTGGAAATTACGGAGCAGGGCATCCCAGTACGCCTTCAGCTCAGAAAGAGCCGCATCGACCGCTGCATCGCTCTGATACTTCGAGAGCAGCGCATGCGCCGGCTTCTTATTGATGACATTCGGTGCTTCCCACTTGTCGTCCACCGGGTTCTCGCAGTAGCCCAGGACGAAAATGAAGCTCTCAGAAGCACCGGGTGCGAGCGTGAGCTTCAGATGGTGGGAGCCAATCGGCTGCCATCCGTGGGCAATGGAGTTTCGACTCTCTCCCGCGAGCACCGCTTCTGGATTATGAAAGCCATTGTAGACACCGATGAAGGCGTCCCGGCTCGTATCGAAGCCATCGATCGGCTTATTCACGGAAAAAATGGCATAGTGGTTCCGGCGCTCCCGGTACTCGGTTTTATGATAGATCGTGCTGCCGACCACCTCGACCTCGCCGGTGGAGTAATTCCGCTGGAAGTTCGTCTGATCGTCCTGGGCATTCCAGAGACAGAATTCGACGAAGCTGAAGAGGTCAATGCTTTTTTCTGCAGTGCTGTCATTTCGCAGGGTGATTCGATTGACCTCACAGGCGTCACTTACTGGAACGAAGGCTTCCAGCTTCGCCTCGAGCTGGTTTTTCTTCCCTGTGATGACGGTATAACCGAGACCATGACGGCATTCATATGCGTCCAGCGGCGTCTGCGTCGGCTGCCAGCCGGGATTCCAGATGCTGTCCCCGTCCTTAATATAGTAGTAGCGGCCGCCCTGATCGAGTGGGCAGTTGTTGTAACGATAGCGGGTGATGCGAAGGAGCTTGGCATCCTTATAGAAAGAATAGCCTCCGGCCGTGTTGGAAATCAGACTGAAAAAATCCCGGGATCCGAGATAGTTGATCCATGGGAGTGGTGTTTTCGGCGTCGTGATGACATATTCACGTTTCGCATCATCAAAATGACCGAATTTCATAGAAACCTCCTTCATTTATATAGAAAAGCACGCTTATTCTGACCTTGGTAAAGATGTGAGAAAAGAAGCTTCGTATCCAAGTCCGCTTTTCTCTTTTATATGAACATCACCAGGTAAAATAATATATGAACGAACACGATTTCGCTATGCTTTATTATATTTTTAATGGCAAAAAATGTAAATACTTTGCGCTAAGTCATGCTTTAATTGTGAAAAATATACAAATCAGAACATGAATATCTGTGAAACAATCGTTATTTACAAGATTACGAAAACGAATTAGAATGAAAATACGAAAAGGATTTCGGAACATAAATTTCGAAACAGCATATGGAGGAAAATAATTTCGAAACATGGTAACGATTAAGGACATTTCAAAGGCACTCGGTGTTTCACCAGCGACCGTGAGCAAGGCCCTCAATGGATATACAGACATTAATCCACAGACAGCAGAACGCATCCAGACCATGGCGAAGGAAATGCATTATCTTCCAAATATTGCAGCCAGACAGCTGAAGACCAACCGCTCCCACAACATCGGTGTACTTTTTGTAGATGAAACGAACAGTGGTCTGACGCATGATTACTTCGCCGTGATTCTCAATAGCGCGAAGGAAACCTTTGAAAAGCTTGGCTACGATGTAACCTTTATTTCCGACAGCATCGCGGGGAAGAAAGCAAGCTTTCTCGAGCATGCACGGTACCGGAACTGTGATGGCGTCCTGATCGCCAGTGTGGATTTCACCTCACAGCAGGTGATTGACCTCGTCAACAGCGAGATCCCGACGGTCACGATCGATTATGCATTTAACAGTAACAGCTGCGTGATGTCGGACAATGTCGACGGGCAGTATGAGCTGACGAAATACGTACTTGAGATGGGGCATCGCAGAATCGGTCTGATCCATGGCGAGATGACCATGGTCACACGGAAACGACTGAATGGTTTTTACCGGGCATTAAAAGAATTCGGTGTAGAACTGGATCCACAGTATGAGAAGGCTGCGGCCTTCCATGATACGAAAACAACCGCTGCTGCGGTTCGCGCACTGATGGAGCTCCCAGCCCCGCCAACGATTCTGATGTGCCCAGATGATTATGCGGCACTCGGTGCTTATACGGAGCTCGAAAAGCTGGGCCTTCGGGTTCCTGAGGACATCAGCCTGACCGGCTACGATGGCATCAATCTTTCTCAGGTGCTTCGCCCGAAGCTGACGACCTACTACCAGAATTCCACAGAAATCGGACATCAGTCCGCACGGAAGCTGGTGGAGGAAATCGAGGATCGAGACAACTGCATCGATGAACAGATCAATGTGAAGGGAAAGCTCCTTCTCGGACATAGTGTAAAGGACCTGCGTAAGGAAGCGTAGAAGGAAATCAGGAAAAGTGAGAAGACATTCTGAGAAAAGAACGGCTCATCTTTCTGAAGGCAGTTTTTCAGACGGAGACACAAAAACAGTACATGAAGTATCGGAGGATACTTTACATAGAAAAGATTCTATTTTGAGGGAGGACTCAATAATGAAAAAGAATGTAAGACGTTGGCTGAGCGTTACAACTGTTGCGACGATGACCGCTGCTTCACTTGCCGCTTGTGGATCATCATCACAGCCTGCAGCAACGACGGCTGCTCCGGCGGATACAACAGCAGCCGCAGCAGAGACGACCGCTGCCGCTACCGAGGCTGCGACAGAAGCGGCTTCCGATGAAGGCAAGGTACTGAACATTCAGTGCTGGAACGAGGAGTTCAAGTCCAGACTGACGGATCACTATCCTGGATATCAGGAGGTCGATGGTACCACCGGTAAGATCGGTGATGTAACTGTAAAGTGGACCATTACTCCATCCGATGACAATGCCTACCAGAACAATCTTGATAGCGTTCTTCCAGACAACGAGAACGCCGATGCGGACAGCAAGGTCGACCTCTTCCTCGTAGAAGCCGATTACGCAAAGAAGTATGTGGATTCGGACGTAGAGGTAACCGTTCCGGTCAAGGATCTCGGACTGACCGAGGATGACCTTAAGAATCAGTATCAGTATACGAAGGACGTTGTCACCGATGCCGATGGAAATCTCCGTGGTGTATCATGGCAGGGCTGCCCGGGCGTACTGATTTATAACCGTCAGGCTGCAAAGGATGTGCTTGGCTCCGATGATCCGGCTGATGTACAGGAAGCTGTAAAGGACTGGGATGCCTTTAATGAGACCGCTGCCAAGATGAAGGATGGCGGCTATTCCATCACCTCATCGGTCAATGACTCCTACCGTGTATATTCGAACAATGTCACTACTCCGTGGGTAACGGATGGCAAGATTACCATCGACGACAACATTAAGAACTGGGTAGACGATTCGAAGAAGCTCGTTGATGCCGGTGAGACGCATACCTATGAACTCTGGTCCGATGACTGGAGCAAGGGCTTCTATCCGGATGGCAAGGTATTCTGCTACTTTGGACCGGCATGGCTCATCAACTTCTCCATGGCAGCCGATACAGAAGGATCCATCGCAAACCAGGGCGGCTGGGGCGCTGTAGAAGGACCTCAGGGCTTCTACTGGGGCGGCACATGGATCTGCGCAGCCAAGGGAACCGATAACCCTACACTCGTTGGCGATATCATGAAGCAGCTCACTACCAATGAAGAGATCATGACCGACATCGTTAAGAAGGATAGTGATTTCGTAAACAATAAGCCAGCCATGGAAGCCGCTGCAAAGGATGATTCCTATGCATTCAAGGTACTCGGCGGACAGAATCCACTGGAGCTCTTCTGTGCAGGTGCAGACAAGATCGATCTTTCCAACATGACGAACTACGATCAGGGCTGCAACGAGGAATTCCAGAACGCGATGAAGAACTACTTTGATGGCAATGCTTCCTACGACGATGCACTGAACCTCTTCTACACAGCAGTTGAGGAGAAGTATCCGGAGCTTTCTCACTGATCAAGGTATCAACATTAGCGAAAAGCCGAATCCATGCAAAACGGAAGAGCATGGCATAAAAGCAGAACGTTGACAGGGTAAGAGGTGCCCGCCCGGTAGAGAGGCCGGGTGGGCACCTTTCTTTTAAGACACGGTGCGAAGACTTCAGGTGCCGGAGGGCAAAGCCGCCGGACATGGAAGGATCAGGCTTCGTGGTCTCCCTGCGCTGTGAATGCATGAGCGGCATGCAAAAGGAAAGGCTGAACATCATGAAGAAAAAACAAAGTAAGGTTGTACAGTATAATCGATGGGGATATTACTTCCTGATCCCCTTCCTGGTGATTTATCTTTTATTCCAGTTTGTTCCACTGGTTACGACAATCTATAACAGCTTCTTCGAGAATTATCGTTCGGGACTGAAGCAGATCGGACCGACCTTCATCGGGCTCGGAAATTACATGAAGATCCTGGCGAGCGCCGATCTCTGGAAGTATGCGGGCAACACGATGATCATGTGGATCATTGGCTTCGTACCGCAGATCATTACCTCGCTCCTGCTGGGTGCCTGGTTTACGGATCCATCGCTTCGGCTGAAGGGCCAGCGCTTCTTTAAGACGGTGATTTACCTTCCGAACCTGATCATGGCGAGTGCCTTTGCCATGCTGTTCTTCACCCTCTTCTCGGATTCCGGACCGATCAACTCGATTCTGATGCAGCTTGGTGTGATCAGTAAGCCATTTACCTTCCTGAGCAACACCGTGGCAGCACGCAGTCTCGTGGGCGCCATGAACTACATCATGTGGTTCGGCAATACGACCATCCTGCTGATGGCCGGCATGATGGGCATTGACCAGTCGCTTTTTGAAGCGGCACAGGTGGATGGCGCGACGTCAACTCAGATCTTTTTCCGCATTACCCTGCCGCTGCTTCGTCCGATTCTCGTGTATGTCCTGATTACCTCCCTCATCGGTGGTATCCAGATGTTCGATGTGCCGCAGATCCTCACGAACGCAACCGGTGATCCGGCACGAAATACGATGACCATGATCATGTGGCTCAACAAGCATCTTTACAGCAAGAACTTCGGTATGGGCGGTGCGCTTTCCGTGCTCCTGTTTATCATTACAGGCGTGCTGAGTCTGATTGTCTATAAGACATCGGCCAGCAAAGAAGTGAACTAAGGAGGCAAGCGATGAATGAACATAATACAAGTCATGGACTGAACATTCATGTCAGACGGGCGATTTCGTATATAGTCCTGATTCTCCTGTCGATCCTCTGCCTGATCTGGTTCTACATTCTGTTTATCAATGCAACCCGCTCGCATTCCGAGCTGACCCGCGGCTTTACGCCGATCCCGAGTCATTACCTGATCACAAACTGGATCAACCTGATTCATGGCACGCTTCCAGTAGTGCGCGGTATGCTGAACAGCTTCTTCGTGGCCGCCTGCAGTGCGGTGCTCTGCACCTACTTCTCGACCATGACGGCGTATGCAATCCATGCGTATAACTTCAAGCTGAAGAAATTCATGTTCACCTTTATCCTGATGATCATGATGATCCCGACGCAGGTAACGGCGCTTGGCTTCATTCAGTTCATGACCAAGCTGAAGCTGATGGACAGCTTCATCCCGCTGATCCTTCCGTCGATTGCCGCACCGGTGACCTTCTTCTATATGAAGCAGTATATGGATTCCGTTCTTCCAATGTCGCTCATTGAGGCTGCGCGAATCGATGGTGCCGGCGAGTTCCGTATCTTCAATACCATCGTGCTGCCACTCATGAAGCCGGCCATCGCGGTACAGGCGATCTTCACCTTCGTGACGAGCTGGAACAATTACTTCCAGCCGGCCCTGATTCTCCATACGGATACGAAGAAGACCCTGCCGATCCTGATTGCACAGCTTCGTTCCGCGGATTTCCTGAAGTTCGATATGGGCCAGGTGTATGTTATGATCGCGTTCTCGATCTTCCCGGTCATCATCGTGTACCTGATTCTTTCAAAGTACATTGTTGGTGGTGTTACCATGGGCGGTGTAAAGGGATAAAGAATGAAGGAATCGAGCAGAATCCTCTGCGATTCTGGAGTCCCATTCCGTTCTGTGTCAAAACCTCATTTTCTCATTTTATTTTTCTTCATTGGTTCTTCAGCCAGAACCAGAAAAACCGGCACCCAAGGGGTGCCGGTTTTTTTATGGTTCCGATTGCATAGCGGGGATATGTGCAAAGAGACGATGCCATGCTGATGCGCCTTCGGCGCAGGCATCGTCGTTTGATTTTGCCACCTGCGTGGCAAAACGGCCTTGCTCTAACGTCGGGCTAGGGTTGCCCGACGTTAGCCCGTCGGGCGCAGATCGTAGATCTGCGAGATATCGTTACGGAGTTTGCATCAGGCAAACTCCTACACTGCCGCCCGGGGATATATATTTAATGTGCAAAGTTTTTGCTGGCTGCATACTCACGGAAGCACTGTGCCCAGATCACATAGGCATCGGCGTTCTGATGGAAGGCCTGATCGCTGCAGTACTTCGGATCGAGGTCACCGTTCGCATCGGCGAGACGGTCGGCAACATTGATATAGCCCCAGCCGTTCGCGTCAGCCTTCTTCTTCATTTCTGTGTTCAGCTTCCGAACCGTCTTACTGTCGACCGCCCAGCTCTTGACACCCTTAAAGTTCTGTACATAGCCAGGGTAAACATAGGTGGTGCTGATGATGGTGAAGTCGGTGTCTGGATTCTGTGCCTTGATCTTCTGGATGAGCTCGGTATAGTGCTGCACGATCGTATCGGTGCGGTCGCCGAGGTCATTGAAGCCGAAGAAGAGGTACACATGCTTTGCGCCCATGAGCTGAATGGAATCCCAGACGTTCATGAACTTGCCCTGATAGAGCGGATGCGCAATGGTGCTGTCCTGTGCAACTGGAACGAGCGCACTGTGCAGGCTGTAACGGGAGGCTGTCAGGAACTGAAGCTCGCCCATCAGTGGATTCGTCTTATTGCCCTGTGCGAAGCGGTTGAAGCCATCCGCCACGGAATCGCCAATGATGACGGAATCCTTATAGAAATCAAGAACACGCTGATCCTCCTGCAGTGGAAGGCCAGCGGCTGTCTGGGTGGCTGCAGCAGTGGTCTGCTGAGCAGCACTGGTGGCTGGTACGCCCGGTACGCCATCGGCCAGTGCACAGATGCTCGCGGAGGAGACCATCGCGGCCGTCAGCAGCAGGGCTGCACTTCTCTTGAAACTCTTTTTCATTTTATTCTCCCTTCAAAACGTAAATGTTTACGTACGCTCAATAAATGTCGAGGTGAATTCATCTTCATGTAGTTTCAGCATCCGAATTTGCCGGATCAGATCGACATGAAGCCGGATTCATCGCAGAAAAAATCTGTGCAGCGTCTTCGCATGACGACAGAGAACTGCACAGATACACTATAGGCCGAAACGAATGTGAACGCAAGTCACGATCTGGAATCGTCTGGAACCGTAAGGATTCCGTCAGAAAATACCGCCAATGCCGAGATCCGTATCGATCGTATTCATATTGTAGAGGAGGAGCACATCCGTGACCTCCGGGTGCTCCTGGATGAAGGACGATGGTCCGAAGCGATAGTAGCGCGTATCAAGGACGTAGATCTTTGCATAATGGTGGGCGAGGAACGGCACCATGGAGTTGGCGTAGCTGTCCTTGATGAGCACGAGCTGTCGATCCGAGTCAGCAGCGGTATTCGTGATCTCCACGAGCGGATGCAGGTTGTTGAGAAACATCGAGTACTTGTCCTTCTTTGCGAGGTAGTCACGATTGTACAGCGTGTCCGTCACTTCACCGGTATCCGGGTAGCTTACGCTCAGCTGATCCGTCGGATTTTCATAGAGCGTGATGCGGTCGCCCGGCACGGTGCTGTCATGGAGCTTCGAGTAAATCGTGCCATGGAAATCCTCTGTGACCACCGTCTCATGAAAGTCCTCCTCCGGGATAGGGTCAATGCCGGCGGCTTCGCAGTAGGCCTGATAGCCGATGTAGGCCCCATGGGTTGTCCAGTGGTGATCCGTATGGTAGTAAAGTGCGTCATCCCCTGCGGAGGCTGCCGTCTGCAGGGCGCTCCAGGCATCGACCCTCTGCATCGATGGCAGTGCGGCATAGAGTGTATTCATGGTGTCGACCTGACGGAGCACGCCCTTATCCGGCGCACCGTCCGGGAGCTTCTCATTATACGTACTGATGGCCGTTGGCACGAGCATGAGCCGTACATGCTCCCGGGCGTCCGTTGTGATGGCATCCGCGAGCTTCTGGAACTGGGTGATGATTTTCTGATTCTGTGTCGGCTCCTTGTAGGCCTCGATGAGGTAGCCATCCTTCGCGAGGTAGATGTCATTGATCTCTTCCTTCCCGCTCAGGCGTTCAAACTTCGTCTTCAGGGTCATGAACTGATCGCGCAGGGGGAAGTGGTCCGAGAGATAGCTCTGGATGCCCGTCATGTAGGTACCGTCCTTCAGGGAGGTGAAGCTGTAGCTCGGCCAGGCGGCGAGAGCACGGTTTTCGTTCTCTGAGAAGCTCTGCTTCGGCGCCAGAAGGCACCAGAGGCTGAGACCGAGGATGAGCGCCGTGACGACCGAGACGGTGAATACATTGGCCATACGCCGCAGGCGGAGGAGTCCAGCCGCTGGAGCGGAGCTTCCAGATGACGTGTGGGGCGTACGGTGAAGGAACGTGGAAGCCTTCTGAGATTCATTTGATTTCTTCATGGCAGCCTCCTTTAAAAGCGGAAATACAGGAACGGGTTATAGGTGTCGTTCACGAGGTAGGCAACGGTAAGCAGGAAGAGGGCAAGGTAGCCAAGGGTCGTGAGCACGGTGCTGAGCGTCACGATGCGACGGGCGCGGGCGATGGCTGCCGGGCGCTGCGAGGAAATCTCCACTGCACTGCTGTCCGATGCCAGCGCTGTGGCATCATCGCATGGCTGGACGGATTCCGCTGCATGGCTGATGCTGATCGCGAGCTGCTTCTGAAGCTTCGCCTTTCCCCACGGATAGATCGGAAAGGCGAGGAGGCAGCCGATGAGAAGAAGCGCGAAATTGTTTCGGAGATACCAGAACAGCGTTCGGTTTACGAGTGGCACGCCGGCCATGCCGAAGAGGATTCGGATGTACTCTCGGAGCTCGGCCATATCGTCGAAGACGAAGATGATGAAACCGAACACGACGATCAGGAGGGCATAGAGGTGCTGCAGGAGGCGTGGAAGCCTCTGAAGGGCCTTCCCCCAGACGTCCTTTTCGAAGGCGAGGAGGACACCGTAATAGAGTCCCCAGAGCACGAAGTTCCAGGCGGCACCGTGCCAGAGACCGGTCAGGAACCAGACGATGAACATGTTTCGGAGCTGCTTTAATTTTCCGTGACGGTTGCCGCCGAGCGGGATATATACATAGTCACGGAACCAGGTGCTGAGTGAAATGTGCCAGCGACGCCAGAAATCCGTGACGGAGACGGAGCTCAGCGGGTAATTGAAGTTCTCGAGGTAATGGAAGCCGAGCATGCGGCCCATGCCGATCGCCATGTCACTGTAGGCGCTGAAGTCGAAGTAGAGCTGCAGCGTGAAGCAGAGCCCGCCGAGCCAGGCGCCGAGCACCGAGATGTCGGCGCCCGGTCCGAGGACGGTGGTGAGGGCGGTGACAGCAGAGGCGGCGCCTGCATTGGCCGTCGCCGTGGTGGTCGCCGGGCCCAGCGTGAAGGCGCTTGCCTTGATGAGCTCCCAGACGGAGCCGATGGTGTTTGCGAGGAGAACCTTTTTGAAGAGGCCCTGCAGGAAGCGGAGACCGCCCTGCACGAAGCCGTCGAAGGTAATGGCGCGTGCGTGAAGCTCCTCATTTACGGTCGAGAAGCGGACGATCGGTCCGGCGATCAGCTGTGGGAACATCGAAACGTAGGTGAGGTAGTAGAAGTAGTTCTTTTCCACGTTCACCTCTCGCTTATAGAGATCAATCGTGTAGCTCATGGTCTGGAAGGTGAAGAAGCTGATGCCGATCGGGAGTCCGAGGTGAAGCGGCGTGATGGATGTACCGGCGAGGGCATTGACCGTTTCCACGAGGAAATCCGCGTACTTGAAAAAGCCGAGGCAGCCGAGGTCAATGAAGATGGACAGCAGCAGGCAGAGTCGGCGAAGAGCGGGACGCTGGTCCGCACGGGCCATGCAGCGGCCAAGCGTGTAGTCGGACAGGGTCTCGAAAATCATGAGCAGGATATAGACTGGCTCGCCCCAGGCATAGAAGAGCAGGGAAAAGGCGAGAAGGACATAGTTTTTCCAGCGGAAGGGTACCAGATAGTAGAGAATCAGGCAGAGCGGCAGGAAATAAAAAAGGAAGGGGATGCTGCTGAAAACCATAAAAGAACTCCTGAGTGAGGTGTGCGGGGGACTCGATGCAAAAGATCAAGGGGATCTGCAGGATGAAAAAAGGCCATCCCAGAGGCGTGAAGCCGAGCACGGCCATTGTGCGCCTCTGTGACAGCCCGAGGGTTTCGTAGATCAGCCGACGTTTGCGGAAATCACCTGATCAATGGCGGAAGCATTGCTCGACATGATGAGGTAAACGTAATTTCCGGAGGTCTTCACATAGCCGGCGGCAGCCACCTGGTAGGCCGTCGGATTGTAGTCCTGGAGCTCGGCCTCCTTTTGCTGCTTCACGGTAGCAAGCTGACTCGAGAGGGTGCTGACCTGGCTCGCGTCCTTCGCCTTCAGAATCACGACGGTATCGGCCTGGGTAACATCCTCGGCGGCGGCGAAAACATAGCCGTCAAGCTGGGAAGCATCGATGCCGTAGTAGTTTGAAATGTAGTTCGCATCGAAGTTTACCATGCTTGGCAGGTAGCTCGTGACCTTCGAGTAGATATCGGAAGGAGCTGCACCGGTGGCAGCGGCCTTCGTCTCAGCGGCCGTGGTGGCAGCGGCTTCAACGGCCTTGGCTTCTGATTTTTCCTCGGCTTTTTCGGACGTGGCGGACGCATCCTTCGTGCTGTCCTTTGCCTCGGCCTCACTGCTTTCCTTTTCAGTCGTCGATTCTTCGGCTGCAGCCGTGGACTCCTCGGCAGCGGCGGTGGTTTCTTCAGCCGCTGTGGATTCCTCGGCAGCCGTCGTGGACTCCTCGGCAGCGGTGGTGGTTTCCTCCGCAGTGGTGGCAGCTGCAGTTGTTACGGCCTCTGCATTGCCCGAACCACAGGATGTGAGCATCAGCGTGGAAGCGGCCAGAATGGCAAGCGTACATAATTTCATTTTTTTCATAATTTTTCTCCCTTATATTTGCGATGAACGGTGGCGGAACCAGTGATACGGATGCTGCAATATCGTATGCATCTGCTGTTTTGCGGAACCCGCATCGTGTGCGACATCCTCTGCGCCGCATCGTCTATTTCACCGCACCATTATAGCCACTTACGAATGTTTCGACAATCGTTTGGTGGAAGACTTTGGTTTCTTTTTGCGAAGTGTTTCAGCGGAAAGAGGGACTGCCCTTTCGGATGCTTCTGTTGCCATCTTCTTTTTTATAGATGCTGGATGTGCAGAGTTCGGCATGGATTTTCGACCGGCGGTCGTCTTCGCAGCTTTTGTCTGACCGATGGAAGCCTTTCCCGGCTTCTTCCGAACCGAATAGCCGAAGCTTCCGAGCTTCTTCCCGAGCGACATGTAATCACCGTGGCTGTAGGCGACGAGTCCGACCTCATCCATGTGGAAGGCACCCCTTTCGTCGATATAGCGTTCGTCCACATCAACGGCGACCACCTCGGCGAGGAACATGTCGTGGCTGCCGAGCGGCAGCACCTGGGTCACCCTGCATTCGATGGACACCGGGGCCTCCTCGATGGTCGGAGCGGAGACCACGCTCGCCTTCCCCTCGTGGAGCTTCATATCGGCCCACTTATCGACCTGATCAAGGCTTCGAACCCCGCAGTAATCGAGTGCCCGCACCAGCCCCTCGCTCGGAAGGTTGATGACGAACTCCCCACTCTCCTTCAGCATCGGATAGCTGGCGCGATTCTTACGCACGGAAATATAGGCCATCGGCGGATCCGAGCAGATCGTGCCGGTCCAGGCAATCGTGATAATATTGGATTTCCCGGACGCGTCCCGAAGACTCACCATTACCGCTGGCACCGGGTAGATAAAGTTTCCTGGTTTCTGAAATGTGATTTTACTCATAGCTCCTCTTTCGCTCCTGCATTTTGTAGGCATTATTATATACGATTTCTGAAGATAAAAACCACGGCGAATGCAATTTGTGATTGAAAAATCCTTGCATTCGCCGTAAAATATACATGTTATGCGGTTGTAGTACATCGGTAGTACGCTGGCTTCCCAAGCCAGATAGGCGGGTTCGACTCCCGTCAGCCGCTTTTTTTTGTTGCCTGGAACATAAAGAAAGAGGCTGCCGCACCATTACGTGCGACAGCCCTTTTCAATTTAGGTCATTTCGGCAATGCTTTTAATCTGAAATGCAGCACCGGCCCCGTTCACATCCGCGCCTTCCGTCACAGTGTCACCTGCTCCGGCGGCTCCCGCCTCCTCCGTGCTTCCAGCTTCCACGGCCGCATCCGCTCCGGCTTTGCTCGCATCGTCCGCATCCGCAGCAGCATCTGCACCGATCCCGGTTCCATCCGCGTTTCCGGTTGCTGCCGCAGCACTTGTATCCGTGACCGCAGCCGTGGTGGTTTCCGCCGCGGCTTCCGTCGGCTGCGGCGGGAAGTTACTGTACTGCTTTCCGTTGCCACCTGCAACGGAGGCATTTCGGAACTGGATGAGCTCGGAAACGGTCACCATCTGATAGCCCTGCTGATTGAGCCACGGAATCACGGTATCGCAGGCCTGCGAGGTAGCGTCATAGAGCTCGTGCATCAGGACAATGTCTCCGTCCTTGATGCTGCTCTGAATCGCACTGATCGTTGACTGTGCATTCCGCGTTTTCCAGTCGAGAGTGTCCAGGGACCAGAAGATCATCGGCATCGTGAGGGTATTCTTTACATCGGTAGACACGATACCGCCCGGCAGTCGTGCGAGTGTCGGCGTCACGCCGGTCAGCTCCTGCACCTTCTGATTCGTTTTGTCAAATTCATTTCGAATATAATCGCTGCCCTTTTTCGACAGCTTCTCATCATGATCCCAGCTGTGATTTGCGATCTCATGTCCATCGGCCGCCATGCGCTTCACTTCGTCCGCGTCCTGGTCGATACGCTCACCCACGATAAAGAAGGTGCCGCGGCCATTGTTTGCCTCCAGCACATCCATGAGGTGATTTCCGACCGAGGATTTCGGGCCGTCATCCCAGGTGAGTGCCACCATCGGCTTCGTGATGTCGAGATAGCGACCATTCGAAAGCACATGGGTTGGATCCGTGATGGCGGCGCTGGTCGTTGTACTGGCAGCATTTGTGCTGACGCCATCGCCCAGGGCAGTGCCGCCAACCGCTATACTGCCGGCGGCATCCGATGCGGAAGCGGCCGTTGTTTCAGTTGCGTCAATGCGGTCCGTATCCCGCTGGAAGCCGATGTTCTGCATCGCGTCAAGCGCGCTCTGCCGACTGCTATCGATATAATTCGCGACGGCAGAAAGCCCCCTGAAGCCAAGAAAAAGAATCAAACACAGGGAAAGCATAACAAAGGCCCGCGCCTGATAGGCCCGCTTTCGCGCTGACTTTCGACGACGTGCCTGGGCCCGCTTCTTCCGATAGTACTCCTTTTCGGCCTCCGTCAGGACGCGCTGCCGTCCATGCGCGGTGGACATGGAGCGATTCCGTTGCGAAGCTTTTCCATACCGTGTGCTTGTGTCTGCCGCCCCATAGGAGGCCGCACTGCGTGCGCCACGCTGCATAGAGCTGCCACGTGCAGGGGCTGCTCCGTAGGAGCTGCGATAGGAAGAGGCGCGAGCGTTTGTACTGGAGGACGAACGACGGTCGGTGCCCTCCATAGAGCGATGGGTGGCGTAGCCATAGGCATCGTTTGTTCGCCCGCTAGAACGCGAAGAGGTCCTGCTGTAGGCATTGGCCCCCGAACGCGTGCGAAGTGCACGCGGTGGCTCAGAAACGCGGGTAGCCGAAGAAGACCGCCGTCCACTGGACCGACGATCTCCTTGACGCCCATATGCATTTTGATACGGATCTCTTGCCATTCAATCAAACACCCGAAATTCTAAACCAATTGACTTGTGTGTTCATTCTACCACATAATATCTGTCATGAATATGAAGAAGTCTGAACAAAGTTTGTATAAAAAAATCAACACGTCTGAAAATGCGGTTCTATGCTACACTATGGAGCATGAGAAGCGTCAAATAAGAATCATAAGAAAGTGAACATGCGATGCGATTAGATAAATTTCTGGCGGATATGGGGGTCGGCACCCGAAGTGAGCTGAAGAAGGCCATTCGAAAGTCTCAGGTGACGGTCAATGGCACGGTGGCGAAGGATCCGGGGCTGCAGGTGTCGTCGGAGGATCAGGTGACCTTCGATGGCACCGAGATTCGCTATGCAGAAATGCAGTATTATATGCTTCATAAACCGGCAGGGGTGCTGTCTGCAAGTGAGGATCGTCGGCAGACCACGGTTGTGGACCTGATTCGGACGGGTACTTCACAGGAAACCGCGCAGCATCCGTCCCAGAGCCCGGCCATCGGTGTGGGCACGGCATGTGCGAAGACCCGTCGCAGTATGCCGCGAAGTCAGGAGGAAACGGTGGATGCGCAAGCGGATCCGACACCTGCTGTGGAGAGAGGAGACAGCGGCTTCGATGCAGCACCGGTGCGGACAGATCTTTTTCCGGTGGGACGCCTCGACAAGGACACCGAGGGACTTCTCATCATTACGAACGACGGTGTGCTCGCGCATCAGCTCCTCGCTCCGAAGCATCATATCGATAAGACCTACTATGCGGTCGTGACGGGAACCATCACGGAGGAGGATCAGCGCGCCTTTACCCGCGGCATCCGCTACGATGAGCACCTCACCGCCATGCCTGCGACGCTCCGCATCCTCGCCAGCGGTGAAACGGCAGGAGACGTTCGACAGAAGCTCGGCTTTCCGGCGCGGCTCACTTCCGAAGGACTTGAAGAGGCCAATGCAGGCGCTTGCCAGCCGATGACCGCGCTGGACGCTTCGGATGCCGAGGGAAAAGTGCAAACGCCTGTGGATACTGCATTGCCCGCAGAGACGCAAGCGGCAGCAGCTTCCGTTACACGAATTCTGGATCCAACGGAACGCCTTCGCCGTACCCGTCTCTCTGGTTCCGCCTTTCTCGGTGCCGAAGAAGCGGCAGACATTACGGAAGATACCCTCGTGAGTGAAGTCGAAATCACCATCCAGGAGGGAAAGTTCCATCAGATTAAAAAAATGGTGAAGGCCCTCCCCGGAGGAAAAGAAATCCTCTACCTCCGCCGCATCTCGATGGGCGCCCTCACGCTTGACCCGGCCCTCGCCCCAGGCGCCTTCCGAACGCTCTCGGAGGAAGAAATCAGCATCCTGAAGGATGCAACGACCTGAGCCACCAGATATATGAGGAGGGAACGAAAATGAAAATTCCCTTCACGACGTATAGATGCAGCAAATAGAATAGCCAATACATGACGAGAAAGCCGAGCATGCCATTCACCTAAATTGCGAATTCAAAGAACAGGTTCCGTTTGCGAGTCCGCGAGTGCTCTACAGGCCTGCTAGGGCACCCACGGACTCGCAAAGGGGTTCTGTACTTTGAACTGAGTGATGGGGTACACTGCCTGCCCGGCTTTCAGAAAAGGCATAAGGAGAATCATGGATAAAAAATCAGTCAGCGAAATCAAAACCAAGTGCTTTAACCGGCAGAACTGCCGCATTGACCGTATGCGGGCCTGCTATGTCAATGAAGAAAAGGAGAAGCTCTCCACCTTCCACGACATGTTTCTGCAGCTCGCCGATGAAGAGCAGACGAAGTACTGTGAGATTTTCAAACGCTCGATGTCTGGAAAATTTGGACGCAATTTATATAATGTAGAATTTCCATACGCAGAGGAGGTGGAGGGCGGCCATCAGGCCTTCCTGTACCAGCTGCAGCAGTCGGAGCTGAAGGATGACGCTCTCGTCGAGCAGTTCTTCGATCGTGTTATTGCCGCCTACAGCTTCCCGGGAAAATATCTGATTCTGCTCAGCCATGGCGTATACGACATCCCGATGAAGATGAAGGATGGCGCAGAGCTCGACAGTGAGTATGTATACAGCTTCGTTCTCTGTTCCATCTGCCCGGTCGAGCTTCTGCATGATGGGCTCTGCTACGATAAGGCGGAGCAGACCTTCCGGAATCGAACCGATGACTGGGGTGTGAAGAACCCGGAGACCGCCTTCCTTTTCCCGGCGTATAATTTCCGAAACACCGACATTCACAGTGCACTGTACTATACCCGCCACCCGGAGGAACGCCACGAGGAAATCGCGCTCGATGTGCTGGGCACGGAGCTCAGTCGTACGGAAAAGGACCAGCAGAATGTCTTTCGCGAGATCATTGAAACAACCCTCTCTGGAGACTGTACCTTCGATGCCATTCGAAATATCAATGAAGACCTCCAGGAGATGATCGAGGAAAACAAGAAGGATAAGGAAACGGACGACCAGGTCGCCCTCGATAAGAACGAAATGAAGAAGCTGCTTGCACGAAATGGTGCGAATGAGGAGCAGCTCCATCAGTTTGACCGTATCTACGATGAGGCCATCGGCGATGATGACTCTCCACTTCTTGCAGAGAATATACAGAGCCAGAAGAATCTGGTGGTAAAGTCCAACACCATGAAGCTCGATGTGAAGTCGGAGAACATTGGACTGGTAGAGACCCGCGTCATCGATGGACGTGAATATCTGCTGATCCCAATTGCCGATGATATCGAGGTCAATGGCATCAGGATTCGGCAGAATATCCGCCAGGAGCAGGCAGGAGAATGAGGTTTTACATATCATGAGTGAAGAAAAGAAGAATCAAAAGGCCCTGATTGCGATGAGTGGTGGCGTGGACAGCTCGGTGGCCGCCGCACTGATGTGCGAAGCAGGCTATGACGCGATGGGTGTCACGATGAAGCTGTATAATAATGAAGATGTCGGCTACTGCCGTGCGAACACCTGCTGTACCCTCGAGGATACCGAGGATGCGCGCCAGGTGGCCACGAGCCTCGGGATGCCCTACTATGTATTTAATTTTACCGAGGACTTCGACCATCAGGTGATCGAACGCTTCGTTCGCACCTATGAAGAGGGCGGCACCCCGAATCCCTGCATTGACTGTAACCGCTATATGAAGCATGAAAAGCTGTACCACCGTGCCGAAACCCTGGGCTGCGACGTCATCGTGACCGGGCATTATGCCCGTATTGAACAGGACCCGGAGTCGGGACGCTGGCTTCTGAAGAAGGCGAAGAACCTTGCCAAGGACCAGAGCTATGTGCTCTATTTTCTGACGCAGAAGCAGCTTGCCCACACCATGTTCCCACTTGGAAATTTCAGTTCGAAGGAGGAGGTTCGGGAGATTGCGGAGAAGCATGGCTTCCTGAATGCGCGAAAGCACGATTCCCAGGACATCTGCTTCGTGGTGAATGGAGATTACGGTGATTTTATCGAGCGCTACACCGGAAAAACCTTCGCGCCGGGAAAGTTCGTCGACACGGAAGGACATGTACTCGGCGAGCATAAGGGCATCATTCGCTATACCATTGGGCAGCGGAAGGGCTTAGGCCTTGCGCTTCCCGCTCCGATGTATGTCTGTGGAAAGGACATGGAGAAGAATGAAGTCATTCTGACGACGGGCCCAGCGCTCTACAGCTCGGCCCTCATTGCGGACAGCTTCAACTGGATTCCGTTTGACGAACCGACGGAACCGATCCGTGTCACGGTGAAGACCCGCTACAAGGCGAAGGAGGTTCCGGCCACGGTCGAAGTTCTCCGTGATGAACGCGGGGCATCCACCGGCCGGGTGAAGGTTACCTTCGATGCACCCGAGCGCGCAGTCGCGATCGGCCAGGCCGTCGTGCTGTACGACGGAGATCTCGTCGTCGGCGGTGGCACGATCCGCGAAGCCATCCGCTAAAGGCAGTTTCAGTGACATTCCGCGAAGCATACGTCCCGTCCACGGCGAGCTACTGCCGTAACCTCCTGTCGGCGTTACTGTTCACTCATAATCCTATAAGAGCATAGACAGATGAGCTCTCAAAAGATTCCAGGGAAGCATGTCGGAAAAAATCTCAAACTTGGCCCGAC
>DJEQ01000058.1 GCA_002431355.1 Oribacterium sp. UBA5894
CAACGGAGCGTTTTCATCAGGAAAACGCTCCGATTGCAGAGGGCCTAGTGCTTCTTAAGGTCCGATTTCATGTTTTTCCGGTCCTGGAGTACTGGTTTCTGGCGGCACCCCTCCCCCGGTCCCGGAATATTTTGAATGGTGCTGCCCCTCCGGGGACCCGTGACATGTTTTTCCGTGTTGTCCGTTCTGGGGGGCGCGCATTCTGGAAAACCGCGTTTACAGCACAGAGCGCTTCCGTGCATGCGTTGCGATCTCCTCGATTCGGTCGGCGAGCGCCACGTCGTAGCCCTCATAGCCGCGGTAGCGGGAGACGGCGGTGAGAATCTGCTGCTTTACAGCGGGCGCAAGACCCGAGAAGCCGACGTTCTTCATGGCATCGAGGAGGTCCTGCATCTGCGCCGTCGTTGGCTGCATGGCCGCGACCTGTGCGAAGGCACGCACCATGCCATCCGAGCGGAGTGCTGAAAGACCCGTGACGAGAATCAGTGCACCGCCCAGCATGACGAGGGCGGCGAGAATCATGAGTGGGCTGTTCTGCTTTCGAACCGTGAGCAGAACGAGAAGACCACAGGCACAGCCAACACCGCCGATGAGGGTGAATTTCTGCGCATTGCGACGGTAGGTCGCGAGGGCGGATTCGCCCGCCTGAACCGGTGGCTTCACTGGAGCGGCCGTCGTAACGTCGCTTGCATCTGATCCCTGTGAGAGGGCTTCTGCATCCATGGTGGAAGCATTGCTCTTAACTGTCTCGCTGTCCGCAGGGACCGAAGCTTCCGAGTGGCGTTCAGCACCGGCTTCTGCCGCGTCCCCCTCTGCCTGATTTCGAGCGACGAGCGCATTGACTTCCTCAAATGTACGATGATCCATAAAGGTTTCTGTCCTTCTTTCTTCTTTTTTATGTGTCCTGCGTGGACACAAACTATAGAAAATTTTACCTGTTCCTGCACGATTTCTCAAGTCCTCTTCCAATCTGAATTACGAATGGAATGCCTCTCCAGAGACAGGAAGCTGAGATCAGAAGGCGACGATAAAGGACTTCAGGGTCGCCTCTAAAGGAAAACAGAGAGGTCGGAAATTTTCAGACCACAGGTCGGAGATCATCAGATCCGTCTTTTTGACAAAAAAACGACAAAAACCCGCAGAATTCCGTGCTTTCGTTAGAATATCCAAAAAATTTACAAAGTCTTAATAATGATCACAAAATGTAATTTTTGTTCAGCAGAATGCCACAAACTGTATAAATATACATACAAATTTTGGACTTTTTTGTTCATGACAATCCTTTTTTTCGATGGTATTATCCCGAAAAACAAAAAGATGTAGGGGAGGTTTTTTCTGTTTCCTCCCGGAGATTCAAGTAGGAGGAATTATGAGCACATTAAACATTATGTTACAGGATCGCGAAGCAGTTTCTGAATTTGTTGCAGCGACCACCAGCATGCCGTTTGATATGGATCTCGTACAGGGCTCTCGTGTAGTAGATGCAAAATCACTTCTGGGTATTTTATATATGGGACTTGGCAAGGTCCTGAACTTAAAGCTTGCCAGCGAGCATGTTCCTGTTGCAGAGAAGACACTGAAGAAGTTTATCGTTCAGTAAGATGAGGTATACGCTTCCAGATGGCGGGCAGCTCAATGTATACATTGAGCGAAGCCGTCGTCGCACCATCGTGATATCGGTGAGTCCGAAGGCAGAGATCATTCTTAAGCTCCCTTTGCACACGACAGACGAAGAAGTCAAGCATATACTTTCAGCGCATCGTGACTGGATCCGCACCCATGTGGAGCAGGTCCAGTCTGCGCGTAAAAGTGCAGAAAATGTGCAGTCACTCACGATGGAGGAGCTTCGGAAGCTTACAGCGCAGGCTGCACGCTACATCCCGACGCGGGTTGCCGTTTATGCAGCACAGCTTCAGGTCAGCTATGGGCGCATCACGATCCGGCATCAGCGTACCCGCTGGGGCAGCTGCAGTATGAAGGGAAATCTCAACTTCAACTGCCTTCTTATGGAGGCACCACCGGAGGTTCTCGACTATGTGGTGGTGCATGAGCTCTGTCATCGACTGGAGATGAACCATGGCCCGCGCTTCTGGGCGCTGGTGGAACAGGTGCTGCCAGGCTATCGGGAACAGAAGACCTGGCTTCGGGAGCATGGGACGGTCCTCATGGGACGACTGGAGACAGAATAAAAAAAGGAATGCAGGCAATCCTGCATTCCTTTTTTTGCTCCTTATGCGTATCGATTCAGCTTCTCAGATACGTAAGCGCGTTATTTCTTCCTTTTTCGCCGTCCGGTCCGGCTGTTCAGCATCATATCGCGGCGCGCCTTCTGCTCCCTTGTGAGGTCTCTCGTATGCTTCAGCATGCGCTTCCGCCGACGGGAACGGAGGAACTCCTCCCGTCGCTCGAGGAGATAATAGATTCCGAAGACGAGGCCTGCGATCAGTGCGATGATTGCGAGAATCACCAGCACGCGAAGGATCGGCTTCGGCAGCTCGATCCGCCCCTTTTCACGATTCAGCACGATCGGTGCATGCTGTGCGCTCGTTTCCTGTGGCAGCTGTCCAGCCACCGTCGGCTGTGCGGCGGCTTCTGTCCCCTCGCTAAGGTGAATGGTCTCTGGAATGGTTTCCTGTACCTTCGATTCCATGACGGCGGCATCCTGCGCCGCGGCGGCCTTTTCCTCGCTTTCATCCGTGAGTCGAACATAGGCCTTCCCGAGACTTCGACCGTCCATGCTGTAGTCGACCCGCGCAAAGGCCCCCTCCGTCTTTTCCTGATCCGAAAGATCATAGGACAGGCTTCGGGTGACGCTGTCGAAGCTTTCGGATTTCGGAAGTGTCACATGATCCCCATCATCGATCGTGAACTCGAGCGTGTTCACGAGAGGAATGCCATCGACCTTCAGGTTGGAGGCGAGCTCCTGAAAGCTGTCATCCGCGGTCCCGACGGACAGCGACTGAAAGCTGTTATAGCCGAAATCAAAGAGATTCTTCGTGTCCCGGTACTGCGAATTATGACCATTCAGAATGACGCAGATGAGGGTCATCCCATCCCGCTCACAGGCCGTAACCAGGGTGTTTCCGGCGAGGGTTGTATAGCCTGTCTTTCCGGCAAAGACACCCGGATAGTACTCGGAGAAGGAACGACGCATCATATGATGATGCGCATAAATCGTATTTTCCGGTGCATCCTCATTCGGATACTTGCTGATCGGTGCATGTGTGTAGACCTGCGTTGCATCAATGGCCCGGAAGGTCTCATTCTGAATCGCATACTGCATGATCTTTGCATAATCTGCGGCACAGGTATAGTGCTCTGGATTATTGAGACCGGATGGATTTGCAAAATGTGAATTTACGCAGCCGAGCTCCGCCGCCTTCTGATTCATGAGCTCTGCAAATTTTTCGTTGGAGCCGGCAATGTACTCGGCGAGTGCATTGGCACAGTCATTCGCGGACTGCAGCAGAAGCCCATAGAGGCAGTCCCGCACCGAGAGCTTGTCACCCGCGATGGCACCGATGACGGTGGAGTTCTCCTCGAGATTCGTATTGACGGCTGCATTGGAAAAGGTCACCTTGTCCTCGAGATTCGTACAGTTTTCGAGGACAATGATGGCGGTCAGCACCTTTGTGATGGACGCCGGATAATAGGCGGTCGTTGCATTCTTTTCGTAGAGCACCGCGCCGGAATCGGCATCGATCAGAATGGCACCCTCGGATTCAACGCTAAAATCCGGTGTTGGCCAGCTCGCCGCATAGGCGGTGAGGGGCAGAAGTCCGAGCGTCGTAAGGGGCTGCTGCAGGATGCTTCCGAGTGCGGTGGAGCGGTGCTGTCGATCGCCGCCGGAGCTTCGGCGAGGTGCTGTGTCTCGGTCAGCGGTCGAGCGGTCCTGCCGGACTTCCGTGCGGGCGTCTGCCGTCGGCATGAAGCTCGCCGAAGGCAACGCTGCAGACAGCACGGTGAGGGCACTCAGCATAAGAAGACTTCGCCATGCGAAGCGCTGTATCGGTTGTACGTGTTTTTTATCCTTCATTTGTTTCCCGGGCGGCTGTTTTCAGCACGACGGCGGCCTTATACAGGTCCCCATCGATTGAAATGACGAGCTCGCCATCCATAAGCTTCGTGAGACTCTTCGCAATCGAAAGGCCGAGGCCGGAGCCTTCGGTCGTACGGCTGACATCTCCACGCACGAAGCGCTCGGTGAGCTCTTCAGGCGAGATATTCAGCGGACGGGAAGAGATATTCTTTATTGTGCAGGCTGCGGTTCCATGCGCTGCATCCTCGGTGACATCCACATAGACACGGGAGCCACGGAGTGCATATTTACAGCAGTTGTTCAGCAGATTCTCAATGACGCGCCAGAGATGACGACCATCGGCGCGGATCATGACAGGCTGCTCTGGATAGTGCAGCACCATCTCGAGCTTTGCAGCCTGCGTCTTATCCTCGAACTCTCCGAGCGCCTGCTCGACGATTTCCGTGTAATTAATGTCGGCAAAGTCGATCTTGACATTGCCCGAGCTTGCCTTACTGGCCTCCACCAGATCCTCCGTCAGGGTCTTGAGACGCGTGGATTTCTGGTCAAGGACCTTAAGATATTCCTGCACGTTCGGATTGTCAATGTTTTCGCGCTTCAGGAGATCCACGTAGCTGATGATGGAGGTGAGCGGGGTCTTCAGATCATGTGAAACATTCGTAATGAGGTCCGCCTTCAGGCGCTCGGCCTTGACCTGCTCATCGACCGCCTGGCTGAGACCTGTGGAAATGCGCCATGCATAGAAGTCAATGGCGAGCAGGATGAGGAGAATGCCGAGTGCAGTCAGAAAAGCGCGCAGGCTCTGTGCCTCGAAGAAATGAGCGAAGAGGACGATCACCATCCCGACGGCCAGCAGATTCGGCAGTACGAAAAGCACATAGGTGAAGATCTTTGGAGAGGTTTTCTCGGCTGCATGAATGTAGTGGCCGAAGAGCGCGCTGATGCCGCGGAGAACAGAATCCGTCCACAGACGTCTGGCCTTAAAGCTTCGTACGATGGAGAGCGTCAGTGGAAGAGCTACACAGTAATCCATAAAGAAGCGGATGCAGGACTCCCAGAACTCCCAGTCATTGATCACGCCAAGTATGCCCTCGAGCGACTCGAGAAAAGCCGGCGTCAGCAGCGCCATCAGAAGGCCCCAGAGCGCGCCCATCAGCACGCGAAGCTCGATTGGACAATGGTCCAGGGCGTACAGGTGAACCTTCTCGCGCCCGAGCGCCTTCGTGCGACCAGTCCAGAGGACAAGCAGCAGGAGGCTTCCCAGGAACAGAAGACAGGAGGTGAGGAGGAGCGTAAGACCCAGCAGACTGTTTCCACGGCGTTCATTGTATTCCTGATCTGCCATGGAAAAGGCATCCTGTACAGGAAAGCTTGTGTCGATCCCGGCAGAGAAACGATACTGGCTGTTCGCGCCATAGGGGCTTCTCGCCTGCAGCAGCATGACCAGATCCTGTGGCAGATCATGGAAATCACTGCTGACCTCCAGAGAGCTTGAATCCGTATAGGCAAACTTCGGAAGCTGACGGATGTCCTCCTCCGTATGACTCGGCGCATTGGTATACACGCGGGTCTCCGTTCCCTTCTGGTAGGAAACATTGAAATAAAAGTTCGTGCGGTCTGAATCAAACTCGTTCTTTACAGCATAGTAGCGTGCAAGATAGCTCATGGCCTCCTTCGTCAGGGTACCGAGCGACATCTGCCCGTCGGTCGGATTCTGCTGCCGGTAATTCGGCATATAGGCCCGGTACTGCACGATGATCTGATGCTTCAGGCGATCCATTTCCTCTGTGACGGTGGCGGCACCATCCTCCCGAAGCTGATTTTTCGTATCGAAATAGTAGCCCATGGAGCGGCCATACTGAATCAGATAGTCCAGTGAATAGGAGACATTCTGGCCATCGACATCGGCCTGTGCGATGATCTGATTGAGATTCAGCTTTCCATCCTCTTCGAAGATGTCCGTGAGCTGAATGTAATCAAAGATATCCGTCAGCGTCTGGTTTGCCTGGTTCTCGAAGGCGCTGCTCTCCAGATAATCCGGCTGTGACACATACTCGAGTGCATTGCCCCCGGCGGCGCCGAAGACGAGAATGCCAATGCTTGCGAGTATCATAAGAAGAGCGAGGGCGTTTACGATCGCTGCTGTATATTTTTTCATTCTGAATTCCTCGCCGAGCCTTCCTTACCGATCGCCATCCTGCTTTTCAATCTTATATCCGACACCCCATACAACCTTCAGGTAGCGCGGCTCGCGTGGGTTGATTTCGATCTTTTCACGGATGTGACGGATATGCACGGCTACGGTATTATCGGCACCGATGGCCTGCTCGTTCCAGATGGAGGTGTAGATGTCATCGATGGAGAAGACCTTACCGGCGTTCTTCACGAGGAGCAGGAGAATATTATACTCGATCGGTGTCAGCTTGACCGGATTGCCATCGACGGTGACCTCCTTTGTGTCATCGTTCATAACAAGCCCACCACAGGTATACACGCTGTCACTCTGGGCTTCGCCAATGTTGCCGAGCTGTGTGTAACGGCGGAGCTGGGATTTTACGCGAGCCACCAGCTCGAGCGGATTGTATGGCTTCGTGATGTAATCGTCGGCGCCCACATTGAGCCCGAGGATCTTATCATTGTCCTCGCCCTTCGCGGAGAGCATGATGATTGGAATGGAGCTCGTTTCACGCACCTTCAGTACGGTGTGCACCCCATCAAGCCCTGGCATCATCACATCGATGATGAGAAGGTCCACCTTGTTCTTTTCCATCAGATCGAGTACATCATAGCCATCGTAGGCCTTTAAAACATGAAAGCCCTCACCGGTCAGGTAGATGGAAATCGCCTCGACGATCTGCTTATCGTCATCGCATACCAGAATTGTCTGCATAGAAAACCTCCATGAAATCCTAAAATTTAACGCAATTAGTATATCGTACTCTGAGATGCAATGCAATTTCGGACGGAAAAATGGCGTTCCAGCCCGCCCTATCGACATTTCACCGCTCCTGAAGCGCTCGATCAGAAAACAGCCCCGAAGGGGCATACACCGGAAACACAATACTGCGAGACCGGTAAAATCACAAATCGGACCTTAAG
>DJEQ01000097.1:0-1017 GCA_002431355.1 Oribacterium sp. UBA5894
GGTTTCTGGTGAATATGTGTACAGCTATCCACCTGGCGTGCCGATTCTCGTGCCCGGAGAACGGATCACCGAAAAAGTTCTTCAGTATCTCGAACGCGCCGAAAGAGAAGAACGCGCGCTGCGGTACTCACGCTCAGAAGCCTTTCCAGGGAAGCTTGCTTGTGTTTCCACTGGAGATGCACCTCGCCTCGTTTCTTTAAAGCCGAAACACAGTATATACGATTTTGGGAAATGACATTTTATGTATAGTATTTTGATTTGAATGGATTGTTAACAGATTGACAATATATACAATCTGCCTTTTCCACAAATCGTATATATCGATTTTGGGGATTTCGGGTCAAATACTCGTTTTTAGTATATACAGATTGCCCTTTTCAGAAATCGTATATATGCGTTTCTTATTTATAAGCTTTTAGCAAGCGATTTTATATATACGATTTCTAAAAATCCCCTTCCGTATATACTATTAGCACCGAAAAGCCATTTTTGGATGAAAAAACATATGTACGATTTTGAAAATCGAATGATCGTATATAGTTTATTCAAATTTGAGCTAATGTGACATGCCATCCTTTAATTGGCCAAACATCTATTCACCGAACAAATATTTGCGAACGACTGTTTACAAAACAAATGTACCGTGTTATGATGTGGACAGTGAAAAGAAGGAGGCAGAACACCATGAGAATCAATCTGAAGACCTTTGAATTTGTCGCAGCGATGATACTGGGAATCGGCGTGATGGCATCCCTGTGTGCGTTTCGTGAGATTCGTCTGATCGGGTATATTGTAAGTGTGGGCAGTGTGTATCTGCTCTATCAGATTGACCGCGAGCGTGCGCGTCAGCGTCATCGTGCAGCCTTCTATCGGAGGATGGGACGCATCGTTGCCTCTCGTCTTGCGGATGCTGCCTGAGGCCCATAAGAGAGAACATACAGCTGGGATCTGATGCTTGCGAAAAGACTGCAGATGCGGCCTGAGATCCACGGATGAGGACATATACAGGCGCGTGAT
>DJEQ01000097.1:1087-2480 GCA_002431355.1 Oribacterium sp. UBA5894
TATACAGGCGCGTGATCGGAATGTGTTCGAAAAGACGGCGGGTGGTGTTGGCGGGCTTCAGTCGGAAGCCGTAAACTGCATAAAAGTGACATTTTGAACGAGGGTAGGGCGTTCTTTACTGCAGAAGAGCTGCGGTGAGGAGTGCCCTTTTATGTTATAATGACCCAGAATTCAAAAAGCGCTTTATAACAGAGTAAAGGAAAACATATGAACATCATTGAGAAAATCTCACAGGAGCTTCAGATCAAAACCAGTCAGACGGAGGCTGTGATCCGACTGATTGACGCGGGAAACACCATTCCCTTTATTGCGCGTTACCGGAAGGAGGCCACCGGCGGGATGCATGATGACGTGCTGCGTGCACTCGATGAGCGGCTTCGCTATCTTCGGAATCTGGAGGAGCGGAAGCAGACGATTCTCCGATCGATTGAAGAGCAGGGAAAGCTGGATGATGCCCTGCGAAAGGACATTGAAGCGGCAGAAACGGTGGTGAAGCTCGAGGATCTGTATCGCCCATATAAGCCGAAGCGACGGACCCGGGCGATGATTGCACGGGAGCGTGGGCTGGAGCCGCTTGCACTGTACATCGCTGCGGGAAAGGGAGCGCAGCCGGTTTCGACGGAGGCCGCGAAGTATGTCGATCCCGAACGCGAGGTTCCGGATGTGCAGACGGCGATTCAGGGAGCCGAGGACATTCTGGCTGAAACGATGTCGGACAGTGCCGCACTTCGTGCCTGGATTCGTCAGAAGAGTCAGCAGGAGGGCGTGCTGGTTTCTTCCGCACGGACGAAGCAACAGGCGACAGAACACAGTGTATATGAGCACTACTATGACTATGCAGAAGCTGTCCGAAAGATTCCGGGACACCGTGTGCTGGCGCTGAATCGCGGAGAGAAGGAGAAGGTACTGAGCGTGAAGCTTGAGGTGCCGGAAGAGGAAATCCTTCGCTTTATGGCGCAGAAAATGGGGGCGGATCGGCATCCGGCGACGGCCCCGTATCTTCGGGAGGCCTGTGCGGATGCCTATAAGCGTCTGATCGGTCCATCCATCGAGACGGAGCTTCGAAATGAGCTCACGGAGCGTGCCGAGGATGGTGCCATTCAGGTCTTTCGCGAGAATCTGCGGCAGCTTCTCATGCAGGCACCGATTACGGGAAAGACGGTGCTTGGCTGGGATCCGGCCTTCCGAACGGGGTGCAAGATCGCCGTGGTGGATCCGACCGGAAAGGTACTCGACACGACCGTGATTTTCCCGACGGCTCCGCAGAACCGTGTGGCGGAGGCCATGCGCACCATTGAAGCGCTGATTCGGAAGTATCATGTGGATATTATCTCGCTTGGCAATGGAACCGCCTCTCGTGAATCGGAGCAGATCATTGCCGATTATATAAAGA
>DJEQ01000097.1:2600-7429 GCA_002431355.1 Oribacterium sp. UBA5894
GTCGGACAGCGCTCGGCGACCTCTATGGCACGTCGTCTGCAGGATCCGCTGGCAGAGCTTGTTAAAATCGATCCGAAATCCATCGGCGTCGGACAGTACCAGCATGATATGAATCAGACGAAGCTGAGCGAACAGCTGTCCCATGTGGTGGAGGACTGCGTGAACAGCGTGGGCATCGATGTCAATACGGCGAGTGTGGCGCTTCTTTCCTATATCTCTGGCATCAATAAAACCACGGCACGAAATATCGTGGCCTATCGAGAGGAAAATGGCAGATTCAAGTCTCGGAAGGAGCTTCTGAAGGTGCCGAAGCTTGGGCCGAAGGCCTATGAGCAGTGTGCCGGCTTTCTGCGTATTCGAGATGGAAAGGAAGCCCTGGACGACACGGCGGTGCATCCGGAGAGCTATGCGGCGGCGAAGGCACTGCTTACATCGCTTGGCGCTACGGAGGCCGATCTGCATGGAGCGCAGCATGCGGCACTGAGTGTGAAGCTGCAGAAGGCGAAGGCGGACATTTCGGAGCTTGCAGAAAAACTAAAGGTGGGAACGTATACGCTGGAGGATATCCTGGAGGAACTCATCAAGCCGGGACGGGATCCCCGCGAGGATGTGCCAGCGCCTGTGCTTCGCTCGGATGTACTGACGCTGGAGGATCTGAAGCCGGAGATGGAACTGCAGGGAACCGTACGAAACATCGTGGATTTCGGCGCTTTTGTAGACATTGGCGTGCACCAGGATGGACTCGTGCATATCTCACAGCTCGCAGACCGCTTCGTGAAGCATCCACTCGATGTGGTGAAGGTCGGGGATATCGTCCGTGTGCGCGTGCTGTCGGTGGATCCGGAGCGGAAGAAGATCGCCCTCTCGATGAAGGGAGTCGAGCAGCGCCCGTCCGGGAGGCGATGACGGCGCGTAGGATGTCGGGCATGAATCCTGCATAGAAGAAATCTGTAGAAAGGCGCTTCCGTAATGGAGGCGCCTTTTAAAGTTCGCGGAGCTTCATTTGCTATTTCCCCACGGAATAAAAAATATAATTTAATTGTATTTATAGTTATACATGGTATAATTGGAGCGATATTTTAATTTTAGGGGGTTATCAAATGGATAACAAAAATCAGTTCAAGCCATTTATCCCTGCAGAAAAGATCGTCCCGGAGATGACAGTATTCTCCATCATTATGGGTGCGATCCTTGCAGTGATTTTTGGTGCAGCCAATGCTTACCTGGGATTACGTGTGGGTATGACCGTATCCGCTTCGATTCCAGCAGCCGTTATCTCGATGGGTGTCATTCGTATGATCCTTCATCGTGATTCTATTCTGGAGAACAACTTCGTTCAGACCGTGGGTTCTGCCGGTGAGTCTCTGGCAGCCGGTGCGATCTTTACGCTTCCAGCCATGTTCCTGTGGGCGAAGGACGGCATCATGGAGAAGCCGGATCTCTTTGAAATCATGATCATCTGTGTCATCGGTGGTCTTCTCGGCGTTTTCTTCATGGTTCCACTTCGGAACGCACTGATCGTGAAGGAGCATGGTACGCTTCCATATCCGGAGGGACAGGCCTGTGCCGAGGTCCTTCTCGCTGGTGAGGAGGGCGGTGATTCCGCTTCCGTTGTATTTGCAGGTCTTGGCATTTCTGCCATCTTCAAGTTTATCGTGGATGGTCTCGGCCTTGTTCCGAGCGAGATCAATACACCGAGCAGCGGTATCGGTACCTATAAGGGTCAGATCGGTACACAGATCTACCCGGCTGTATTTTCTGTAGGCTATATCTGCGGCCCGAAGATTTCTTCGTACATGTTCTGCGGTGGTGTCATCTCCTGGATGATGCTGATTCCGCTGATCGTCATGTTCGGCGCAGATGCAACCCTGTATCCAGGTACCGTGCCGATCGGCCAGATGTTTGCGGAGGGTGGCGTATCCTCCATCTGGGGCAGCTACATCCGTTACATCGGTGCAGGTGCACTGGCAACCGGTGGTATCATTTCGCTTATTAAGTCTCTCCCGATGATCATGACGACCTTCCGTGACTCCATGAAGGCGCTGGCTGGCGGTCAGGGTGAGAGTGAGCTTCGTACGGATAAGAACATGAGCATGAAGCTTGTAGCTATCGTGCTTGTAGTACTCATCGTACTGATTGCAGCGCTTCCACAGATTCCAGTTGGTATCGGTGGCGCTGTTCTGATTGCCATTTTTGGCTTCTTCTTTGCCGCTGTATCTTCCCGTATGGTTGGTATCGTTGGTTCTTCCAACAACCCTGTATCGGGTATGGCGATTGCAACCCTTCTGTTCTCCACCATCATTCTGAAGGCAACAGGCGCAGAGGGTGCAGCCGGTATGAAGGCAGCGATTGCCATTGGTACCGTGATCTGTATCGTAGCAGCGATCGCTGGCGATACCTCACAGGATCTGAAGACCGGTTACCTTGTCGGTGCAACGCCGATCAAGCAGCAGTATGGTGAGGTTATCGGTGTCGTTGTTTCCGCGATCGCGATCGGTGGTGTTCTTTATCTCCTCGATGCAGCATGGGGCTTCGGCTCGGAGCAGCTCGGTGCACCACAGGCTACCCTTATGAAGATGATCGTTGAAGGCGTTATGGGTGGTAAGCTTCCTTGGGGTCTCGTTATTACGGGTGTCGTACTGGCATGCGTGGTTGAGATCCTCGGCATCCCGGTTCTTCCATTCGCCATCGGCGTATACCTCCCGATCCAGCTCAGCGCATGCATTATGGTCGGCGGTATCGTACGTCTGTACTTCGACCGTAAGAAGTATGCATCCGAGAAGGAGAAGACCAGAATCACAAACCGTGGCGTTCTCTACTGCTCTGGTATGATCGCAGGTGAGGGCCTCGTCGGCATTCTCCTTGCGGTTCTGGCTGTTGTGGGCGTATCGGATAAGATCAATCTGGCAGGCGCTCTGAACCTGAGCGCTGCTGCTGGCAATGTTGCCTCTGCGGTTGTATTTGCCATTATGATCTTCCTTGTGTTCAAGTTTGCACTTGGCGGAAAGAAGACCGCGTAAGGATTCACTATGAGTAAAAAGCCAAAGCGGACAAAAGAAGAGACCATCGCGCTGTATAATACCTACATCCCGGTGATTGCTCCGAAAATCAAAGAGTGGAAGGCGGATGAGCAGGGCATCGTGACGCTCAGCATTGAAAATAAGGGCGTGATGAACACCCTGATGCAGAAGCTTATTCATAAGCCTCGGATTTCCTATGTGCATCTCGATGAGATGGGAAGCTTTATCTGGCAGCAGCTGGATGGGAAGACCAATGTTGCCGCCATTGCAGCCGTGGTGCATGCGCACTTCGGTGAAAACGCGGAACCGCTGTATGAGCGTCTGCTGAAATTCTTTGAAATCGTCGAAAGCTATGACTTTATCTTCTGGCTGAAGCCGGACACGAAATAAAACAGCATAGTATAGAAAAGGCCGTCGCAGGACTGGAGGGATCATCCAGCTCTGCGGCGGCTTTTTAATGCAGGATCTGCACCATGGTCACTGAAAGCACTTAAAATGCGAATATGCCTGAAGCGTCGTCTGGTCCTCCTGCGCTCTCCTTGCCTGATTCCCTTGACAATGTGGAATGCCTTCATTATGATTATTAAGTTAAAATAATTTAACTAAAAAATTAGAAGCTTTGCACTTCGCAAAGATATAGGAGATAAGATGAAGTTAGGAACGAAGGAACTTGCAGTACCGCTTTTGCAGGGCGGAATGGGCGTCGGCGTGTCGCTCGGAGGACTGGCAGGCGCCGTCGCGCACGAGGGCGCACTGGGATGCATAAGCACCGCCGATGTGGGCTTTCGGGAGCCGGATTTCAAACAGCATCCGGAAGAAGCAAATCTTCGCGCACTGGTGAAGGAAATTCGGAAGGCGAAGGATATTGCGCAGGGGCATGGACTCGTCGCCATCAATGCAATGGTCGTCACACGCCAGTTCGGCGAGGCGATTCGTACAGCGGTAAAGGCAGGCGTGGATGCCGTGATCTGTGGTGCAGGACTTCCACTCCAGCTTCCAGAATTCGTCCCAGAAGGAACCGCACTGATCGCTCCGATCGTTTCAAGCGGGAAAGCCGCGAGCGTCATCGCCAAGATGTGGGAACGGCGCTATAAGCGCTATCCGGATTTTGTGGTCATGGAGGGCGCAAAGGCAGGAGGTCATCTCGGCTTCTCTCGGGAAGAGCTTCTGGAAAAGAGCTATCGCACAAACGAAGAGCTGGTGTCAGAGGTCATCGAGGCGCTTCGCCCATTTGAAAAGGCGTCTGGGCATCCGATTCCCGTCTTCGCGGCAGGAGGCGTCTGGGATCATGCCGATTATCTGCGTATGAGGGCAGCAGGCGCTGCAGGCGTACAAATCGCGACCCGCTTCATCGGAAGCTACGAGTGCGACGCCTCCCAAGGCTATAAGGACGTTCTTCTGAATGCAAGGGAAGAAGATCTCCGCATCATTCAGAGCCCAGTCGGCATGCCAGGACGCGCCGTCTATACCCCGCTCCTTGCGCGAATGGAGCGAGAAGGACGCATCGCCCCTACGTTCTGCTACCGCTGCATTTCCGTATGCAATCCGGCTGAAACGAAGTACTGCATCACGAAGGCCCTCACAGACGCCGTAGAAGGCGACGTGGACCATGGCCTCTTCTTCTCCGGCGCCAATGTCGGGCGACTCACGAAGATGGAGCACGTGCATGATATCATTCAGGACGTGATCGGATAGACCAGACCATGGCACGTCAAGAGAGACTGGAGGAGGGAGCCGTCAGAGCCCTCACGGAAAGGTCGTTGAAAAGTCCAAATCGGGCCTTGTGGAAGCACTTGAAGAATTTTTCCT
>DJEQ01000029.1:0-163 GCA_002431355.1 Oribacterium sp. UBA5894
TTCGCGTATATACTTTTTACAGATAAAAGCCATTTTTGAGCCAAAAAGCATATATACGATTTTAAAAATCGCATGATTGTATATAGTTGGGCCACGTTTGAACTTCTAATCCTCTATGCATCCATAGCGCCGGCTATAAACATGCTTATACGCGCGATTTCTC
>DJEQ01000029.1:289-5675 GCA_002431355.1 Oribacterium sp. UBA5894
TCGGCTATAAACATCCCTATACGTGCGATTTCTCTGCTTTCCTCCCCTGCTTCCGTAGCACGTTTTTAGAGCTCGTCCGTCTACGTTCCTATAAGGTTTGAATGAGCAGTAACCACGCCATCAAAAATCGGGCCCTGCCGAGACGGCAGGACCCGTAGGGGCAAATGCATCGTGGGAAGATGCATTGCTGCTATAAGAAAAGCAAAACAGCCTCGCCCTAAGGTNNTTAGCCCTTCGGGCGCAGATCATAGATCTGCGGGAAATCGTTTCGGAGTTTGCCTGATGCAAACTCCTACACTGCCGGCTGGGGGCATCCATGGTCACTTCGTGGCCATGGATCATTCCATAGAGACGATGCCATTCCTTTGCGCCTTCGGCGCAGGCATCGTCGTGTGATTTTGCCACCTTCGTGGCAAAACAGCCTCGCCCTAAGGTCGGGCTGGTACGGCCCGACCTTAGCCCTTCGGGCGCAGATCATAGATCTGCGGGAAGTCGTTTCGGAGTTTGCCTGATGCAAACTCCTACACTGCCGCCTGGGGGCATCCATGGTCACTTCGTGACCATGGATCATTCCACAATCGCGCCGGAGTCTGCGGAGTGTACGAGCTTTGCGTACTTCTTCAGATAGCCTGTGAGGTTCCGCTGCTCGCGTACCTTCATGGTCTTCTTCCGCTCTGCAAGCTCTTCGTCGGAGACCTCGAGCTCGATGGAATAGTGCGGGATGTCAATCTTGATCTTGTCGCCATCCTTCACATAGGCGATGGTACCACCGGCCTGCGCTTCTGGTGAAACATGTCCGATGGCAGCGCCACGGGAGGCGCCGGAGAAACGACCATCTGTGATCAGGGAAACCGTCGTATCCAGCTTCATGCCGGCAATGGCCGAGGTCGGTCCAAGCATCTCACGCATACCAGGTCCACCGGCTGGTCCCTCATAACGGATGACAACGCAGTCGCCCGGATGGATCTCCCCACCGTAGATGGCCTTGATGGCCTCCTCCTCGGAGTCGAAGCAGCGTGCGGTGCACTCATTGACCATCATCTCTGGTGCAACAGCCGAGCGCTTAACGATGGAGCCATGTGGTGCCAGGTTTCCATACAGAACAGCCAGTCCGCCTTCCTTCAGGTATGGATTCTCAAATGGACGGATGACCTCTGGATTCCGGTTCACGCTGTCCTTCGTTGCCTCGCCAATGGTCTTACCGAGAACCGTCATGCAGTCTCGGTGAATAAGTCCATGCTGGTCCAGCTCATGAATGACGGCATAGATTCCACCAGCCTCCATGAGATCCTGCATGTGATGATGTCCCGCCGGTGCCAGGTGGCAGAGGTTCGGGGTACGATCAGAAATTTCATTGATCTTATGAAGATCGAATGGCACACCAGCCTCGTGGGCTACTGCCATCAGGTGAAGGGCGGTATTCGTCGAGCAGCCGAGGGCCATATCGGTCGTCAGGCAGTTTTCAATGGCATCTGCGGTAATGATGTCGCGCGGACGAATGTTGTTCTTCAGCACCTCCATTACCTGCATGCCTGCCAGCTTTGCAAGGCGGATACGCTCTGAGTAAACGGCCGGGATCGTGCCATTGCCTGGAAGTGCCATACCAAGCACCTCGCAGAGTGAGTTCATGGAGTTGGCCGTGAACATACCGGAGCAGGAGCCGCAGGTCGGACAGCAGGTATTCTCAACGTCCATGACGCCCTTTTCATCCATGAGGCCGGCCTTGAATGCACCCACTGCCTCAAATGCAGTGTTCAGGTCACGCTCATGAAGCGACAGCATTGGACCGCCGGATACGAAAACGCACGGAAGATTCAGACGGCAGGCGGCGAGCAGCATGCCTGGCACGATCTTATCGCAGTTCGGAATGAATACGAGGGCGTCAAGGGCATGGCCGCTTGCCATACACTCGATGGTATCGGTGATCAGCTCTCTGGAGGAGAGGGAGAAATGCATGCCATCGTGGCCCATCGCGATACCATCACAGACGGCAATGGTATTGAACTCGAGTGGCGTGCCACCTGCCATCAGAATACCATCCTTTACGGCGCGGGAAATCTGCTGCAGGTGCTCATGACCTGGAACAACCTCCGTGAAGGAATTGACCACACCGATCAGCGGGCGGCGGATCTGTTCGTCCGTGAGACCATCGGCCTTCAGCAGGGAACGGTGCGGCGTACGCTCGATTCCTTTCTTAACTACATCACTACGCATAATATGCCTCCTAAAATTTACCTTATTTACCTAAGAAAATGCCGTTCGGGCTGCAGTCCGAATCGCCCCACGAGAGGGTCCGATTCGGGTGCATTGCCCATCCTTTGATTATGCCAGAATCAGGCCTGGGAATACAAGTGGTGCATACAGAATCACGAAGAATACCACGATGAGGCCGATGAGGTACGGGATAATAGCCTTCGATATCTTCGTCATCGGAAGTCCTGTAATGCCCGAGGCGACAAAGAGGTTAATCGCTACCGGCGGGGTAATCATACCGATGGCGAGACCAACGGCAAACACCACGCCGAAGTGCACGAGGTTCACGCCCATCGCCTTCACGAGTGGCAGGAACACCGGAGTAAGCAGGATGATGGCCGACGAGGTTTCCATGAAGACACCCGCTACCAGGATGATGAGACCGATCAGGAAAAGGATGATGAAGGTATTGCTTGATACCGACAGCACAGCCTTGGAGATGGCCTCCGGAATCTTCCAGTTCGCGAGTACCCAGCCAAACGGACCAGAGAAGCCGATGATGAGCATGATGACCGATGAGGTCTTCGCCGAGCCCTTCATGATCTCCATGAGGCCCTTCGGCGTGAGGTCACGATACACGAAGAAGCCGATGACGATCGAGTAGATGACGGCCACATCCGCTGCTTCCGATGGTGTGAAGTAGCCGGAGAAGATACCGCCCAGAATGATGAGTGGCATCAGGATACCCCAGACGGCATGGAAGAAGGTCTTCGCCACCGTCTTCAGGCTGAACGGTGTGCCCTTCGGGTAGTTCAGCTTTCTCGCTTCGACGAGGGCAATGACGATGAGAATGATGCCCATCGTTGCACCTGGGATGAAGCCATTCCGGAAGAGGGTATTGACCGACTGCTCTGCAATGACGGCATAGAGCACCATCGGTACAGAAGGCGGGATCACGACGCCGATCGTACCTGCTGCGGCAATGAGGGCAGCCGACTTGTCGACGTGATAGCCGCGCTTCTCAAGCTCCGGAATCAGGGTGGCGCCAACGGCCGCAGTGGTCGCAGCACCGGATCCAGAGATCGCTGCGAAGAACATGCCGGCGAGAACCGAAACGATCGTGAGACCGCCACGAATCCAGCCAAGCAGCGATTCTGCAAACTCGACGAGCACCTTCGAAACCGCACCCTTCGACATGAGGTCACCGGCCAGAATAAAGAATGGAACGGCGATCAGAGAGAAGCTGTCCTGTGCGGTGAAGATACGCTGCACCATCATGAGAGCCGGTACGCCTCCGACCACGAGAGTCAGGAAAGCGGCAATGGCGATGGTAAAGCCGACCGGCACGCCCAGCAGAAGCAGAACTGCAAAGGAAATAAAAAGAACCGCTGCCATTATGACTCCACCTCCTTCACTTCATCCATGTGGAACAGCTGCTGCAGAAAGGCATCCAGCGCATGGAGTGCCATGAAGCCACAGCCGAAGTCAATGCCGAGATATACGTAGCGCATCGGCCAGCGGAGCGACGCCGAAAGCTGTGTGCCCTGCTTGCCATAATACTTATAGCCGTAATATACGACCACCACACAGAGACCGAAGCACAGTGCGTGTACGAGAAGCTGCATGACACGCTTCACCTTCGGTGGCATCACATCCTGTAATACGGTTACAGAAATGTGTCCACCGTGCTTGTATACGCAGCTTGCGCCGAGCATCGAGCACCAGATGAGCAGATAACGGGTGGCCTCCTCGGACCACTGTAATGACTTAAAGAACAGACGGCACACGATCTGTGCCCCTGTGATCATCACCATCAGAAGCAGCATGACGAAGATGACATATTCAAGCACCTTGTCGACTGCATCCGACAGCTTGTGAACAGCTTTAACAAATCCCACTTTGTTTGCCCCTTTCGTTTCACAATTACTTTACAGTAGCGATGACATCATTGATCTTCTTTACATAATCTGCATACTGAGGATATGCATCATAGACTGGCTGTACGGCTGCCTTGAAGGAAGCGATGTCTGGGTTCTCCTCGACCTCCATGCCATTGTCCTTCATAGCCTGAAGCTGATCGGACTCCTGTGCAGCAACCCACTCTCTCTCGAACTCAGCAGCATCCTGTGCAGCATCGAGGAATACCTGCTGCGTATCCGCATCGAGCTCATTGAACTTGTCGAGGGACATGGTGACGATGGCTGTGGAGTAGCTGTGACCGTCGAGGGTTGCATACTTCTGAGACTCCCAAAGCTTATAGGAGTTGATCACATTGATCGGGTTCTCCTCACCATCTACAGTGCCCTGCTGTAAAGCAGTAAGTGCATCGGACCATGCCATCGGGGTTGCATTGACGCCAAGTGCATCAAAGGCCTTCTGGTAAACCTCATTCTCCATGACACGGATCTTGAGACCCTTCAGGTCCTCTGCGGTCTTTACTGGACGAACGTTGTTTGTGATATCACGGAAGCCTCTCTCTGCATACGCAAGGCCCTTGAGACCGGAGCCCTCAAGTGTATCAAGAAGGGAACGACCTACCTCTCCATCGAGAACGGCGTATGCCTGCTCCTTGTTTTCGAAAAGATATGGCATATCAAGAACACCCATATCCGAAGAGAAGTTGACGAACGGTCCAGAGGTAACGATACCCATATCCAGGGTGCCCATCTGCATGGACTCAAGCATATCACGCTCACCGCCGAGGTCTCCGTTTGGATGAAGCTCGATTGCATACTTGCCATCGGTCTTGTCCTGTACATCCTGTGCGAACTTGACAGCTGCGATCATGAAGGAATCCTGCTCGTTCGTGGTCATGCCAAGCTTAAATACGGTAGCGCCCTCTGGGATTTCCGGCTGTACATTCGATGCATTCTTTACATCATCATCGGAAGCAGCGGCCGTTGTCTCGGCCTCTTCACCAGCTGCCGTTGTTTCTTCGGAAGCTGCGGTGGTTTCTGCTGCTGCAGCGGTTGTCTCAGCACCTGCTGCGGTGGTTGCCTCTGGGGTGCTGGATGATCCACATGCTGCCAGGGATGCTGCCATTGCGCCGGCCATTACCATGGCCATCATTCTGTTCTTTCTCATAATGTTCTCCTCCTGAATTGTAAAAACAATTGTAAACTTTTTATATTTCATCCGCTTAGGCGGTTGAAAGCGATGGGATCAATACATAATGGATGCGTTCTGGTTGCAG
>DJEQ01000110.1:0-18696 GCA_002431355.1 Oribacterium sp. UBA5894
GAGGTCACTTCATATTATCTAAGCTTAAAAACGAAAGATGCGTATATATGAATTTCGAAAAAGGCCTTCCGTATATATCTAAAGCTGCTTTTAGGGCTCAAATATCCCAAAATCGATATATACAATTTCTGAAAAGCGTTCATCGTATATATTGTTATACTTTTAACAAACGCAAGGATAGGAAATTTTATATACAAAACGCATATTTCCAAAATCGTATATAGTTTCTAGCCGTGTCCAGGCTTCATCGCCACCTGAAAATATCCAATGAACATAACCCCAGAAGCACTGCATAAAAGCTACGCCAAGAGCTAACCCCGGAGCGCCAGAGGGTGATCTCCTCAGCCCTCCTCCAGCTCCTCGAGCAGCTCGACGAGCGGTGGTGCGGTCAAGGCTGCCTTTTCGAGTGCTTCATGATTCCGGAAGACGTCGTCTGGCGTGCCGTCCGCAATGATTTCCCCATGGGCCATGGCGATGACACGCTCGAAGGAGCGGGCCACGAAGTCCATGTCATGAAGGATCGCAATCACGAGCTTTCCCTTCGCAGCCTCGGCCTGAATGATTTCACGAATCTTTTCCCGTCCGTTCCAGCTCTGCGCGATCGTCGGCTCATCGAGAATGAGTACATCCGTATTCATGGCGAGCACCGAGGCAATGGCAATGAGCTTTCGCTCCGAGAGCTCGAGGTCATAGGGATTTTCACCGGCCTTTTCATCGAGCCCGACGAGCTGCAGTGCTTCATGCGCACGGGTCTCGGCTTCCGCCGGGGACATGCCGATGTTGAGCGGGCCGAACATGACTTCGTCGAGGACATGATACTTGAAAATCTGATCATCCGGATTCTGGAAGACATAGCCGACGCGGGAAGCAAGCTCCGCCACGGTCTTCGTGCCGAGACGCTCGCCCTGGTACTGAAGCTCACCACGGTCCGGCTTCAGAAGCCCCTTCAGGATCCGGACGAGCGTGGTCTTTCCGGCACCATTCTGTCCGATGATGGCCGTCGGCCGATGATCCAGTGAGAGATTCAGCCCATGCAGGATCTCCGTTCCCTTCACATAGGAGAAGTGCAGGTCCCGGACCTCGAAGGTTGAGGCTTTTCGTGCACCATAGTCCACAGCGGACGTGAGAGAGGACGTCCCTTCCTTCGCGAGGCTTTCGGCAGGATTCGGAAGGGTACCAGTGGGCGCACTGGCAGGATCCGGACGAGCACCGATCGACGCAGCCGTGGAGCTCAGGGGTGCTTCGCTCGAGGCTGGCCCGGCGGTCATCGTGCGGAGCGAGGCGAGGAGGAGCGTTCGATCCACGCCGCCTGCTTGGATCCGCTCCATCGTTTCGTCATGGGTGACCGGGAGGGTGCCATCCTCGAAGCTCAGGGCATTGGCCTGTGCAAAGACGGTATAGGCCGGTGGATTCACGCCGAGGTCATAGAGATCCGGACGGGAGAAAATTTTCCGCGGCGTATCGAAATCCACGATCTCCCCCTCATGCATCAGGAGAACACGGTCACAGTAGCCGGCGAGCTTCTCGATCTTCTGCTCGATCATCAGGATGGTAATTCCCATCTTCGTCAGCTCATCCACCGTGTGGAAAACCTCCTCCGCGCCCGCCGGGTCAAGCTGTGAGGTCGGCTCATCCAGAATGAGAATGTCCGGGTTCATCGCGAGAACGGAACAGATGGCCACACGCTGGAGCTGGCCGCCGGAGAGGTCAAAGGGATTTCGATCACGATACTCCCAGATGCCGAAGCAGCGGAGCACGGACTCGACGCGTGTGCGGATTTCCGCTGGCGGGAAGCCGAGATTCTGAAGCCCATAGCCCACCTCGTCGTAGACCGTGTCCTTCGCACCACTCAGCTGGTTAAAGGGATTCTGGAACACGAGACCGACGTGGCGACAGAGCTCTGAAACCGGGGTCGTCCGTGCATTCATGCCACAGACGGTGACGGCGCCGCCATAGGCGCCCTTGTAAAACTGCGGGATCAGGCCGACGAGCGCCTGACTGAGGGAGCTCTTGCCGGCGCCGTTTTCACCGGCAATGCCGATAAACTCCCCCTTTTCAACGGTGAACGAAACGCCCTTCAGTGCGAGCTCCTTCGCGCCAGGATAGCGATATTTTAAGTCCTTTACTTCGATCAGTGCCATGCTTTCCTCCGATGATAAAAATCGTGCATCCATTCGATGAGACCGGATGCGGACAGTCTGTCACGGACGCGTCGTTTCATGAAATACGCGATCCGCCGTGCGTTTCCTTACAGTACATGGACGAGCCGCAGCAGTAGCGTCCCCACGATGGCGAGGAGACTGAGCCCCTTCACAATGCGATCCGTTTTCGTGTACGGGTGGGTGTAGAGATAGGTTTTCTTCGCCTGCCCACCGAAGCCCCGCACCTCCAGGGCGATGGCACGCTCCCGCGTAGAGGTGAGCGCCGACATGACAACCGGAGAGATCAGTGGCAGAAAGGCCTTCATACGGGTGCGCAGATTTCCCTCCGTTTCCATGCCACGGCTTCGCTGCGCATCGGAAATTGTATTCATGGTTCCGATCATCTGCGGAATGATCTGGAACACGGAATTGATGATGTAGCCAAACTTCGGACTGAAGCCCTTTTTCTCGAGCTCCTCGACCAGCTCCGATGGATTCGTGGTCAGCACGAGGATCGCAAAGCTCAGCAGCATATTGAGAATGTTGAGCCCGATGCGAGCGGCATAGAGCAGCCCCTCCTGATAGAAGTGCAGCGGTCCGAGCGAAAAGAGCACATGGACATTCTTCTGATTGAAGAGGCCCTGAATCAGCACGACGGTCAGGATGATCGTAAAGGAAAAAATCAGCAGCGGGAAGGCCTTGTGCACGAGCCCGGCACTTTTCAGAAGGACAATGCTGAGAAAAATCGTGCACAGGAACAGGCTGAGATGCCCGGAGATCAGTGGAACCGCGATGGCCGCCAGAAGATAAAAGAGCTTCGTAAAGGGATGAAGCTTCGTGAGCCAGCTGCCGTTGTCTGTATAAAGAGAGATCGATTTCATAGTGTTTTCCTGTTCTGTATTTTTGAGGCGCGCGGCCCTCGGAATGGAAGCCGCGCCTGCAAAGCGAAGGGCGCGCGGCCTCGGAATGCAAAGGGTCATGCAGAGCGAAGGACGACCGGTGTTCAATGGAGCGGAAGACCGCCGTCGGATGCCTTTATAAAGAAAGGCGGCCACCCAACACCGGAGGACCGCCTGCGTTTTCCTGTTCTGTTTTATTGTACCAGAGACCACCGTGATTCAGCAAGTCACCGGGCAGGCGTGTCTTCGCGAAGAGAAGCGGATGGCAGTATGCCGTGATTCATTAAATCACCGGGCAGGAGATTCCTGAAACGGAGCTCACAGGACATCCGCCCATTCCGTGACGGCCGCGCGGACGCTTCGACAGGAATCAGTCCAGCGACTGGATTTCGCTTCCTGCGTCATAGAGGGCCGTCAGCTTCTTCGGCAGTCCCTTGATGATGAAGTAGACAATGATGAGGGTGAGCAGCTTATCCGGCACATCCACGACGATTTCATCGAGGAAGGAGCCGAGCAGCACCGGCATCTTCGCCGCCTGCGTCGCTGCAAACAGTGCGTCGCCCCAGACATTGCCCGTCGTGCCGCCCCAGAAGATCACGTTCAGCGGCGTAGAGATTACTACCGCCGCGAAGCCGCCGGCACAGGCCGTGAGCAGCGCCTTCGGGAAGCTCTTCATGAAGCCGAGACGCGCCATGATGCCGACCGCGATGCCGATGAAGAAGGAGGTCAATGCATACACGAGCGTAATATTGTCTCCTGTGGTGAAGCCGTAGATCAGATTGTTGGCAGCACCGCAGATTCCACCGATGACTGGACCACCCAGTACGGCGCCAATGCAGGTGCCGATCGAATCGAGCCAGAGCGGAAGCTTCAGCGCGGCCGCAAAGAGCTTGCCGAGGTAGTTGATGCCGATACAGGCTGGAATCAGAACGATGACGGATGTGGTGAAGTTTGTTTTAAAAAGCTTTCCCATGATTCTCCCCTTTACAACTTGTAGTATAGACGAACGTAAAAATATGCTATAGTTGTTAAACATTATACTACAGTACATACTTTTTTTGCAGTGCTTTTACGAAAACGATGAAAACTTTCGCACGAAAGAAGACGATCAAGGTGAAATTTTCGCCTCACGGGTCGAGGCCGAAACGGAGCAGCGGTTGTGGTGCGGAGCTGCTGGACGGTGGCCGGTACGGACCGGGTGCATCGCGTACAGACGACGAGTTAACAGAGATTGAAACCGGTGGCCGGTACGACCGGGTGCATCGCGTAAAAGCGGAGAAGGAGATCTATGAAGCCACAGGATACGATTCTGGTGATTGATATGCAGAAGGTCTATCTTCCAGGAAATCCCTGGGCCTGTGCAGGCATCGAAGCCGCATCGAACTGCATTGTGAAGCTGCTCGATGCGGTCGTGGCACGAAGGAATGCGACTGAGGTCGTCTCGACCGCGGACCATGCCGACAGGAAGACGTCTGGATCGGAAGAAGCGGCCCACACGAGAGGTATCGCTGCAGGCAGTGGCGGGCAGCAGTCACAAGCGGCCCCGACCGTCTACCTCACGCGCTTTATCGCGGCAGCCGACGAGGACACCCAGGGTGTCTGGTCGGACTATAACCGTATGAACCAGGCGATCAATGAGCATCCGGTCATGAATGAGTTTCTTCCGGAAATCGCACGCTACGTGGAAGATTTTCCATATATTGATAAGTGCACCTACAGCTGCTTTTCGAACGAGTACATCCGTGTCGCAGCGGATCGGAGCATGGTGCACGGCGGCAGCATTGTCCTGACGGGCGTGGTGGCGGAGTGCTGCGTGCTGGCGAGCTTCTTCGAGGGCACGGATGCCGGCTATCATTTTATTTATCTGACCGATGCCTGCGCCGGGGTCAATGCAGACAGCGAGCAGGCAGTGGAAACGGTCCTTCGGGGACTGGCCCCGTTACATGTCGAGCTGATGACAACAGAGGAGTACCTGCAGCGGGACGAGGTCTGAGAAATCCCGGCACGGAGAGCGGAGCACCCGATCTTCGCAGCAGCAGATCCGACAAGGACATGCGCTCCCGTGCGCAGAGCCAGAAACCACAGGCAGATGGACCGCAGGATTTTTTTGAGGTGAATATGACACAGAATACGACGCGACCAGCGAGTGTCGCGACCCTTTTTACAGAATATGTAGCAACGAATATCATTGGACAGATGGGGATGTCCGCCTATATCCTGGTGGATACCTTCTTTATCTCCATCGCAGGTGGCTCGACCGGCATGACCGCACTCAATCTCGTGCTTCCGTTTTACGACCTGATTTTTGCCTTCGGCGATATGTTTGCAGTCGGATCCGCAACGCGCTTCACGATCGGCCGGGCGCGCGGAGAGGAGGATGCGGACCGCTATTTCACGAATGCCATTTTATGGTCGATTCTGTGTGGTCTTCCGTTCATGCTCTTCGGCACCCTCTTTGCACCGCAGCTCCTTCGCCTTCTCGGCGCGGATGCAGCCGTCAGCGCAATGGGCGTTCCGTATACACGGATCTTCATGCTGTTCGCGCCGCTCTTCATGATCAATCGCTGCATCAGTGCCTTTACCAGAAACGATGGCGCTCCGCGCACAGCGATGGTGGCGGTCTTTCTGAGTGGCGTGTTCAATATCGTCTTCGACTACATCTTCATGTTCCCGATGAAGCTCGGCATCGCGGGAGCCGCGCTTGCCACCGGCATTGCTCCGATCGTGAGCTTCCTCATCTGCGGGACCCATCTGTTCTCGAAGAAGTGCTCGATTCGCATGAAGAACTGGCGGCCGTCATGGCACAGGATCGTGCAGAGCGCGCAGCTCGGCACCGCGGCCTTCATCGGAGACATCGCATCCGCGATTACGATGCTGGTGTTCAACTTCCTGATCCTTTCCCTGACGGGCAATGTCGGCGTCGCGGCGTTTGGCGTGGTCTGCAATATCGCACTGGTGGCCACGGCCGTCTTCAATGGCATCGCGCAGGGTGCACAGCCGCTCTTCAGTGATTTCTATGGAAAGCAGGAACGGAAGCCGCTGCAGGAAACGCTTCGCCTTGCGATGGGCACCTCCCTTGCATTTGCGCTGCTGTTCATTCTTGTGTTCAATCTCTTTCCAGCGCAGATCGTGAGCATCTTTAATACGGAGCAGAACGCGGCGATGGCTGCCCTCGGGGTCGTCGGGATGCGGCTCTACTTCATCGGCTATCTCTTCGCCGGGATCAATATCGTCGGCACGGGCTATCTCTCCGCGACGGAGGCCGCCCTGGGCTCCGTTATCGTTTCCATCTCCCGGGGTGTGGTCGCCATCATTCTCAGTGCACTGGTGATGTCCTGGCTTTTCGGTATGACCGGTGTCTGGCTTGCCTTCACCGTCGCCGAGGCGCTGACGGCGACGCTGCTCTTCCTCGTATTAAAGAAGCAGAAACGAAGCAAGTAGAACATCGAATCAGCAGGCGCTCGAAGCGCCGTTTCAGAGGCAGGGGCTTCTGAAACGGGCTTCGAGCTTTTTATATCCCGGATTTATGAATCGTACAAAAATATTCTATTCATGCACTTCTTGTGTTTAACACATTAAAGTGCTATAAACATAAATGTTTAAATTTTTTACGCATATGTGGGAGACCGAAGGCACGGAAAGTCAGGCAGAGGCGTGTCGATCCAGCTCTGGAGGCTGCAGGCGGAACGTCTTCTGTGAGCTCCACACATATGGAAATGGGGGAAATCATGAGTACTGAAAAGCAGAGTAAATGGGAAGCCTATAAGCAGCCGATCATTCTGATCAGCTGTGTGCTGGTGGGCGCAATTCTCGGCATTGCCCTGGGAGACAAGGCGGCATTTCTGTATCCGATCGGTCAGATCTGGCTCAATATGCTCTTTGTGCTTCTGGTGCCGCTGATCTTCTTCTCGATTTCGAGTTCGATTGCCGCGATCGGGGATACGCGTCGGGTCGGGAAGCTTCTCGTGATGACGATTGCGATGTTCATCGTGACCGCGGCCATTGCGGGTGCCATCATGTTTATCGTGACGGCCATCTTTACGCCGGATACGAGCATCACGATCGAGAATACGAGCGCAGCCGTCGAGACAACGGAGCAGTCGATCGGCGACCAGATCGTGAATACCTTCACCGTGAGTGATTTCCCGGATGTGATCACACGTGCACACATCCTGCCGCTCATCGTCTTTACCGTCTTTTTCGGCATCACGGTATCGACGCTTGGCGAGAAGGGCCGTGCGGTTTCCGAGTGGCTCGCCAATATGTCGACCGTGTTCTATCAGATGGTCAATCTTCTCATGAAGTTTGCACCGATCGGTCTTGCCTGCTATTTCGCAAACCTGACGGGAACCTATGGACCGGAGCTGCTCGCTTCGTATGGTCGTGGACTTCTCATCTACTATCCGACGATGTTCGCGTACTTCTTCATTTTCCTCGGACTCTATGCCTTTGTGGCGGCTGGAAAGTGGGGCGTACAGCATTTCTTTAAGGAAATCTTCGTACCGGCACTGACCGCCCTCGGCACCCGTTCCTCCGCGGCAGCCCTTCCACTGCAGCTTCGGGCCTGCGACAATATGAATGTGCCGCGGGAGGTTTCCTCTGTGGTCTGCCCAATGGGCGCAACGATGCACATGGATGGTGCCTGCCTTGCAACGGTCTATGAGATCGCACTCTGCTGTGCCCTCTTTAATCACCCGCTGAATGGCCTTGGCGATTATGCCTATGCACTGGTCATCGCAGTGGCCGCTTCGGTAGCGGTATCTTCGGTGCCAGGTGGTGGTGCAGCGATGGAGACCATGCTGATTTCGAGCTTCGGCTTCCCAAGTGCGGCGCTTCCGATCCTCATCATGATGACTCAGCTTTTCGATCCGGGCTGCACACTCGTGAACTCCTGTGGTGATACGGTGGCCTCCATGATGGTGAGCCGTTTCCTGTATGGAAAGGACTGGTATAAGAAGAAGGCAGAAACGGCAGCGTAAGCTGTTTTCCGTAGTGTCTTCTGTACAAAAAAGTTTCAGATGAATAGAATGTCCGCGGCACCGAAGTGTACGCGGACCTTTTTTCAGAAAGAGGTGGACCATGAAGCAGAATCGAAACTATCTTTTTAAGGACCCGGAGTACCAGGCGCCGGAGAAGCGGATTCCCTATGTCGATACGCTGGACTTCTTCGTCGAGGGGGCTGAGGTCTATGGCGAGGTCTATGTGCCAGGGGAGATCTATGCGCGGCCCCTGCCAACCGTCCTTCTCGTGCATGGCTTTCCAGGCATTGTCTCCAGTGATGACCTCGCGCAGGCACTCTGCCGTGCGGGCTTCCTCGTGATGCGGATGAATCATCGAGGCGCATGGAACTCAGAGGGAAGCTACTCGATTTCCGGCTGTGTGACGGATGCCGTGGCCCTCGCGAAATACGCGGCCATCGAGGGTGCGGAGCGCTATGGCGTGGACCCGGAGCGGATCTTCTTCTGTGGGCACAGCATGGGTGGTAATACGGTCCTCAATGCAAGCGTCCGTCTTCCGTGGATTCGCGGTACCGTCATGATGGCTCCCTATGACCTTGCCTATGCCTTTACGAAGCAGGAGGAGCAGAGCCTCCGCGATATGATCGCGTCCTCGGATGGCCGTCTGCTTCGGCTCAATACAAAGGCCGAGCAGGAGCGGGTGTTTCAGGATGCAGAGAATCACTGGCAGGAATTTCACTTTACGAATGCCGTGCAGGCTATGAAGGATCGGAATTTGCTGATGATCGGTGGAACCCTCGATCAGGTGGCACCGGTACAGGAAATGATCGAACCGCTCTGGACAGAGCTTGAAAAACTGGGAAGTGCGGCAAATCATCAGAAGGTGTATTTTTCAGCGGAGCATGGCTTCCAGAGCTGCCGCGTCGCTCTTACGGAAACCATTGCGGACTGGCTGCTCACGCTGATCTGAGCGGCACGGTCGGACGAAAGAAGCGTAGAACAATGAGGCGGTGGCCCGACGGGAGGGAGGATTCCGTCGGGCCACCGCCTTCTTATGGGACTTCAGGAAAAAGAAAATCGCAGGGATTTCCGGGCAGTGCTCGAAAAATTCCTGCGATTTTTATACTGCTGAGGTCTGTCCGCGATGCGATCAGTCACATACGACCACGACGGTGCCCGGCGTGAGCAGATCGTAGAGCGTTTTTGCATTGGCCGGTGGCAGGTTGATGCATCCGTGACTTCCGTTCTTCAGATAGATGCTTCCACCGAAGCTTGAGCGCCAGTTTGCATCATGGAGACCGATGTTTCCGTTGAATGGCATCCAGTAGGATACCGGTGTTTCATAGCTTGGCTTGCCGGTCTTCGGATCGATGCGTCCACGGAGAACGCGGTCCTTCTGCTTATACTTTAAGGAGAAGACGCCGGTCGGGGTAGCGCGGTCCGGATCCGTCGCCGTACCGGTCACACACTTGCTGTCCCACACGCAGCTGCCATCCTTATAGTAGTAGACGTGCTGGGTGGAGAGATCGATCTCCACGAAGGTATTCCCCCACTGAGGCATCGCGGTCTGTGCCGCACGGGCGGAGTAGATCGGCTCTCGGGTCACCGACTGAAGGCTCTGAATGTTGGCCGTGAGTGCTGCGACCTCCTGGTCGAGGTCAATGCGCCAGCCATAGGAGGTTTTCAGCGATTTCGTCGTACCGTCTGCACTCTTCCAGGTCTGGACACCATCCTTCGTATCATACTTGTCCTTTAGGCTCTGTACATAGGCACGGACCTTCGTCGCGTCGAGGGTTACCGTAGCGCCCTGATTTCCGGTTACCCAGGAGGCGATCGTCAGTCCATCGAGGACCTCGGTCTGATTGTTTGGCATCTGGTAGGTAATGGTGATGCCATTGACGGTCGCAAGCTTCTGTCCGATGGCCATGGCCTCTGCCGGAGACAGTGCGCTTTGATTGATCGAGCTCATGTCGATGCTGGCACCACCGACCCCCGTGATGGTCTGCTGCGATGCCTGTGCAGCATTGGCCGCCTGCTGGGCTGCGCTCTGTGCAGCCTGTACCTGGGCCGTCGTCTGCTGGGCTGCATTCTGCGCGGCTGTGGTCTGCTGTGCAGCGGCAGAAGCATTGGCCCCTGGAACGGTGGTCGCAGCCGCCTGTATCTGCGCGTTTGCGGCCGCGGCGGCCTGCTGGGAAGCACTTGTCGAGATTCCATTTGCATAGGCTGTCAGCTGCAGCATCGCGCTCAGTGCCACAAATATGGTAACGATTTTCTTTAGACTCTTCTTCATATGATCAACGCCTTTCATCGAAATATCACGTTGTATTTATAAGAGACGATGCCCTGAACATGCAATCAGAGGATGTATTCCTTCGCCATCGAACGTCTCCTTGAAATGAGACCCCTACACATGCCATCCGGCAGGGCATCGTCGGATGCTCTCTTTATATGGTAACGAATCTTCGATGAAAATGCTATAGAGAAGGGACACCGGATTCTTACAAAATTTGAAAAAGCAGCGCCACTTTCTTTGCATGGCCTTCGGTGGTATACTGAAGCGGAACGCTTCAGCGATATATGGAAGCAGAATGAATCGAAGCATGCGGATCATCGCATGTATTTAAAAAGCAGGAGGATTTTAAAATGGCAGACAGGGCGAAGGAACATCCAGATTGTGCGTACTGTGCAAAGGGAGAGCTGGTCGCGAAGTTCGGATATGAGATTTGTGAGCTTCCGGCTTCCACGGTATATCTTTTTAAGGAGCAGAGCCATCTAGGCAGATGCATTGTCGCATCGAAGCATCATGTATCCGAGATGCTGGAGCTCAGCGGGGAGGACCGCGCAGCATTTATCGCCGATGTGGTGACCGTGGCCAATGCCATCCATGCGGTGCATCACCCGGATAAGCTGAACTACGGTATGTACGGTGACACCGGCTGTCATCTGCACATGCACCTCGTACCGAAGTACAAGGATCAGTTTGAGTGGGGCGGAACCTTCGCCATGGATCCGAATATGAAGAAGATCACCGATGAGGCCGAGCTTGAGAAGATCGCTGCACCACTGCGGAAGGTCATTCTCGGAAAGTGATACGGCAGCGGTCAGGAGGAGTACAATGCTGAATTTTGCAAGTGATTATACCGAGGGCTGCCATCCGAAGGTACTGGAGGCACTCACAAAGACCAACATGGAGCAGCTGACCGGGTATGGCACAGATACCTATACGGAGCGCGCAAAGGAGAAGATCCGAAGCTTTATCGGCTGCCCGAAGGCAGAAATCTTTTTCCTGACCGGCGGTACGCAGACGAACCAGACGGTGATTGACACCACGCTTCGTATGTATGAGGGCGTGGTGGCCGTTCAGTCCGGTCATGTCAACTGCCACGAGGCCGGCGCCATCGAGTTTACGGGCCACAAGGTCATGGCACTCCCGAGCCACGAGGGTAAGATGGACGCCACGGAGCTTGACCACATGGTGGCCGCCTTCTATGCGGACGGGGATCATGACCACATGGTCTTCCCAGGCATGGTGTACATCAGTCACCCGACCGAGTACGGCACGCTCTATCGGAAGGCCGAGCTGGAAGCGATTTCGGAGGTCTGTCATAAGTGGCAGCTTCCGCTCTTCCTGGATGGAGCCCGTCTCGGCTACGGCCTCATGAGCCACGACACCGACGTCACGATCGACGACATTGCCCGCTGCACGGATGTGTTCTACATCGGCGGCACGAAGGTCGGTGCCCTCTGTGGAGAGGCGGTCGTCTATCCGAAGGGAGATGCACCGAAGCAGATGGTGACGATGATCAAGGAGCATGGCGCGCTGCTTGCCAAGGGACGTCTGAATGGTGTGCAGTTTGATGCGCTCTTCACCGACCATCTCTATACGGAGATTTCGGCCAATGCCATCGACCGCGCCGAGGAGCTGAAGGCGGTTTTCCGTGACCGCGGCTATGCCTTCTTCCTGAATTCACCGACGAACCAGCAGTTTGTGATCATGCCGAAGAAAACGCTCGAGGCCCTGACGGCGAAGGACGTCATTTTCTCGACCTGGGAGCCGTATGATGAGGAACAGATGGTGGTCCGTTTCTGCACCTCCTGGGCGACCACGAGTGCACAGGTGGCGGCGCTGGCCACAATCCTCGATGAGGTGCGCTGAGCAGAAAAAGCACTTCGATGTATGAAATGAAACAGGACACGGCGAGAGGAGAGGCCTCCTCTCGCTTTTTGATGGGATGCTCCAGCTCTCGCGCCCGGCGGATGCCAGGGAGTCATACCGCCCACTGGTGAATCGCAGCCCCGTGCCCGGCGGATGCCAGGGAGTCATACCGCCCACTGGTGAATCGCAGCCCCGTGCCCGGCGGATGCCAGGAAGCCATACCGCCCGCTGGTGAATCGCAGCCCACGGGCTCGCGGATGGTCACCGATGGCGAAGGCCCCTCGTATTGAAAAGACCTCCATTCCTTGGTACAATAAAGTGATGATTTTAAGGAAGCCTTGCTGCCGGATTTTCGGGCAGGAGGGCGACGATTTTTCATAAAATTTCCGCGCGGTGTACTCGAAAGGAGGCGTGACGATGAAATTACGAAAGCTCTTATGGACCACGGCGGCCTGTGTCCTGATGTTCGCGATGAATGCCTTCGCCGCAAATATCAGCACGGTTCGCCTGGATCTGGCGCCAGAGGAAGAGAGCACGATGACGGCAGGTGAGATGTCGAGCGGTGAGGAACCGGCCATCTACGATCAGCTTTACTTCGTCTATGATTACAGCACCTCCGGCGATAAGACGAAGCCTGGAAAATCCTACACCTATACGGTGGAGGTGCATCCGGCAGCGGGCAATGCCTTCAGTGCGGACTGTGCCGTTGAGGTACGAGGTGCGACGAAGGTCGAGATCCTCAGCCGAAACGAGAGCGTCGTCCGGCTCCGCTGCACGACCTACCCTTTCTATGTGCTGAAAAATCCGACCGGCTTTGAACGAAACGGTGATGAAATCAGCTGGGCGAAGGTCAACTATGCGACGAAGTACAATGTCTATGTCTACTGGACGGATGCGGATGGTGACAATCACGAAACCAGAACGTCCGTGACAGGCACGAAGCATGCGATCAATATCTCGAGCTATGACTCGAATGGCCGCTCGGTCGATCATATTTCCGTGCAGGCGGCAGCCAGCGGGGATGGTGGAGACTTCATGGCGAAGTCCATGTTCATCTGTGATGATACAACGGTCGACGGAGACAAGACGGAATCCGAATACAGCTTCTCGATTCCGACCGCCCGCTCCAATGCGATTGTGACGAGCAGCTCGACCGTGAAGGTAAAGAACAGTGCAGACAAGATCTTCGGACCGGGCTTTAACCTTCAGAATGGAAGCCCGGCAAGCACGCTGAATGCAGCAGGAACGACCGGGACCGGCAGTGGACAGTGGATGCGCTACATGAACAAGTGGTACTATATCGCAGGCAACCAGTTCCTGACGGGCTGGCTCTGTCCGGATGGTCTGAACTGGTACCTGATGGGCTCCGATGGTGCAATGCTGACCGGTCTTCAGCGTGTGGACGGCCGCTGGTATCTCCTGAATACGACAGAGGGTGCCACCTACGGCGCGATGCTGCATGGCTGGTGGAAGGTGAACGACAAATACTATTACTTTAACGAGCTTCATGACGGTACGTACGGAGCCATGCTGACGAACACGACAACGCCGGACGGACTTCATGTGGGTGCGGATGGCGCATGGCTCGGCTATTGACGGGAGGAAATAAAATGAAAAAAACAGCATTGGTAATTATGGCGGCAGGCTTAGGCTCCCGCTTCGGCGGTGGCATCAAGCAGCTCGCAAAGCTTGGGCCAAGTGGCGAGATCATCATGGACTATTCGATTCACGATGCACTCGAGGCTGGCTTCGATGAAATTGTCTTCATTATCCGAAAGGATATCGAGAAGGACTTCCGTGAGATTATCGGGAACCGCATCGAGAAGATTGCGAAGTGCAAGTATGCCTTCCAGGAGCTGGACAAGCTGCCAGAGGGCTACAGCGTACCAGAGGGAAGAACGAAGCCGTGGGGTACGGCGCATGCACTGATTCAGGTGCGCGAGCTCATTGACTGCCCATTTGCCGTGATCAATGCCGACGACTTCTATGGCCGTGAGGGCTTCAAGCTGATTCATGACTATCTGGTAAATACCATGGATGAGAACGCACCGGTCTTCGATATGTGCATGGCTGGCTATATCGTGGGCAATACCCTGTCTGACCATGGTACGGTGAACCGTGGCGTCTGTGTGATGGGCGAGGGAGGATACCTTCACGAGATCGATGAAACCTATGACATCGCGAAGCAGGCCGATGGACGTCTCATGGGCAAGGATGGTGACGGTAAGGATGTCGAGGTCGATGGCAGCGCCATCGTTTCCATGAATATGTTTGGTCTTCCAGAGAAGTATCTGGATGTACTGATTGAAAATTTCCCGTCCTGGCTCGATGCGCATGGACAGGAGCTGAAGAGCGAGTATCTTCTTCCGTCGGAGATTTCGAAGCTGATGCTCGAAGGCAAGGCAACGGTGAAGGTACTGAAGGACCATGACAAGTGGTTTGGTGTCACCTATGCCGAGGACAAGGAAGCTGTGGAGAAATCCTTGCAGGAGCTCGTTCAACAGGGCGTTTATCCGGAAAACTTATATGCGTAATCGATAATACGAGATGCAGGGAGAATACGCAACGCTTCGGAGGCGTTGACGCTCTGCACGGAAACAGGCGCGTGTTGCCGCTTGCATCTCGAATACAGGAGCAGTGCCCTTTATGGCTGATATTGAGAGAGAAAATCGAAAACAGGAGCTGCGTCGTCGCGTGGTTGACACGAAGGAGCTGATGGAACAGTCCGAGGCGCAGGATCAGTCGGAGGAGAAGCGGGGACGGAAGCGTCGCCGCCTCCTTGTTTTTCTTCTGGTGATGCTGGTGGTTCTGGTGCTCGGGGGTGGGGCCCTTTATATGGCGATCCGTCCCTATACGGGCTTCAGCCAGAACTGGCGAAACGACGATACAGGCGCCGATGGGAGCATCGAATCGGACTATGAGGACTATGAAATCTTCGGGGACGGCTTTCTGAAGGTGACCCGGGATGGTGCGACGTACATCGATGCATCGGGAAAAACCATCTGGAACCAGTCCTATGAGATGAGCCGTCCCTATGTTTCCGTCAATGGCGATTACTGTGCGATTGCAGATCAGGACAAGACCTCGATCTACATCATGAACAAGTCGGGAACGACGGGACAGGCCGAGACGAACCTGCCGATTACGAAGGTATCCGTGGCGGCCACGGGCGTGACCTATGCGCTGCTCGAGGATTCCAAGGCAAGCTATATCACCGTCTTTTCCAAGGAGGGAGCGGCTCTCGATATTTCCATCAAGTCGGTTCTGGATGGCGATGGTTATCCTGTAGACATTTCGGTTTCTCCCGATGGTACGGAGCTGATGGCTTCCTTTGCCTATCTCGAGAATGGTACGCTGCAGAACAAGGTCATTTTCTACAATCTGAGCGAGATCGGTCAGAATGCAGGCAGCAACCGTGTCGTGGGTGGCTTTACCGATGATTTCAGCGGTCACCTTACGGGACGCGTGCATTTTTCGGATGATACGCATGCGCAGGCCTTCTATGATGGCGGCATTGCCTTCTTCAGTACGAAGGTGCTGACAAGCCCGGAGCTTGTACAGAAGGTGGAAATCGACCAGACGATTCAGGCCATCTGCTATGCGGACGACTACATTGGCGTGATTACGGACAGCAGCGATACGGAAGGCTCGTCGGCGCCGTATCAGCTGACCGTCTATAAGCTGAACGGACAGACCGTGTTCTCAACGCCATTTCAGCTGAATTATACAGGCTTCGATATCGATCAGAAGAAGGTTCTGATTTATAACGATACAACGCTCCAGGTCTATGACATGAGCGGAACATGCAAGTACAGTGGAAATATGGATACCTCGATGACGAAGGTACGTGTGGCACGTGGCTTCCAGACTCCACTGGGACTGAATCTGCTCATCGGCAGTACCGGTGCGATCGAATCAGTAAAACTGAAGTAAGGGGGTTCATATGAAACAGTATTGTGCAGGCGTTGACGTAGGCGGTACGAGTGTAAAGTGCGGTATTTTCACCACGGAGGGTGTACTGCTCGAAAAGTGGGAGGTGCCGACCCGGAAGGAAGAGGATGGAAAGTACATCCTTCCGGATGTGGCGGATGCGCTGAAGCAGCATCTTCGGGAGAAGGGCATCGCGCTGAGTGAGCTCGAGGGCATCGGCATCGGTGTGCCGGGACCGGTGGAGCCGAACGGCTATGTCCACATCTGCGTGAACCTCGGATGGCATGATCACTGGCCGGCAAAGGAGATGCAGGAGCTCATGGGCGGGGAGATTCACTGTGCGGTCGGAAACGATGCCAATGTCGCCGCCCTCGGCGAGATGTGGCAGGGTGGCGGTAAAGGCCACGAGAATCTTCTGATGGTGACGCTCGGCACCGGTGTCGGCGGTGGTCTCATCGTGGATGGACATATCCTGGCCGGTGTGCATGGAGCCGGAGCGGAAATCGGCCATATTCATGTACGCGAGGGAGAGCCGGAGGCCTGCAACTGTGGCGGTCATGGCTGTCTCGAGCAGGTGGCCAGCGCAACCGGCATTGTACGGGAGGCCAGACGGAATCTTCTGGCGAGCAGTGAGGACTCCGCCATGCGCAGCTTCGGCGATGCGCTCAGTGCACGGGATGTATGTGACTGTGCAAAAGCCGGCGATGCCCTCGCACGGAAGACCCTCGAGACAAGTATGCATTATCTCGGACTCGTCATGGCCACCGTGTCCATGGTGGCAGACCCGGAGGTGTTTGTCATCGGCGGAGGCGTGTCGAAGGCAGGAAGCTTTCTCATTGACCTCGTAAAGAAGCAGTATGAAGCCCTGACCCCACTTCTCACAAAGAAGGCCGACATCGTGCTGGCAACCCTCGGAAATGATGCGGGCATCTATGGCAGCGCGAAGCTCGTACTCGCACAGTAAAGCGGCAGAATCGGATGAAGCGATCTCTTTTTGTGAAATTTATCCTGGCCTATATCGTCTTCGGTGTACTGGGCTTTATGGTGGTAGCGATTCTGTCCTCTGGGCTCACGTATCGCTACCTGGTGGGAAAGCAGGCAAATAGCCTTTACAGTGAGGCCACCCTTATTTCCTCCACCTACTCAGAGAATGGGAATCTCAGTCTCAGCACGGAAGCGGTGCGGCAGCAGATGGAGGCGGTGTCCACCTTCCTTGACGTGGATATCTGGCTTGTGGATCGAAATGGCAGGGTGCTCAGCGATTCAGCAGATGACCAGCATAAGGATGCCGAGATCCCGGACTTTGACAGTACGATGACTGGCATGCGGTACATGCTTGGAAGCTATCATGAGATGTTTTCTTCCGATGTACTGTCTGTGATGGCCCCTGTGACGCGTGGCTATACCACGGGGGGCTATGTTCTGATTCATCAGCCGGTGGATGGCATCGTAACGACGCAGAACGAGATTCTGAACATTGTCTATATCACGGCACTGATTCTGTTCGTTCTTTCACTTCTTATTCTGGCGGTCTTCTATGTGATCGTCTATCGTCCGCTGAAGCGGATCACAGAGGGCGCGACGAAGTATGCGGCCGGAGATTATCACTATAAGATTGAGGCACACAGTTCGGATGAGATGGGCTATCTTGCGGAGACGCTGAACTTCATGTCAGATGAAATTTCGAAGTCCGATGATTATCAGAAGCAGTTTATCGCGAACGTCAGTCACGATTTCCGTTCTCCCCTCACTTCCATCAAGGGCTATCTGGAGGCGATTCTCGATGGCACGATTCCGAAGGAGCTGGAGGCGAAGTATCTGACGCGGCTGATTTCTGAAACCGATCGACTCACGAAGCTCACACAATCCATGCTGAGTCTTGGAACGCTCGATAAGAAGGGCTTTCTCAGCCGTTCGAATTTTGATGTCAATCGTGTGATTCGGGATGTCTGTGCAAGCTTCGAGATGACCTGCCAGAAGAAGGGCATCGTTTTCGAGCTGACCTTCGCGGAGAAGAAGGAAATGGTTTATGCGGATTACAGTAAGATCCAGCAGGTGCTGTACAATCTGGTGGACAATGCACTGAAGTTCAGTAATTCGAATTCCTCCATCGCGATTCGGACGGGCCTCCGAGGCACGAAGGTCTTTGTTTCTGTAAAGGACACCGGCATCGGCATCCCGAAGCAGGACATCGCGAAGATCTGGGATCGCTTTTATAAGGCGGACCAGTCCCGCGGCAAGGACAAGCACGGCACCGGCCTCGGCCTCAGCATCGTGAAGTCCATCATTACCGCGCATGGTGAGAACATCGACTGTGTGTCGACGGAAGGCGTCGGCACCGAATTTACGTTTACACTGCCACCGGCGAATTACGGCGAAACGGCCGACATCGGTTGAGCCCCGCCCCTGTAAGGCGGCCTTGTAGAAAAATAACGAGGGCGACCGGTGCGCTGTTGTTTGTGCCGCTTCTGTGAGACGGTCTTGCCAATTACCGGAGCATGTGAATATGCGTTTCGGCGATTTTTGTGGCGGGTGGCCCTCGGAACGAATACGCCGAGGACGTAAAAAATCAAAATCGAGTCCCTTAGAAAGCACTTGGAGTAATTTTTCCT
>DJEQ01000110.1:18764-35906 GCA_002431355.1 Oribacterium sp. UBA5894
TGCAGAGGGCCTAGTGCTTCTTAGGGACTCGATTTTAGATTTTTTCGCCGCAGGGCGTACTGAGTTCAGAGGGCCACCCGCCACGGAAATGCCGAAACGGAGGTGGCAGGCCGTCATCTCCGGCAAGGTCGTCTCACCGGGGCGGTCGAGTAACGGTGCCCAGGTCGCCTCGCACTATTTTCATCAGGCCGCCTTCCAAGGGCGGGGCTCAGATCACGCGGAACTTGTAGCCGATGCCCCAGACGGTGGAAATCTCCCAGTCAGGATTGCCGTGCAGCTTTTCGCGGAGACGCTTGATATGGACATCCACGGTGCGGGAATCTCCGGCGAATTCATAGCCCCAGATATGGTCGAGAAGCTGCTCTCTCGTGAAGACCTGGTTCGGTGACGCCGCCAGGAAGTAGAGAAGCTCGAGCTCCTTCGGCGGCATTTCCACCACCTGCCCGTTGTAATAGACCGCATAATTCGTTTTATTGATGATGAGATCCTTGTACTCGAGATAGTCGCCATTCCGATAGGCATCGAGCCCATCGCCCATGTGCGCCCGGGCATCGGCACCGCCACGGTGCATCTGTCCCGTCTGACCATTGTAGGTATAGAGCTCGCCGGAGCCACTGTCCCCCTCCGCATAGGCGGTAAAGGTGAGGCTTTCGTCTCCGGTGGAGAGCGGAGAGCTCTCGACAAGTCCGGATGGGACCTTTGCCTGCTGCTGAGAGAGCGCAGCATCAACGGCCGCCGTGACTTGGGCATCGGCCTGCTGGTAGCGGCGAAGGACGGCCTTTACGCGTGCCACCAGCTCCTTGGATTCGAACGGCTTCACCATGTAATCATCGGCACCGAGCTCGAGGCCCAGCACCTTGTCGAAGGTTTCGCCCTTTGCGGACAGCATGATGACGGGTACCTGGGAGCTGGCGCGCAGGCGACGGCACACCTCATAGCCATCAATGCCCGGGAGCATCAGGTCCAGAATTACAAGATTCGGCTGATATTCCGGAAAGATCTTCAGCGCCTCCTCACCATCCTCGGCGCAGCGCGTATCAAACATTTCCTTCTCGAGGTAGAGCGAGATCAGCTCCGAGATCGAAGCGTCATCATCAACAATGAGGATTTTCTGTTTCTCCGCCATCGCGGGTCCTCCTTTCACTGCTTTACAGAGCCTGCGGCGCCGAAGCATGGCCTCGATCGTCCGTGCCCTGGATCTTCAGGAAGCCACAACCATCCGGCAGGGGGTCGCAGCATTATTTCTTAAAGGTCACAATCGTGACACCATCCTGGCCCTCACCGAACTCACCGAGACGGAAGGAATCCACGTACTTCAGCTTCTTCAGCTGGGCATGCACGGCCTTTCGAAGGACACCCGTGCCACGACCATGGACGATACGTGCCTGTGGCAGATGCGCGAGGTAAGCGTCATCCAGGTACTTCTGAAGCTCTGGAATCGCTTCGGCGGTGGTCTGTCCAATCAGATTGATCTCCGGCGAGATACTCAGAGTCTTCTGCATGCGGATATTTCCGGCATGCGACTTTTTCCCCTTCTTTCCCGGTTCGATGCCAGGGCCGGAGACCTTGCCACTGTCCACCAGCTCGATATCCCGTACCGATACCTGCGTACGGATGATGCCGGCCGTGACGTACAGCTTTCCATTTCGATCCGGCAGGGTCGAGACGGTCGCGTTCAGATTCATGGAGGCGACATGGACGGTATCGCCGATGCGAATGCTCTTCGCAGATACCGGCTGGGACGGCCCCTTCACCTTCTGTCCGGCGGAGAGGCTGGCCTGTGTTTCCCGGAGCTTCTTATTCAGGGTGGAACGGGTCTGGTCGGCCTCGAAGACCGCGGCACCGTTCTGCTCCTGCTTCCGTAATTCCTTGACAATGCTGTCGGCCGTTTCCTTCGCGTCGGCGAGAATCTGGGCGGCCTCCTCTCGTGCCTTCTGGAGAATCTTGTCACGGCCCTTTTCAACGCCGCGGGAGTTTTCCCGTGCGCGCCGCTTGTACTCCTCGATTTCCGCCTTATAGCGGGCGATTTCCTCTCGCTCCCGTTCCACGGTCACGCGGCTCTCCTCGAGGCTCGCGATGACATCCTCAAACTTGACATCCTCGTTTTCGAGACGGCTCTTTGCATCGTCGATGATGTAGGATGGCAGGCCCAGCTTCTGTGAGATGGCGAAGGCATTGGACTTGCCTGGTACACCGATGAGCAGTCGATAGGTCGGACTCAGGGTGTTGACATCGAACTCGCAGCTTGCATTTTCCACACCGTCTGTGGAGAGGGCATAAACCTTGATCTCCGCATAGTGTGTGGTGGCGACCGTCCGGGTCTTCATGTTATGCAGGAAGTTCAGAATCGCCATTGCGAGGGCAGCACCCTCGGTCGGATCGGTTCCAGCGCCGAGCTCATCGAAGAGGCAGAGGCTGTGGCTGTCGGCCTCACGCAGGATACGGACGGTGTTCGTCATATGCGCGGAGAAGGTGGACAGGTTCTGCTCGATGGACTGCTCATCCCCGATATCGGCGAAGATTTCCTCGAAGACGCCGAGCTCGGAGCCCTCGGCTGCCGGGATGAAGAGTCCCGACTGGCCCATGAGCTGGAAAAGGCCGATGGTCTTCAGGCAGACGGTTTTACCACCGGTATTCGGTCCGGTGATGACGAGAAGATCAAATTCCTTCCCGAGGTAGACCGTGATGGGAACCACCTTCTTCGGATCGATCAGCGGATGACGGCCCTGCAGGATGCTGATGTAGTACTGATCGTTCAGCACCGGACGGGTTGCGCGCATCGCGGCGGCGAGCTTCGCCTTCGCAAACACGAAGTCGAGATGGGCGAGAATGTCGATATCCTGACGAATCTGCGCTGTATACGGCATGAGGGAACCGGAGAGGGTCTCCAGGACCTTCTCGATCTCCTTCTTTTCGTCGGCCTCCAGCTCGCGGATGTCATTGTTCAGCTTCACGATGCTCATTGGCTCGATGAAAAGCGTGGATCCCGTCGCACTCTGATCGTGGACCATTCCTGGGAAGCTGGACTTGTACTCGGCCTTCACCGGGAGACAGTAGCGGCCATCGCGCATGGTAATGACGGCATCCTGCAGAAGTGCACGGCTGCCATTCAGAATGCCATTCAGCGTGGTATGGATGCGTTCCTCCAGGACGTGCTTTTTCTTTCGCACGCTGAAAAGCCCGGCGCTTGCGTCATCGGCGATCTCATCCTCGGAGAGAATGCAGCGGACGATTTCCTTATTTACAGGGGAGAGCGGTTCAATGTCTCGAAAATACGAGGACAGTGCATCGTCTGCACTCTCCTCCCGGAGCTTCTCTGGATCCGGCTGATTCTTCGTATAGTGGGCATTTAATCGCACGGCTCTCGGTACCGGCTTCGGCGCCTCTGGGCTCTTCTCGCTGTCCCGGGCATAGGCCTTCGCGCGTCCAGCCACGGTCAGCACGCCGCTGATGGATAGAAGCTCCGCAGCGGAGAGGGAGGCGGCGATTTCCAGTCGCTTCAGGCTGTCGCGGACATCCTTCACCCCGGAAAAGGAAAGTGTGCCATAGAGGCCGATGCGCAGAAGTGCCGCATCGGTTTCCGCAAGGTTTCGATTGATTTCTTCGAGATTCGTCGATGGAAGCAGGGCCTCTACGAGCTTTCGTCCCTCCTGGGAGCTCGCGCAGTCCGAGAGACGATCCTTGATTTTATTAAATTCGAGTGTATGTAATACTTTTTCATTCATAGCTATCAGTATAGCACAGGAACGCAAATTTCTTGCGTGAAAATATCATCATGGGTATAATTGCCGTATGGCAGAAAAAGACTTTATTAAAGAGAATATCGTGGGTCGGAAGGAGGACTGGCGGAAGCGCACGAAGCACTATGCACGTGTGATGATTTCTGCGCTTCTTTTCGGCTCTGTGAGTGCAGCGGCCTTCGCCGGGCTGGAGCCGAAGCTCAGAGAGCATTTCTACCCGCTTGAAACAGAGGCAGTCGTGCTGGAAACCGAGGAGCTCCCGTCGGAGAGTGATGCTCTGGCCGAGTCCGGAGAGAGTGAAGGCGGAACGTCGGCGGTGGAGGGTGCAGCGTCCTCCGGCGACGCGTCGACAGCGAGCAGTGAAGCGGAGACCTCCGTGGCGGAGACGGCTGCCGTCGAGGAAACGACGCCCGTGGAGGACCTCGTGGAGCAGGCCATGGACGCGCACGTCTACCGAGTGGAGGATGTGGAGAACCTGAATCTCGCGCTCCGACATGTGGCCTCCGAGGCGGAGCAGAGCCTTGTGGAGGTGGAGAGCCGGGATACGAGCACCGACATGTTCGGGCTCGAGGTGGCGTCCGGCCATCAGGCGGCCGGTATTCTCATTGCCCGAACCGGGGATGAGCTTCTCGTACTGACCTCTTCGGACATCCTTCAGGACGGTGCCTCGATCAGTGTGAAGATCGGGGGCGTGTCCTATGCGGCCGAGCTGAAGGCGAAGGATGAGGCGGATGGCATCGCGGTCGTTTCCATTGCCCAGCATACCCTGAGTGCGAAGGATCGACATGAGCTTCGGACCGTGACGATCGGCAATGCTGGTCGCCTGCAGCGTGGGGACCTTCTTCTTGCGGTCGGTGCACCCGATGGGAGCTTCCCATCCTGTACGACCGGAATCCTTTCGTCCGTGACGTATAATACCTCGTACATCGATGGCAGCATTGCCGCCATGCAGGCGGATCTTCATGCAGAAGCGAAAAGCGGCACCTTCGTGCTGAATACGAAGGGCGAGCTCATCGGCTGGGTCAGCAGCCACCTCGGTGACACGGTGGAGGGGTATCAGCGGATTGCGGTGGTGACGGATTTCCTCGCACAGATTCAGAAGCTGTCGAATGGCGCCTCCTACCCGTACCTCGGCTTCCATGCACAGGAGGTGAACGACGAGATGGGGCGCGCGGGACTGCCGAAGGGCCTCTATATCAAGGAATGCGAGAAGAACTCACCGGCGTACAATGCCGGCATCCAGAGTGGCGATGTGCTCACGCGCATTGAGGACACGGAGATCACGAACATGCCGGAATTCCGAAAGGTGCTTGGCACGCTGGAAGCGGGCGATGAGATCCGGGTGACGGTGCAGCGGCAGCGTGGCGTGGAGTACAGCGAGGTGGAATATAAGGTGACGGTGGGAGCGCGCTGATGAGAAAGCTGCCGATCCGAAAGCCTGCGCTCCAAAGTGGAGACGGTATTCGATCTGGGCGACGGACGGATCCTCATCGGCCGGATCCGGAAACGTTGCACCTTGCTTCTTCATGTGCTAGTATGGGCGGAAGTGACGCGGCTCCATGGACGCGCCGCCCGGACGCTTCGGCGAGCGCGTGAAGAGGACCGGTGAGAACACGCCGGTGAAAGGCCTTCGCGCGAAGGAAACATTGACAGCAGGTACAGCTTCCCATGGATTAGAAAGAAAAGAAAATGGAATTTAACGAGTTTTTCAGAGAACAGAATGCATCGGCCCCGAAGGGCGGGATGCGCTTTATCGAGAGCTTTTATGACGGCATGCGGGTCGCAGATACCTACCTTGTGAAGACGAAGAACGCCGCCACGACGAAGAATGGCAAGGAATACCTGAACGTCACGCTTCAGGATCGGACCGGACAGGTGGATGCGAAGGTCTGGGAGCCGAACTCGCCGGGCATTTCAGACTTCGATGTGCTCGACTATGTCTATGTCGAGGGCAATGTCTCCGTCTATAATGGCAGCAATCAGCTCAGCATTCAGCGACTCCGGGTGGCGAAGGAGGGCTCCTACGACCCGAAGAATTATCTTCCGGTATCGGGACGCCCGATCGAGGAGATGGATCAGGAGCTGCAGCAGATGATCAAATCGGTGAAGAATCCGTACCTGAATCGCCTGCTGAACATGATTTTTCTTGAGAATGAAGGCTTCCATAAGGAGTTTTTACAGCACTCCGCTGCGAAGTCCGTGCATCATGGCTATGTCGGTGGACTTGCGGAGCATACGCTGTCGGTGGCGGCCATCTGTGATTACTTCGCAAAGCATTATCCAGACCTCCATCGGGATCTTCTCGTCACGGCCGCGCTCTGCCACGACATCGGAAAGGTGCAGGAGCTGACCGCGTTCCCACGGAACGACTACAGCGACGTCGGACAGCTGATTGGTCACATCGTGATCGGCTATCAGAACGTCATCAATACCGCAAAGAAGATTCCGGATTTCCCGGAGACCCTCGCTGCGGAGCTGGGACATTGCATCCTCGCACACCACGGTGAGCTGGAGTATGGCTCTCCGAAGAAGCCGGCGCTCATGGAGGCCATGGCGCTGTCCTTCGCAGACAATGTCGATGCGAAGCTCGAAACGATGCGCGAGGCAATCGCCGCAGCAGGTAAGGGCGGCAAGGCCCCGGATGCGAACGGCTGGCTCGGCTTTAACCGCCTCATTGATTCGAATCTTCGAAAGACCAGTGATTTTTCTTAAAATAAGATACCTTCCTGTGAAGGAACTTCAGAGAGCTGTCGCACACGCTGCGGCAGCTCTTTTCTGTGCAGGGCCTTCTTGCCTAGAACTCCCCGGGCCATGCGGCAGCTTTTTTCCATGCGCCCTGTAATTTTCCTGTAAAAAGTAAATTATGAATTGATTTAAAGTTTAGTTATAGTATAATGAACCTCGGCTTTAAAAGTTTAGTAATAGAATATCGGAAGTTTAGCAAAAAGCAGTGCACATGAGGATGAAAGCAGGGAGCTCTGAAGAGGAACGAAGGACAGTATCCTAGGACACTGCAAGAGGAAGCATGCATGGAAACAGAACAGGTGAACGTCGAAATCGGACGGAAAATTAAAAACCTCCGGAACAGGAACGGGCTCACGCAGCAGGAGCTTGCGGACCGGACGGAGCTCACGAAGGGCTTTATCTCTCAGCTGGAGCGCGGACAGGTCTCCCCTTCCGTCGTGACGCTGATGGATCTGATCGAGTGTCTCGGGACGACGCCAGGAGAGTTTTTTAAGGCCTCGTCGCAGGAGCAGATCGTCTTTACCTCGGCAGACTGCTTCGAGAAGGTGGATGAGCAGGGAAACTGTCGCAAATGGCTGGTGCCGACGGCACAGAAGTTCGAGATGGAGCCGCTGCTCGTGACATTGGCCCCACATCAGGCACTCGAAGAGGACAAGCCGCATACGGGAGAAGAATTCGGCTATGTCATAAGTGGAAAAATCAAGGTACATTTCGGTGATGAGGTTTACACGGTGAAGGCCGGGGAGAGCTTCTACTACCGTACGACACAGGTCCACTGGATCTCGAATCCGAGCGCGAAGCCGGCGAAGTATCTGTGGATCAGCACACCGCCAGAGTTTTAATGGGAAGCAGGAAGGGAAAAACTATGGGTAATGAAACAATGAAAAGCGAGAATATCATTGAGCTCCGACATGTGATGCGGCAGTACGACGACAATGGCTTCATCGCCGTCCACGATTTTAACCTGGAGGTGAAGCGCGGTGAATTCGTGACCTTCCTGGGCCCGTCTGGCTGTGGGAAGACGACGACCCTTCGTATGATTGCAGGCTTCGATATCCCGACCTCGGGCGAGATTCTTCTGAATGGAAAATCCATCACCTCGCTGCCGCCGTACGAGCGACCGATCAATACGGTGTTCCAGCGCTATGCGCTCTTTCCACATATGAACATCTACGATAACATTGCCTTCGGCCTTCGACAGAAGAAGGAGCCGAAGGACGTGATCGACCGGAAGGTGAAGCGGATGCTGAGCCTCGTGGACCTCGAGGGCTTCGAGGACCGAAGTGTGGCGACCCTTTCCGGTGGCCAGCAGCAGCGTATCGCCATCGCACGTGCACTCGTCAATGAGCCGGAAATTCTGCTCCTCGATGAGCCGCTCGGTGCGCTCGACCTCAAGATGAGGCAGGAGATGCAGATCGAGCTGAAGGCCATGCATGATAAGCTCGGCATCACCTTCATTTACGTTACGCATGACCAGGAGGAGGCACTCACCATGTCCGATAAGATCGTGGTCATGAGTGAGGGGGAGATCCAGCAGATCGGTACACCAGAGGACATCTACAACGAGCCGAAGAATGCCTTCGTTGCGGACTTCATCGGCGAGAGCAACATCTTCAGCGGGATCATGACGGGCAAGCTGACGACGCGCTTCTGTGGCGGGGAGTTTACCTGTGTCGATGATGTACCAGAGGGTACGCACATTACGGCGGTTGTGCGTCCGGAGGATGTGGAGCTGACCCGCCCGGAGAACGGCACCATTCGTGGCGTCGTGACCGCGGTCATCTTCAAGGGCATGCACTACGAGATCACGATCCAGTCCGGAAAGAACGAGATCGTGGCACGCTCTACGAAGGCGGCCAATGTCGGCGACCGCGTCGGCATCTGTCTGGAGCCGGATGGCATTCACATCATGATCGCTGAGGATCATACCAATACCTTCCAGGTGGACATCAACAAGGACTACCGTCTCGAGTACAACGGCCAGCTTCTGCATGCGAGCCTGACGAAGCTCATCAAGGGCGGAAAGCGGCAGGAGGATGGCACCATCCTCGATGCGAACGGTGAAATCATTGATACCGGACGCATTCGTGTCATGGCGTCTATCCAGCCGGAGGATATCGAGCTGACCGACAATCAGGAGGAGGGCCTCATCCAGGGCAACATCAGTAACCTGATCTACCAGGGCTCCCACTACCTGTACATCATTCATACGGAGCTCGAGCAGGATTTCGCGGTTTACGATGAGGATCTCTGGAACATGGGCGACCGTGTCGGTCTCATCATGCCGACCGAGAAGATGAGCTTTACCATTAAGAAGTAGAAAGGAGCAGAGCTATGCATTTTTCCAGAAAAAATCTGGGTATTCCCTATGTGCTCTTTTTGATTCTGTTCGTCATTGCTCCGCTCGCGGTGCTGTTCTACTATGCGTTTACGAACGGCTCCGGACAGTTTACGATGATGAATTTCATCGGCTTCTTTACGAATCCGAATACCGTCGGCACCCTGTTCTACAGTCTCGCGATTGCAACGGTCACTACCATCGTCTGTGTACTGCTGGCGTATCCGCTCGCGTACATCCTTGCGACCAGTCACTTCCGTGCGAAGTCGGTCGTCGTGATGCTTTTCGTGATGCCGATGTGGATCAACTTTTCACTTCGAATCACGGCACTGAAGGAGGTGCTGACCTTCCTCGAGGGAAACCTTGCGATGCATCCCTTCTTAAATGCGGTGATCGGTATGAGCTATGACTTCCTGCCGTTCATGATCCTTCCGATCTATACGACGATTTCACGACTCGACCGCTCGCTTCTCGAGGCCGCGGCGGATCTCGGGGCCAATGAGCAGGTCGCCTTCTGGAAGGTGACCCTCCCGCTGTCGATGCCGGGCGTCATCAGCGGCATTTCCATGGTATTTCTCCCGGCGATGACGAACTATGTGGTCCTTGATATGCTGTACAACAGCACCTATATCATGGGATCGCTGATTGGAAGCTATTTCTCCGCCTACAACTGGCATGGAGGATCGATGATCGCCCTGATCCTGCTTGGCTTTATCTGCCTGTTCACCCTGCTTACGGGAACCGGAGAGGAGGATCATCGGAGAGGAGGCTCAGTACTGTAATGAAAAAGCTTTGGAAATCTGTATTTTTTGTTGTGATGCTGCTCCTTCTGTATCTTCCGATTCTGATTCTCGCGGTGTACAGCTTTACAGACGCCACGATGATCGGAAAGGTCGGCGGCTTCTCCCTTCAGAACTATGTGACGCTCTTCACGACGGAGGAGCTTCGCTCGATGATTCTCGGCACGCTGACGCTGGCCGTGGTTTCCGCCCTGCTCGCGACGATTCTCGGAAGTCTTGGGGCACTCGGTGCCTTTTACTCGAAGGAACGCACGAAGACCGCAATCTCCACGATCAACCAGATTCCGGTTATCAATGCCGACGTCGTGACGGGCTTCTCCATCTGCGTACTGCTGGTGGTCGTGATGAAGATCAGTAAGGACACCTACATCCCGCTGCTGGTGGGCCATGTGGCCCTGAGTGCCCCCTTCGTGTTTCTGAATGTCATGCCGAAGATCCAGCAGATGGATTCGAGCCTCTATGAGGCCGCGCTCGATCTCGGCGCAACACCCTTCCGTGCACTGCAGCAGGTGGTGATTCCACAGATTCTGTCGGGCATCGTGTCCGGCTTCGGTCTCGCCATCACCCTGTCACTCGATGACTACTTCATCGCAACCTATACGAAGCCGGCGATGTTCGATACCATCAGTACCTACGTCGTGAATGCGACGAAGGGCTCCCAGACCACCATTAAGACTGCACTCTGGGCGCTGTCAACCGTGATTTTTGTCATCGTCATTCTCGTCGTGCTGATTGGAAATTACCGTGCGGCACAGGAGGAAAAGAGAAAGGAGGCGGCCCATGTCTAAGCTGCATTTCGACCGAGTGCGGACACTCCATCGCAGAGGAACGGTCGCTGAATCGGAACGGTCCGGGCGGCGCTGGAAGACGTCGTCCTGCCGGAGAGGACTGGCCCTTTTTGCGGCCACGGGCCTTACGCTCAGTACACTTCTTTCTTCTGCTGGAGGAATCGAAGCACAGGCGGCCACGACCTCGGACGATACCATCACCCTCCGCGTATGCAACTGGGAGGAGTATATCGACCAGGGCGGGTGGAGCGATGATGAAGTCATTGACCTGCCAAGCGGGGATATCATCGGAAAAAACTCAATGGTGACCGATTTCGAAAACTGGTATCAGGAGACCTACGGTCAGAAGGTCAAGGTGGAGTACTCGACCTTCGGTACGAACGAGGACCTTTACAATATGCTGACGCTCGGTGACACCTATGATCTCGTGTGTCCGTCCGAGTACATGTTCATGAAGCTCATCCATGAGGGCAAGGTACAGCCGCTTTCCGACCATTTCTTCGATGAGACCGATGAGCATAACTACTATATCAAGGGCGTGTCACCATATCTTCGGAAGATTTTCGAGGATCATGACATGGATGGGGAGCCGTGGAGCCACTATGCCGCCGGGTATATGTGGGGCATTACAGGCATCGTCTATAACCCGGCGCTCATGACACGAGAGGAGGCGTCCACCTGGGCGGTGCTCGCGGATCCGGCCTATCGGAAGCGCGTGACGATCAAGGACAGCGTACGGGAGGCCTACTTCATCGCGATGAGCGTGCTGCACCACGATATGCTGACGAGTCCGGAATTTCAGTCGGATCCGGAGTATCATCAGAAGCTGGAGGAGGCGCAGAACGATGCTTCACCGGAAATGATCGCGCGTGTGCAGGACTGGCTTCAGGATGTGAAGGACAATGTCTACAGCTTCGAGGTGGATTCCGGAAAGGCCGACATGGTCACCGGCAAGGTCATCGCGAATGATCAGTGGTCCGGCGATGCTGTGTATACGATGGATCAGGCGGATGAGGATGACTGCAAGCTCGAGTTTGTGGTGCCGGAGGAGGCATCGAACATCTACTTCGATGGCTGGGTGATGCTGAAGAACGGTATCCAGGATGACCCGAAGAAGCAGCAGGCGGCGGAGGCCTGGATCAACTTCCTGTCCCGTCCGGACAATGCGATCCGAAACATGTACTACATCGGCTATACCTCCTTCGTGGCAGGCGGCGAGGACCCGCGCATTCTCGAGTACCTTGACTGGAATTACGGCGCCGAGGAGGGCGAGGAGGATACCGTACCGTACGATGTCACCTACTTCTTCACCGGAGAGGAAGAAACGAATCCGGATTATGTGCTCACCGTGCCGGAGGAGCAGACCCGCCGACAGCTGGGGGCGCAGTACCCAAGCACGGAGGATATCCGTCGGACGAGTATCATGACCTATCTCGATCCGGAGCAGAATCAGGCCATTAATAACATGTGGGTCAATGTGCGCTGCTACAATGTCGAGCACATGCCGTGGTGGGGCTGGACGCTCGTTGTACTGGCTGCAGGTGGTCTCGTGTGGATGATTATTCTGAAGCTTCGTCACTGGAAGACAGAGGAATGATCGATCCGGAGAGGTCGATGCAGAGGTGACTTTGCCATTCTCTACCTGTAAAATGGAAGATGAAAATCTAAAACTGTAGTAGAATGAAGAAGCAGGTGCAGGTGCACCTGCTTCATGAAGTATAAGGGGAAATCGTTCCTCTGTAAGAAACATCATCGGAAAACATACATCCGCAGTGGCGGGTGATCAGAAATGAAATGGCGCTGGTGCGCGAAGGGATCTATGGAAAAAAATCAACAGTTTCAAGTGAGCATTACAGATTGTTCGAGTGAAGGACTCGGCATCGGAAAGACCGATGGGCAGTTCGTCTGGTTTATCAAGGACACCGTCATTGGCGATGAGGTGATCGCCGCGGCGACCAAGGTGAAGAAGCATTACGGCTTTGCACGTCTCGTGAAGCTCGTGACACCGAGCCCGGCGCGACAGGAGGCTCCATGCCCGATCGCCCGTCCGTGTGGGGGATGTCAGCTGCAGCAGATGCGCTATGAGGATCAGCTGAAGTTTAAGCAGGAGAAGGTTTACAATAACCTGCTTCGCATCGGAGAGGTTCCAGCTGCACTGCTCGATGAGGTTTTCCAGCCGATTGTCGGAATGGAAAGTCCGTTCCGTTATCGGAATAAGGCCCAGTATCCCATCCGTCGAGATAAGGGTGGAAAAATCATCGCTGGCTTCTATGCAGGACGCACGCATGACGTCATTGCCTGTGAGGACTGCCTGCTCGGTGTGGAAGAAAATCAGCAGCTTCTGAAGGCGATTCTCTCCTGGATGGAAGAATATGATATCGATCCATACGATGAGAAGAGCGGAAAAGGCCTCGTACGGCATGTGCTCTGCCGAAAGGGCTTCCACTCCGGGCAGCACATGGTCTGCCTCGTCATCAATGGCACGAGCCTTCCACATGCCGATGCGCTGGTGGAGAAGCTCTGTGGGAAGGGTGGACAAGTGGATGCAGAAATGATCGGAATCCAGAGCGCTGTGCACGGATTGGATGAAAAGGACGAGAACACGTCACTTTCTGCATGCCCACATGTGGACAAAGCAGATGCAGATACGCAGAGTTTTCATGAAAGGCAGGATGCAAAACATTCTACGCTTGATTGTCCGCATGTGGACAGCCTGAGCTTTTCTGTGAATATGGAAAACACCAATGTCATTATGGGCACGAAGCTTGTAAACCTGTATGGACCAGGCTACATCGAGGATGCCATTGGCGCTGTCCGTTTTCATATCTCCCCGCTCAGCTTCTATCAGGTGAATCCAGTGCAGACCGAAAAAATGTATGGTGCCGCGCTGGAATTCGCGGATCTTCAGGGCACAGAAAATGTCTGGGATCTCTACTGTGGCATCGGTACGATTTCGCTGTTTCTAAGTCAGAAGGCGAAGCATGTCTATGGAGTGGAAATTATCCCGGAGGCCATCGAGGATGCACGCCAGAATGCAGCACTCAACGGCATCACGAATGCAGATTTCTATGTCGGTGCGGCTGAGGAAGTGCTTCCGGCATGGTATGAAGCCCATCCGGACGAACGCATTGACGTCGTCTGTGTGGATCCGCCACGAAAGGGCTGCGATGAGAAGGCCCTTGCGACCATCGTCGAAATGGCTCCAGACAAACTCGTGTATGTGAGCTGCGACTCCGCCACCCTTGCCCGCGATGTGAAGTACCTCCGCGCCGCCGGATATGAGCTCCGCCACGTCCGCCCCGTGGATAACTTCCCGGAAACGGTACATGTCGAGACGGTTGTGTTACTGCAAAAGGTGAACTAGTCAAAGTCCTTGAATTTACGCACTTTTACGAGCATTTCACGTTCGATAAGACCGATTGGTCTGACCGTGGAAAGCATCTGAAAAAGTATATTCGTGTCATTTTGACATTTTGGGGGATGGCAAGAAATACAGAGACTGAACTGTGGTGCCAGATTACATCAGTTCTTCAAGAATATATACAAATGACTGATTTTAGAAAATGTGTATATGCATTTCTGGACCTTAAGCCACTTGAGGATGAAAAAGTGTATACGGATGACTGATTTATAAAATCGTATATATGAAAAAACCTTATTTCAAAAAGCAGAAGCCGAGAACATATATACGATTTTATAAATAAAGGATTTGTATATACATAAATCTCAAGTTTCAGAGAAATATCTCAAAACTCATATATACGATTTTTGAAAGCGCGGGTTTATATATAATACGCTTATAAGCGTATGCCGATTTTCGAGAAAATATATATACGAAGCGTCACATTTCAGAATCGTATATATTTCTGCATGAGCCTCTCTGAATGAAATCAGAGCAAAAATATATATGATTTCTGAATTTGGTACATTGTATCTATGTGTGAAATGTACGTAAAACTTTTGCAACATTAAGGAGGCACTTCCATTGGCAAAGAAAAAAGATGAGATAAGCGTAGCGGAATAGATGTCCAAGGAGAATTGGAGGTTGCTTATGGTTCTGCATCAGGGAAATAAAAGCATTGAATTTACAATAGTAAACTATCAGTATCCAGAGAAAAAACCATCAAATGAAGGACTCGATTATGATGCAAATTGGCTGATGTGTGAAGTCAAGTATTCGGATGCTGAAGCAAATGAAACATATAAGGATGCGTGTCTCCTGACAGATGAACTGGCAGATATGGCAGAAGAACTTTCTAAAATTCTAGGCGGCTTTGAATATGGATATATTTCAGATTTCGTGGAACCATATTTGAAGGTTGCAGCGGCAAGAGCAGGCGAGAAAATTGTGATTATTTTTCAGTTCGTTTATGATACGACAGATGGAATCTGGAAGGATAGAAAAATCACAGCATTACTGTCGAAGGAAGAAGCAGTAGAAATTGTACAGGCGCTAAGAAAGTTGATGAGAAAATACCGGGTGAGGTGATTATGAAGACAAAGAGAATTGTTATAAGAAGCACATCTGGATTTTGCCCTGTGGAATATGCCTATAGCGATAAACTGACTTTAACAGCCAATTCCATCGCGTATGAATATAAGCCCTATCTTGAGAATGACAATTTGCTCAATGTGTACAAGAAGTGGTCATATAAAACGACAAACAGTATTTTGAGTTTAGCATTTGAGAAGATAGCTATGGCTGTTGATAAGATATTAAACCGCGATCAAGGAGCTATGTACTGTGACTGCGGCAATATAGATTTTATTGTTACATATGATGATGGAAATAAGGTGGCGCGTGAATTTGGTGCACCAGCCAATGAATTTGCGGAGTGTTTCAAAATCATCATGGAAATTATTCCGGCGACTGAGGATGTCCCTGAGGCAATTAGAATCATTGAAGATGAGGATGAGTAAAGTCACGCGAAAAATGAAAGTACTGTAGAGAAGGGAGGAGGCGTGTCAAATGGCGGATATTGTGAAAGCTGTAAAAAATGAAATGACATTTGAAAAAATCCTTGCTACAGCAATGCACACACCAGGAGTGAAAATAAATCGAGAAAAGTTCCTTAGGAAAGAACTGATGAGATATTGCTCAGAAGATATTATTGCGGAGGCAATTGATTAACTGTGTAAATGCCAGCGGATCGAGGTCTCTCAGTTCATCCGGATCACGCGGCCAGCGAAATCGTCCTGTCTCTACTCTTTTGTATAAGAGCAGATATCCATCACCTTCCCAGAGAAGACCTTTGATCCGATCTGCCCTACGACCGCAGGCTTTCAAATGGAACTTGTCCTCCACAAGATTTGCAAGCCCATCGATTCCACGCCGAAGGTCCGTGTATCCAGTGGCCACATAGATGTGCTTGAAATCTTTCGGTGACGCATCATTCAGCATGAAGAGCCTTCACTATGGCAGTCACAAGTTCTGGAGAAGCAGCATTCGTTAATTGGATCAAAGCATCTCCGAAGAGAATGGACGCTGTGCTGTTTTCAATGTCCTTCGGCACTGGATTCACTTCTTTCGAAGATACATCCGATGCCTTTATTTCAACAAACTTCGGTGATGACTCTACAGCCATACGCCTCAGTTTACGTTGACGATAATAATAAGTATTCGTTCCAAGGTTATTTGCCTTGCACCAGTCAACAACCGTAAGGTTACTGGCCTTCTGCTGGCGTATCATCTCCGCCCATTCTTTAGCACGAACATTCTGTACAAGTTGATCCATCGCAATGCCTCCTTGATAGTTTCCTGGTAGTTTTTCAAGTGACTTTAAAAACTACTATTTTCTATCAATGCATTATCGCAGGATTTCAAGACTTATGATAGAATGCCAATGATTGAGCGCTTACCAATTTTGGTAGAGTTTTCAAGGTTCTACACATCTTTTAGGTGTGGGAAGTTTAAGTTATAATTAAAATAATGATTCTTAGAAAAAATCCTCAACTGGAAAGGAGATTTTTCAAATGGACAGCAACCTCATTCCGTATCAGCCTGTAATCTCCGATATTAAAAATTTGATTGCCGCAGGTCAGAACGTTGCCTATAATGCAGCCAACCGTGCAATGATTATGACCTACTGGAACATTGGAAAGCGCATTGTTGAAGAAGAACAGAGCGGTGCCGAGCGTGCAGAGTATGGCAAGAGGCTGATTCCTGTTCTTTCTGCTGAACTCACAAAAGAATTTGGAGAAGGCTATTCTAAGCGAAATCTCCATTACTACCGTAAATTTTATCTGTATTTCCCCGATACCGAGATTTTGCACACGCGTGTGCAAAATCTAAGTTGGTCGCATTTACGCGCTTTGTTGCGGGTTCCTGATGAAGATGCCCGTATTTGGTATATGAATGAAGCAGCCAACGAAAATTGGAGTGCTCGCACCTTAGACCGCAATATTGGCACACAGTATTATTATCGGCTGCTCCATTCTCCGAAAAAAGAAGCTGTCATTGCAGAAATGAAAGAGAAAACGGCGGCCGAACCCAAGCATCAGTTTGAACTTCTCAAAAGTCCCATCGTGGCAGAATTTTTGGGCTTCCGCACCGAGGATTCCTTTGCAGAGTCCGATTTGGAGTCTGCAATCCTTTCTCACATCCGCGACTTCATCATGGAAATGGGAAAAGGCTTTGCTTTCGTGGCCCGACAGCAGCATATTGTGACCGATACGGAAGATTATTACATCGACCTTGTGTTCTACAACATCGAACTGAAATGCTATGTTCT
>DJEQ01000063.1:0-20984 GCA_002431355.1 Oribacterium sp. UBA5894
AGGGTGCTAAGGAAAAATTACTCTAAGTGCCGCCAGGGGGACCTGGCTTGATTTTTCAACGAGCTCTCCGTATGGTTACAGATGGCACCCCCTCAGGCCCTCGCGCTTCTGTGACAAACGGCACGACGCGCTTCCGTGTATAGGCAGCAGCTTCGGCATCACTCAGTTCTCTCACAAAGGGAGCGCATCCATCGCGCCGTGCGCCCGGTCCCTCATTCTGGTACTCGAGGAACTGTACGGTGGCCTCGGCGTCCTCTTTATTCCAGTTATGAAAGCCGGCCGGATGAATGTGCGGACCGAGATAGGAGTGCAGAATAACCACCTGGGCGAAATTTCGCCATGGGCGTCCCAGAAAGCAGCTCGCGGATGGACAGTCGGAGAGAAATCGACAGTGGTCGAACACGTAACCATAGGTTTGCCCCTCCGGAGTTGAGGCTGCGGTTGCAAAGCCTCGTGGTGAAGGTGCAGGCACGTCAAGCTTCGCACGATCCTTCTGATAAATCGTGCACTCCTCGAAGTATGCTGTCGCGGAGCCAAAGATAAAGTCGATATCTCCCTCAATCCAACAATGGTGATAGTACTGCCGCCCATTTCGACGAGGTGCATACTGCTTCGGACCGATGAATCCGTTTTTCTCGATTTCCTTCGGTGGGAGCGGACCCGTAAAAAGCGTATCCTGCCAGCCTCGAAGATATATGTGGTCGAACGTAAGGGCATCACCGTCCGCATAGAGTGCGATGGCCTGTCCAATATCTGGTCCGGCACCGGCGGTGTTCTCCACAGTGAGATTATAAAGCTGGACCTGGTCTGCATCGATGAGCATCGTGTAGCTCCGAAAGGTCCCGAGCTTTCCAATGTCGGGAGAGGGCATATAGCCGTAAAGCGCATAGGAGATGCGGGTTTCCTCTGCATCCTCACCGAGCAGGGTGAGGTGCGGTGTCTGAATCGTCACCTGCTCCTGGTACAGGCCCTTCTCGATCCAGATGCATTCACCGGACCATGGAATTCCCGCGTCCAGCGCTTTTCTATAGGAAGAAGTCGCGGCATCGATGGCCGCCTGGACGGTAGTAAAAAAGCATGTTGATGCCAGTGCATTGACCGGCAGCTGGATGTGTTGAAATGCAGTCTGAGCCTTCTTCCTAAGATGCATCCGAGCTGTATCGCTTGCAGGAGTGTCTTTCGATACAAGCAGCATGAAACTCTCCTTTCGTTGTCCTTTAAGCTGGTTCTGTGTGGATCAGGCAAGGAGACGATGCCATCCATATGCGCTTTCAGCGCAGGCATCGTCGCTTGATTTTATCGCTGTCGCGATAAAACAGCCTCGCCGCCTGGGGGCATCCACGCGCCGCTCCGCGCATTGCGCGGCCCTCTCGTGGATTCGTTCCTTTCCATTATAGAATAATTTCATGGCAGCTCAACTATTCGGCTATCAAAAATCATAAAAAAGCGCTTACAAAAGAGATAATAAACAGAGAATTTGTATCCGATTAGATAAGTGCGAGCAAAATGGCTCCTTTTACATAAGCTTTATGTGAAAAATGCTCGTATACTGAAATCATGAACGAGATGGATTGGTAATGTTTCATAATGTTAATTATTTGACCAGCCACTCGGAGGAGAAAAACGATGAAATTCACGATTCGAGCGGTGTTTAAGCGAAGCGTAACCATCGAATTAGACAATGAGACCATCTGCTATGCGTCGAAGCCGTATCGCGTGCTCCTGAATGGAGAGGAGCGCATCCGGTCGAAGCTGAACGTGCTGACGCTGGAGGGGCTCCAGCCGGATACGGAGTATACGCTGACGGTGAAAACCGATGAGGAAGAGGAAACACAGTTCTTCCATACAGAAGTGGAATCCGTACTGCTGGATGTTCGAGCCTTCGGAGCAGCGGGAGATGGGCAGCAGGACGATACCGTATATCTTCAGGCGGCGATCAGCGCCTGCCCGGAAAACGGTACAGTCTATGTGCCGGCAGGAACCTGGCGTACACGGCCACTCTTCATGAAGAGCCATATGAGTCTGTGGCTTGAGGAGGGGGCGGTGCTTCAGGGAGATCCGGACCGACAGCATTATCCACAGCTGCCAGGCATGACGAAGACGACCGACGGAAAGGATGAGTACAATCTCTCAAGCTGGGAAGGAAATCCGGAAACGTCGTTTGCTTCTCTGATTACCGGAATTCAGGTTGAGCATCTGGACATCGTCGGAAAAGGACACATCAATGGCGGTGGTGCCCAGGGGGACTGGTGGCAGGAGCCGAAGAAGAAGCGGATCGCGTGGCGGCCGAATACACTGTTCTTTAATCATTGCCAGCACGTACGGCTTCAGTCCATTACGGTTGAGAATTCACCGAGCTGGACGGTTCATCCATACTATACCGATCATATCGGAGTGTACAATGTGACGATCTTCAACCCTTCGGACTCACCGAATACCGATGGCTTCGATCCAGAGAGCTGTGACGATATCCTGATTCTCGGAACGACGATATCCGTGGGAGATGACTGTATCGCCATCAAGTCCGGAAAGTACTACATGAGCGAGAAGCATCACAAGATCGCCGATCACTTTACCATACGAAATTCCTTCCTGGAACGGGGACATGGCAGTGTGACCGTAGGGTCGGAGGCGGCCGGTGGTGTACAGAATGTGGAGGTTTCGCAGTGCATTTTTGATGGCACGGATCGAGGACTTCGCATCAAAACCCGGCGTGGCCGCGGACCAAAGGCACTCTATGATCACATCTTTTTTCATCATATAGAAATGAAGAATGTGCATATGCCGTTCACCTTCAACATGTTTTACTTCTGTGATCCGGATGGACACAGTGACTATGTACAGAATCAGAGCTTTCATCCCGTGGATGATCGAACGCCGACCATCGGAACGATCCGGGCAGAAAACATCGTCTGCACGGGGGTGGATGCCTGTATGCTGGTAGCCTATGGCCTGCCAGAGCGTTACATTGAGCATATTGCTCTGAAGAACATTACGGCGACCTTCCTTCCGAAAACGGAACGCTCGCCGCGTCAGACGATTATGATGGACAACTTTCCAGCCATGACGGGGCGAAGCATTTATGCACGGAACGTGAAACGGCTTTCACTTGAAAACATTGAGATTACAGGTTCGGATGATACGGAACCGGTCCTGCAGGATGTGATGGATTACGAGGGCATTCACGTTGTACTCAATTCATAAGGTGTTAATTTAGATCAAATGATCTTTATGTATCTGGAGCAGATTGCTCCTAAGGAGGTAAAAATGAAAAAATCATTCACAAAGGTACTTGCAGGTTCACTTGCAGCATCCATGGTTCTCGGCCTTGCAGCATGCGGCTCATCCAGCTCTGGATCGACCGGCACGCAGGAGGCTGTAGAGACCACCAAGGCCGCAGAGGCAGCGGCTGCAACGACGGCCGCCGCAAAGGAGGCTTCCAGCGGGGATGTGAACCTTCGAATTTCATGGTGGGGCGGTGATTCCAGACACAATGCGACGCTTCAGGTACTGGATGAATATATGGCAGCCAATCCAAATGTGAAGATCGAGTCCGAGTATGGTGCATGGTCTGGCTGGCAGGATAAGATTGCCACCCAGATTGCAGGTAATTCAGAGCCGGATCTTTTCCAGATCAACTGGAACTGGCTGTGGCAGTTCAGCCCGGATGGCACACGCTTCGTTGACATGAAGACCCTTTCTGATTTCGACCTTTCACAGTATGATCAGTCACTTCTGGACCTTATGACGATCAACGACCATGTACTTGGTGTTCCAGTTTCTTCCACGGGCCGTGTATTCTACTGGAACAAGGCAACCTTTGAGAAGGCAGGACTGGAGGTTCCGAAGAGCTTCGCAGATCTTCTGGCAGCAGGACCTGTTTTCCAGGAGAAGCTTGGTGATGATTACTATCCAATGGCCTGCGGTACGCTGGATCTGACCATTCTTCTTACCTACTACATGCAGGAGAAGTACAACAAGGCATGGGTAGAGGATGGTAAGCTGAACTATACAGAGGATGAGCTTGCGGATGGCTTCGATTTCTTAAAGAGCCTCGAGAAGAACCACGTCATTCCGACACAGGAGAAGCTGAAGGGCGATGGTGCTGATTCTCTGGATAAGAACCCGAACTTCATCGATGGTCACTATGCAGGTGTTCTGGAGTGGGATTCTTCCATCAAGAAGCTTCAGAAGGCACTCGATGAAAATCAGGAACTCGTCATCGGTGAGTATCCGGCAGACTATGGTACACCGGCAACCGTTTACAAGGTTTCCATGGGCTTCGCCATTTCTCCGAACTCTCAGCATCCGGAAGAGGCAGCAAAGCTTCTCAACTACATGCTGAATGGCGATGGCGTCAAGACGCTGGCACTCGAGAGAGGCGTTCCAGCTTCGCATGCTGCACAGGAAACACTGAAGAATGAGGGCATGCTCGAGGGTCTCACCTATGAAGCAAATCAGCTGGCAAGCGCAAATGCTCCATTCGCACTTTCTCCATACTATGAGGATTCTGCACTGAAGGATGATGCAGAGGGTGCTTACCAGGAAATCATGAACAACATGTCCTACGATGATGAGGATTCGAAGGATCTTGCACAGGAAATGATCGATGCCGTAGATGAGGTTGAGTCCTCCAAGGCTTAATTCAGACAAAGGTTTTACATGTCCGGGTCCGTTCGGGCCCGGGCATCTTCCGTAGAAGGCTCGCACGAAGCGATTCCTTCCTTTCAACCGCAGGTGCGAACCACTACGTACCGTTTTTTATGAGGTAGACGTATGTCAAACACAAAAACAGTGAAGTCCTCCAGCCGATTCTGGAAGGAAAACAAGGGACTGCTCTTCATTCTTCCGTGGCTGATCGGATTTCTGGTATTTAAGGGATATCCTTTTCTTTCATCGCTGGTGTACAGCTTCAGTGATGAATCCCTTTTTGAAGGCATCAGTAAATGGGGACTTTTCAATTATGTGAAAATCTTTACCGATCGTAAGATCAAGACGGCCTTTATGACCACCTTTAAATATGCGTTCATGACCGTACCGCTGAAGCTCATCTTCGCACTCTTCATTGCATACATCCTGAACTTTAAGATCAAGGGTGTGAAGATGTTCCGTACGATTTACTATATTCCATCCATCCTCGGTTCTTCTGTGGCCATCGCGGTACTCTGGAAGGCGATTTTCAAGGATGATGGTATCATCAACATGATTCTCGGATTCTTCGGTGTGGCTGGCCCACACTGGCTGTCAAATAAAACCGCAGCCCTGTTCATCATCTGCTTACTGCGTGTATGGCAGTTCGGTTCGACCATGGTCATCTTCCTGGCTGCACTGAAGGGCGTATCTCCGGATCTCTATGAGGCGGCTTCCCTTGATGGCGCAGGCAAGTGGCGTCAGTTCTTCACAATTACGGTTCCGCTGATCACACCGGTTATTTTCTATAATCTGGTGACGCAGCTCGTACAGGCCTTCCAGGAATTCAATGGACCGTACATCATTACCCAGGGTGGTCCGCGTGGTGCAACCACACTGGTATCACTTCTGATTTATAACAATGCCTTTAAGAAGTACGATATGGGACTTGCCAGTGCACAGGCATGGGTACTGTTCATCATTCTGATGATCTTTACGGCAATCCTTCAGTACAGCCAGAAGCATTGGGTTTACTATTCGGATGAGGAGGCATAAGCATGACACTCGAGAGAAAAAGACAGATCATGACGGGCATCAAGTATCTCGTCCTGATAATCGTGGGCGTCATCATGATTTATCCACTGGTATGGATGGTGGGTGCATCCTTTAAGACCAATGCAGAAATCTTTTCGAGCATTGGCTTTATCCCGAAGCATCCGACGACGCAGGGGTATATCGATGCGATGAGAGGCTACGGCGGCGATATCAACATCTGGATTGCCATGCTGAATACCTATAAGATCGTGATTCCGAAGGTAATCCTGACGATCATCTCGTGTACCTTCACTGCCTATGGCTTCGCACGGTTCAAGTTTAAAGGGCATGATGCATTATTTGCCCTCCTGATGGCGACCCTGTTCCTGCCAAACGTTGTTCTGAACGTTCCACAGTTCATTATGTACAACGGCTGGGGCTGGGTAGATTCTCCACTGTATCTTCCGCTGATTGTTCCGACGCTGTTTGCACAGGATACCTACTTCGTGTTCATGCTGATTCAGTTTCTCCGCAATATCCCGAAGGAGCTCGATGAGGCGGCGAAGATTGATGGCTGTTCCGCACTGGGAACGCTCTGGCATGTCATCGTGCCGGTACTGAAGCCGGCCATGACCTCTGCGGCGCTGTTCCAGTTCATGTGGTCCTCCAATGACTTTATGGGACCATTGCTGTATGTTTCCACGCCGAAGCGCTATCCGGCCGCCATTTTTGTAAAGATGTCCATGGATGCGGATACTGGATTCTCCTGGAACCGTATTCTGGCACTGTCCCTGATTTCGATTATTCCGTCGCTTGTTGTCTTCTTCCTGGCGCAGGATCAGTTTATTGATGGTGTTACAGCCGGCTCGGTGAAGGGTTAAGCATGAAAGGAAAGGAAGGTATTCGGGGCTTTGCGTTACGCAGAGCCCTCCTTCTTTGCAGGAGTATGTATGAATCAGAAACCACATCACCTTTGTGGTGAGCGGGCAGCGACCGAACAGCTGCTTAATGAATACATTGACTATCTGATGGCGCATTCCGATGCAGAGCATCCGGCGTGGAATCTCGAGATGATCCGCAGCGGTCGGCGGAACAAGTGGAACTACATCGATGGATGTATGATCAGTGGGATTCTTGAGCTGTTTGACATTACGGGAGAAACGCGCTATCTCGATTTTGCAGATCGCTTCCTCAGCGGATTTGTCGAGGAGGATGGCAGCATTCGTACCTATGAGGTCGAAGAATATACACTGGATAATGTGAATCCGGCGAAAAACCTCTTTCGGCTGTATGATGCGACGGGTAAGGAAAAGTATCGAAAGGCCATCGAACGGGTCCGCTCCCAGCTTGAAACCATGCCGCGCACCTCGGAAGGGAATTTCTGGCACAAGAAAATCTATCCGAACCAGGTCTGGCTCGATGGCATTTATATGGCGCTTCCCTTCTATATGGAATATGAAAAGCGCTATGATGCCGGAAAGGATGCGAAGGACATCTGCCGGCAGATTGCCAATGTTGAGCTTCGGATGCGGGACCCGAAGACGGGGCTCTATTACCATGGCTATGATGCTTCCCGCACGATGTACTGGGCGGATCCGGTCACGGGCTGCAGCCCGAACTTCTGGCTGCGGGCGGAAGGCTGGTTCATTCTGGGACTGGTGGATGTACTGGAAATCCTTGAGACGCTCCCGCTTCCGGAAGAGAAGCAGCATATTCAGCATATGCTGCAGGATCTTGCAGAAACGCTCACGCGATACCAGGATGCAGGTGGCCTCTGGTATCAGCTGATTGCACTGCCGGAGGTCGAGGGGAATTATCTGGAAACCTCGGGTACGGCGCTCATCAGTGCCGCGCTTCTCAAGGCCGTGCGCCTCGGCTTCCTTCCGGAACGCTTCCGCGCCGTCGGTGAGAAGGCATTTTATGGGATCGTCGATCAGCGCCTATTGAAAAATGCCGATGGCAGTCCGTGCGTGACCGGCATCTGCCTCGTGGGTGGCCTCGGCGGAGAGACGCATCGGGATGGCTCTGTTCGGTACTATCTGTCCGAACCGGTCGTGCAGAATGATGCAAAGGGCGTAGGCCCGCTGCTTCTTGCTTACACAGAGATGTTACGATAAAATAAGAGGGTGTGCAGACAGGTACTGCACATCCTTTTTTATGAGCAGGAAACCAGGGGCTGAAATGCCACGGATCATAAATCGAGACGCCAGAAGGACAGAGAGGGCTGACAGCGCCAGGAAGACCATAGGCGCACAGGAGAAAGCATTGGCAGAACAGAACGATATCAATTTACATAATTCGCGGCTCGAGCTCGTGTTCGAAAAACGTATTCCGGGTCTCCGTGTCTCGGAGGCCGTGCGCCATCATCGCTTTATCATGCGCAGTCGTCACGTTCATGAAACGATCGAGCTTCATTTCGTGCTGGAGGGTCAGCGACTGATGTTCATGGATCGGGAAACCTACCGCCTGACGCCCCATACGGCGATGGTCGTCAATCATAATCTGATTCACAAGACGTCGACGGCCCCGGGGCTTCCACCGGATCACCATAACTTCATTCTGCAGCTGGATCGCAGTAAATTCGACAGCCTTCTGCGCATCGCCGGACTTCAGGGCTTCGACAGCTTCGGAGAGCGCTACAATGGGGTGGCACGCTTCAGTGATGGCGAGTGGCAGCTGATTCTCACCATCATGTCGGAGTTTAAAGCGGTCTGTACCGATGCAAAGCATGAAATGAGCATGGAGGATCTCCATGCGTATCTCTATCTTCAGGCTGTAGAGCTGGCCAGCATCATTGCGAAGGCGCGGCGCAGGCAGATTCAGATGGATCTCGAGGAAAATCAGAAGGTGCTGCCGGAAACCATTGTGAAGACGGGTGTGCATCAGAAGGTACATGAGGTCGCGATGTATCTTCAGCAGCACCTTTCCGAAAACGTATCGCTCGAGGAGCTCGGTCAGCGCTTCTTCATGAGCCGATCCTATCTCACGAGAAGCTTCCGAAATGTGACGGGCTTTTCCGTGATTGAATATATGAATTACATTCGGATCCAGCGCGCGCAGCAGCTTCTGAAGGAATCGGAGCGCTCGATTACCGACATTGCCGATCATTGCGGATTCGGCAATATCACCTATTTTGAAAAGGTATTTAAACAGACAACGGGACAGACACCGGTGCAGTATCGTAAAAGCACCGGGATGTACGGAAAGGAGAAAACATGATACAGTTTGGCATGCGGGTACATGACATCTGCCCAAAGGGAAGCGTGTCGGAGGTTCTGGATGAGGTTCAGAAATTAAAGATCCGCTATATTCATCTTGCGATGAATAAGAGCTTTTCGGATGTCGATACCACGGTTGGACATTACAATGCAGGCCTCGGAGATTTCATCGCGTCCGAGCTTGAGAAGCGGAGCCTTCACGTCTCGATTCTTGGCTGCTACATTAACCCGGCACATCCGGATGAGGCGACACGTCTCCGGGAGGTGCAGCGCTTCATCGAGCATCTGAAGTATGCAAAACGCATCGGGGCCGATATGGTCGGAACCGAAACCGGACGTGCGGATCCGAAGATGCGGGTGGTGCCGGAGACCTACACGGAGGAGAATTACGCGCGTGTGCTGGACAGCTTTAAGCGGATTCGGGATGCGGCAGAAAAGCTCGGGGTGATGGTTGGCGTGGAAGGTGTCTATAACCATACGCTGCATACCCCGGAGAGGATGCGCCGTTTTCTGGATGACATCGATTCGGCGAATTTTGATGTCATCTTCGATGCGGTCAATCTCGTGACGCCAGAGCTTGCGAAGGATCCGGAAGGACAGAATGCACTCATGAGGAAAGCCTTTCAGCTGTACGGGGACCGCATCACGACCCTTCACCTAAAGGACTGTGTTTTTGAAGGAGCCGAACAGAAATATCGGCATCCGGGGGAGGGCATTTTCTGCTATGAAGAGCTGATGCGGCAGGTGTCGATGTGGAAGCCCTATATCATTGGCACGCTGGAAAATTCTTCACCGGAGCGCTATGCGGAGGACTGTGCATATCTGGAGAGACAGTATGAACGGTATGCCGTCCTGGAGGAAGCCGGGAAAAGATAGGACTTGTTTTTGACAGGCCTTTGAGCTATTGTGAAAGAATATGGAAGGGCGAGAAAGTGCCCTCCATGGGATAGAAGATGCATAGGATGCGATAAGACTGGATACCACGTGGAGGGTGGTCGTTACATTTATGGTTGGACGATTGTTACTGTTGATTGTTCTTGTTCTGATTAATGGACTTTTTTCCTGCGCGGAAATTGCTGTGCTGCAGGTCGGCGACGCGAAGCTTCGCAAGCTGAGCGAGGATGGCGATAAACGGGCAGATCAGCTCCTTCGACTGACGGTAGAGCCGGCGAAATTTCTTTCTACAATTCAGGTGGCGATTACCCTGGCTGGCTTTCTGTCCTCGGCCTTTGCCGCAGACAGCTTTGCAGCTCCACTGACGGATCTTGTTCTTTTAACGGGGCTTCCTGTGCCGCGGGAGGTGCTGGAAAATATCGTCATTATCCTGATTACCCTGATTCTTTCCTATGTGAGCATTGTCTTCGGCGAGCTGGTTCCGAAGCGACTTGCACAGGCCTATACGGAGAAAATTGCACTGAGCATTGCGGGGATTCTGAATCTGGCGTCGCTGCTCTTTGCACCCTTTGTATGGCTCCTGACGATGTCGACGAACCGCGTTCTTCGCCTGCTGGGCATCAACCCGGAGGATGTCGAGGATAAGGTATCGGAGGAAGACATCAAGCTGATGCTCGATGAAGGTACAGAAAAGGGAACGATTGAAACCACGGAAAATGAAATGATCCAGAACGTATTTGAGTTCAATGATCTGACCGTGGAGGATGTGTGCACGCACCGTCCGGATGTGGCGATGCTCTACCTCGAGGACAGTGATCGGCAGTGGCGGAAGACCATTTACAGTCACCGCTATGCCATCTATCCGATCTGTGGAGAGGATGATGATGACATTGTCGGCGTGCTGGACACCAAGGATTATTTCCGACTTCCAGATCAGTCCCGTGCAAATGTAATGAAAAACGCGGTGGATAAGCCGTTTTTTGTTTCGCAGAATATGAAGGTATCGGACCTGTTTGCGACGATGAAGCGGACGCGAAGGTACTACGCCGTTGTGATCGATGAATATGGTGGCATGACCGGCATTGTGACGGTGCATGATGTGCTGGAGGCCCTGGTGGGTGACCTGCAGGATGAGGATGAGCTTCCAGAGCCGGAGCCGATTGAGGCCATCGGCGAGAACGAGTGGATCGTGCTCGGCACGGCGGATATAGAGGATGTCAATGAAGAGCTGAAGGTCAATATCCCGACGGAGGATGCCGATACCTTCGGCGGGTACCTGATGGGCATCATTGGCACGGTGCCGGACGATGGCAGCTCCTTCCATGTGGAGACGGATGAGCTTGATGTGGATGTGGCCTATATTAAGAACCGCCGTATCGGAAAGACCATCGTGCGGAAAAAGGTGAAGGAAGAGGAAACAGCATAGGAGGATCGTGGCATGTTAAATGAATCAAATGCAGAGAAACCGGTGAAGCTGATCGAGCGGAAGCTCGCCTACCAGGGAAAGGTCATTACGGTCTATGACGATTATGTAGACGTAGGTGGACATAAGACCCACTGGGATTTCATTCATCATAAGGGGGCCGCAGCTGTCCTGCCGGTTCTTCCGGATGGACGGATCCTGATGGTGCGTCAGTTCCGGCATGCGCTTGACCGCTATACACTGGAAATTCCGGCTGGCAAGCGGGATCGGGAGGATGAGCCCTTCGAGGAATGCGCGATGCGGGAGCTCGAGGAGGAAACGGGGTATAAGACAGACCATCTCGATTTTCTTCTGTACGTGAATACCACGATTGCCTTTCTGGATGAGAAGATCGGTATTTATGTGGCCGATCATCTCGAAAAGGGAAAGCTGCACTGGGATGAGGACGAGGAGCTCGGCGTTGAGGCCTGGGAGCTCAGAGATCTCCAGCAGCTGATCTATGAGGGAAAGATGACCGATGGCAAGACCGTGGCAGCGATCATGACCTATGCTGCAAAGTATCACAAATGATGGACGAAGGAATGCATGCGTAGCAGTGGCTTTGCTATGCGCCTGCATCCAGAAGCATGAATAAGCACAGAGAAATGTGAGGAGCGATTATGAAAAAAGAGCATTTGGAAGATTATGTACTGACCATCCCGGATTTTCCTCAGAAGGGCATCCTGTTCCGTGATATCACCTCCCTGGTACAGGATCCGGATGGCCTGCAGGATGCGGTGGATGGCCTGATCGAAGCCCTGAAGGGTGTGGATTTTGATGTGGTGCTCGGACTCGAATCCAGAGGCTTTATCTTTGGTACGGCCATCGCCTATGCCCTGCATAAGGGCTTTGTGCCGGTGCGGAAAAAGGGAAAGCTTCCGCGCGAGACGGTTTCTGCCAAATATGATCTTGAGTATGGACAGGCGGAAATTGAGATTCATAAGGATGCCATCCGGCCTGGCGAGAAGGTCGTGATCATTGATGACCTGATTGCTACAGGTGGCACGCTGGCGGCCGCCTGCCAGCTGGTGGAGCAGCTGCAGGGTGAGGTGGCACAGATCGCGGTGGTCATGGAGCTTGCCGGCTTACATGGACGTGATCAGCTTCGGAAGTACCCGCTGACCTCGCTCATTACGTATGAGGGAAAATAATGGGACAGGAATTAACGAAGTCGGACGTTGAAAAAATCCAGGCGGAGATCGATCACCGGAAGCTGGTGCTTCGTCCGCAGATTACAAAGGAAATTGCAGAAGCCGCGGCCCAGGGCGATCGCTCGGAAAATTTTGAGTACTATGCGGCGAAAAAGGCCAACCGTGAAAACAACGGACGCATCAATTATCTGGAGAGGGTACTCCGTTTTGCACGTATCATCGATGATTCCTCGAAGGAGGATGAGGTCGGACTGAACAACACGGTCACACTGTACTTCGAAGACGATGATGAAGAGGAAACCTACCGTATTGTGACCTCCATCCGGGGAAACAGCATTCATGGACTCATCTCCAACGAGTCACCGATCGGCCGTGCCATCATGGGACATAAGGTCGGGGATCGCTGTGCGGTTCAGATGGAGAATGGGCAAAGCTATGATGTAATCATTCGGAAAATCGAGAATACCGGAGAAGCTGCAGACGATCAGATCAAGGCATTCTGAACGAAAAGAATAAAAAAAGATCGAGAAAAAAGCAAGGAGGCTGAGAAGACCATCGAATCCGATGCCCGGAAATACGGACATCGGGTCAGGGTCTTCCAGCCTCCTTTTTCACAGGGGGACGGTGGCTCCTGCGACCACTGTGTGTACCGCCGACTTCGCTCGGGAGATCCGAGGGGGCACATAGAAGCTCTGACGGGAGCTGCAGCTACATGGCCTTCTTTACCGCGTCCAGCAGGGCTTCTTTGATATCTGAGTGCTCATAGAGATAATTGATGAGCTCCTTCCGTCGAATCATGCCGATGAAATGCTCCGAATCATCCACTACGGGGATAAAATTCTGGTGGGATGCCCGTTTCATGATATCCTCCATCGTCGCATCGATCTTTACCGGCTCATAATGATTTTTCATGGGAATCTCAGATACGCGGATTTTTTCTGTGTTTTTCAGGTCCATGTCGAGATTATTTTTGATCTCCCAGAGAAGATCGCCCTCCGTCATGGTGCCGAAGTATTTTCCATCCTTCGTGAGAATTGGAATGGTTGAGTAACGGTGGAACTCCATCTTTTCGAGTGCCTGCCGTAAGGTGAAATCTTCCTCAAGATATGCGACATCACATTTCGGTGTCAGGAAGAATAAAATATTCATGAAATAACCTCCATTACGTTTGAACTATCGTCATTTTAACCGAAAGGTATGTACAAGCTATGACCGAATCGTTAAAAATCCATAAAGATTGCTTACACTTTTCTGCATTTTGGCGCGGAATGTCGTCGGCCGCAGAGCAGAACCTCCCGCTGCTGTCCGAAGCTGCGTGTGGACCTGGCGATGCCATTTTGACAAGAATACATTCAGATAGTAAAATTATGTTTTGACTGTAAAGAAGGATGAACGCATGGTGTGAAGAGAATCCTTCATGCGATGACGACCCTGCTATGAGGATACGGATATGATGACAGAGGAAGAAGTAGTACTGGAAAGACCTGCGGATAATACACCGCCAGAGGAGCTATATGACGAGCTGATCAAGGCCATCAAGACCTATCATCCATCGGACGATCTCCGCATGATTGAGAAGGCATACCAGGTGGCGAAAGAGCAGCATAAGGACCAGAAGCGGAAATCGGGTGAACCGTATATCATTCACCCTCTTTGCGTTGCCATCATTCTGGCAGATCTTCAGATGGATAAGGAAACCATCGCAGCCGGTCTTCTTCACGATGTCGTTGAGGACACGGGGATGACCCTCGAGGAAGTGGCGAAGGAATTTAATCCGGATGTCGCGCTGCTCGTCGATGGTGTCACCAAGCTGACCCAGCTGAACTTAAATACCGATAAGGTAGAGATGCAGGCGGAGAATCTGCGGAAGATGTTTGTCTCCATGGCAAAGGACATCCGTGTCATCATTATCAAGCTGGCGGATCGACTCCATAATCTTCGGACCCTGGAGTATCAGACACCGGAGAAGCAGAAGGAAAAGGCAAGGGAATCCCTCGAGATCTATTCTCCGCTTGCCGAGCGTCTCGGTATCAGTAAGATCAAGATTGAGATGGATGACCTGTCCCTCAAGTATCTGGAGCCGGATATTTACTATGATCTCGCGGCAAAGGTCAACCTGAAGAAGGAGGCCAGAGAGGCACGCATCAAGAGCATTGTCGGAGAGGTTTCGAAGCATATTAAGGAAGCCGGTATCGAGGCAGAGATCAACGGGCGTGTGAAGCACTTCTTTTCCATCTATCGAAAGATGGTCAATCAGAATAAGACCATTGACCAGATCTATGATCTCTTCGCCATTCGGATCATTGTGGAGACGGTGCGGGACTGCTATGCGGCGCTGGGCGTGATTCATAAGATGTATACGCCGATTCCGGGACGCTTCAAGGACTACATTGCCATGCCGAAGCCGAACATGTACCAGTCTCTGCATACGACCGTCATTGGCTCAGACGGTGTACCGTTCGAGATTCAGATCCGTACCTTCGAGATGCACCGCACGGCAGAATTCGGTATCGCGGCGCACTGGAAGTACAAGGAGTCCGGTGGGTCGAAGGAAAAAGCCACAGAGCAGGAAGACATGAAGATGAACTGGCTGCATGAGATCCTGGAGTGGCAGAAGGATGAGTCGGATTCAAAGGAATTCATGAACATGGTGAAGTCCGACCTGAATCTCTTCAATGAGAATGTATACTGCTTCACGCCGACCGGAGATGTCAAGAATCTGCCGGCAGGCTCCTGCCCGATTGATTTTGCGTATGCGATCCATTCGGCCGTCGGCAACAAGATGGTCGGTGCAAAGGTCAACGACAAGCTCGTTCCGGTGACCTATCAGCTGAAGAACGGGGATCGGGTTGACATCATTACCTCTCAGAATTCCCGTGGGCCAAGCCGTGACTGGCTGAAGATCTGTAAGTCGGCACAGGCAAAGAACAAAATCAATCAGTGGTTCAAGCACGAGCAGAAGGATGAAAACATTGAGCGTGGCAAGGACCTTCTGACAAACTATGCGAAGTCGAAGGGCTGTAATCTCGGGGATCTGACCAAACCGGAATTTGTGGAGGGTGTGATTCGCCGGTACAGCTACACGGACTGGGAATCGCTGCTTGCGTCCGTCGGTCGCGGTGGTCTCAAGGAGTCGCAGGTCATCTCGAAGCTGCTTGAGCTGAAGCACAAGGCGGATGAGGCGAATACTTCCGACGAGGATATTCTGCACAACATCGAGGGAATGACGAAGAAGCCGGAGGTTATTCGGAAATCGAAGTCCGGTATCGTCGTGAAGGGCATTCACGATCTGGCCGTGCGCTATGCGAAGTGCTGCTCTCCGGTGCCAGGCGATGAAATCGTAGGCTTCGTCACCCGAGGCCGCGGCATTACCATTCACCGCACCGACTGCATCAATATGATGAACCTGCCAGAGGATGAGAAGGCCCGTCTCATTGAAGCCGAGTGGCAGTCGGACAATGTTCAGGAAACCTATGCAACGGAGCTGGAGATCTTTACGACGAACCGCGTGGGTCTGCTTGTGGATATCTCGAAGGTTCTGACGGACGCGAACATTGACATCAAATCCCTGACCTCCCGCGTCGGAAAGAATGAAAAGGCAACCATCACGGTCTCCTTCGACATTCACAATAAAGAGGAGCTGACGATGCTCGTGGCGAAGCTCCGGAAGATCAGCGGCGTCATCGACATCGAAAGAGCTCAGGGCTGATGAAGGAGGCGCGATATGCTTAAAATTTCAAAATATGTGACGGGTGTGGTGCAGACGAACGTGTACTTCTGCTACGAGGACGAGACGCGCGAGTGTGTGATCATCGATCCCGCAGCCAATGCACCGCATATTATTAAAATTGTGGAGGAGGAGCTTCATCTGAAGCCGGTCGCGATCCTGCTTACCCATGGACACTTCGACCACATCATGGCGGCGAAGGAGGTGGCAAACCACTTTCAGGTGAAGATTTTTGCCTGCCAGGATGAGGCAGAGACCCTTGCAGATCCGAAGCGGAATCTGAGCGCCAATTTCGGCGTTTCTGTGACGCTGAACCCGGGAGAGTATGAGACCTTCCGGGATGGAGATACGCTGCAGTACCTGGGACGTACCTGGAAGGTGCTGGAAACGCCGGGGCATACCCCGGGCTCCTGCTGCTTCTATATTGAAGACGGGCTGTCGTTCCAGAAGGAGGGCGAGCCTGCACCGAGAATCTATCCAGTGCTTTTTTCGGGCGATACGCTTTTTAAGGAGTCCTTCGGCCGTACGGATTTTCCGGGCAGCTCACAGGAGGCGATCGTAAAGAGCATCGTCGAGAAGCTGCTGGTACTGCCATCCGAGACCAGCGTGTTCCCGGGCCATGAGGCGCAGAGCTCCATTGGCAACGAGCAGAAGTACAATCCGGCCGTGTTCCTGGGACGCGTAAATTTATAACGAGGTAGGAAGATTGATTCGTTTAGTCTTAGATTCGCTCGCAACGAGCTATGAACAGGATATTCGCGAGCTTGTGCAGGCCTTTTATCCAGGGGAGGAGTTCGAAATCCGTACCCCGGAGGGCGTACACCTTTCGAATACCACACAGGAAGAGAAGAATGCCCTGAAGCAGGCGAAGGCCACGGGTGAAATCACGGCAGTCAATAAAAAATCAACGAAAAATCGTGCCCGTATGGTGTCGGCCGTCACGCCGGAGGGCATGGAGGATGCAGATATTCGCCTGAGCTTTACCATCGAGGCAGAGAAGCTTCCCCTGACGGGCGTGCGCAAGGAGGATAAATCTCTTCTGAAGGCGGAGCTTTATGAAACGCTGGTGGGGATGACCGGAAAGGAGCTTCCATGGGGAGATCTTACCGGCATTCGTCCGGTCTCCCTCGTGAGTCCGATGCTGGAGGCATTGCCCGAACAGCACGTAAGTGAGCGTGATCTTCAGAGGATTCGGCAGACGCTGACGAAGGAATACTGCATTCGCGGCGAAAAGCTGGATCTCATGGTGGATATCGCGGTGCGTGAGCAGCACATTCTGGACCGCATCCGGCGTGCGACGGGGCGAAGCTACCAGGATGGCTGGAGCCTGTATATCGGCATTCCTTTCTGCCCGACGCGCTGCCTGTACTGCTCCTTCCTGAGCAATACCATCGATGTCTGGGAAAAGCGCCTCGGCGACTATATGGAGAACCTTCGGACAGAGCTTCAGTTCACCGTGCAGCACATGTGTGGAGAACTTCGTCGGCCACTGCAGACCATCTACATTGGCGGTGGGACGCCGACTGCGCTCGATGCACATTGGCTTCAGGTCCTGATGGATCTTGTACACGAGACCTGTGGGACGGCCAATGTCTCCATCCTGCGTGAAAGTGCTACAGCATTGGGAACGGAAAATGCACATGAAGCAGGAAATGGGCAGGCGGCCTGGAGGCATACGGTTACGGGTATGCCGGGCATCGTGGAATTCACGGTGGAGGCCGGACGCCCAGACTCGATTACGCGGGAGAAGCTCGAAATTCTGAAGAAGGCAGGCGTCGATCGCATCTCGGTCAATCCGCAGACCTTCTGCCAGAAGACCCTGGATCTCATTGGGCGAAAGCACCGTGTAGAGGAGGTAGCCGAGAAGTATGCGCTTGCGCGTGCCGTGGGCTTCGATAACATCAATATGGACATCATTCTGGGATTGCCAGGGGAGAAGCTTCCGGAGGTGACCCATACGCTGTGCGAGATCGGACGCCTGAAGCCGGACAGCCTGACCGTGCACAGCCTCGCCATAAAGCGTGCGGCGCGTCTCACCCTGGAACGGGATTTCTGGGCTGGCGTATATCGTGCAGGAGATGAGCATGAAATTCTCGCGGAAACACGGCAGCAGGAAATGGCAGGTGCGGATTTCCGCTATCCGGAGATTACGCGCATGATGCTGGCGTCAGAGTATACCGCGGAGCTTCTTGATATGAAGCCGTATTACCTCTACCGTCAGAAGAACATGGCCGGGAATCTGGAAAACGTCGGCTACTGCGAGGAGGGAAAGGAGTGCCTCTACAATATCCTTATGATGGAGGAAAAGCATACCGTGGTTGGCTGCGGTGCCGGCACCAGTACGAAGGCCGTGCTTCCATCAAGGGATGGAGACCCGTACCATAAGCGTGTGGAGCGCTGTGATAATGGAAAATCCATTCCGGATTATCTCGATCATATAGAGAAGTTCATTGAACGAAAGGCCGCGCTGTTTGCGCTTCTGGATGGAGTCCGGCAGGGCTGAAGCGGTGATGAACGCTCCCTGCACTCCATGTGGATGACCATGGAGGCTTCGCTATTTGAGGATTGACGGATATAACAATACGGAATATAATGCATGCATGGTACACCGATGCGCATAGAACAGATCTGCATTGGCGGTACAGAAAAATTTAACAGGTTGACAATAGAGGCGCGTTGATTATCAGTAGCTGCAGGGAGATGGTATCGTCGAGGAGAGGCAGTGAAAGGATGAGACGCCGAAACGGGTGCAAGGATGCACAGGCACTTCGTTGGGCTGCCGTTTAAGAGACGGCAGACTCTCACAGAAATGTGTTGGCGCTATTGTTTCATAGAATGCATTATGAGGCAGTGGTTCCCTGGAATCACTGCCTTTTCTGTCGAACAGGGAAGCATCGCCTGGCGCGATGTCCTCTCGAGGGGGAAAGTTCGAAAGCGGTTCTTCGAAACAGCGATTGTCTACCAGAGCACTTCCCAAATGGGAACAGATGGGTGCAGTACACCCGGTAAGGAGAATTATGCAGTTTAAAGATCGAGAACATCGAAGTAACCGTCTGGCCTCGCTGACCGCGATGGCCGTCGTCATTGTATTCATCATTATTGCAGGGTTCATCACCACTGCAGATACCGTCCAGCAGACGGCATGGGCGCTGGTGCCACCCGTCATTGCGATTGCGCTTGCACTGATTACGAAGGAGGTGTACAGCTCGCTTTTCTTCGGCATCCTGACCGGTGCACTTTTGTATTCCGGCTATCATTTTGAGGGCACGATCAATCACATTTTCGTGGATGGCATCATTTCCGTGCTTTCCGACAGCTATAATGTCGGCATCCTGTGCTTCCTCGTCATTCTGGGTGCCATGGTTCAGCTTATGAACCGAAGTGGCGGATCTGCAGCCTTCGGCGACTGGGCATCGAAGCATATCAAGACGAGAGCCGGAGCGCAGCTTGCCACCATTGCGCTCGGCTGCCTCATCTTCATCGATGATTATTTTAACTGTCTGACGGTCGGCTCGGTCATGCGTCCGGTAACCGATAAGCATAAGATCAGCCGTGCGAAGCTGGCGTACCTCATCGATTCGACGGCCGCACCGATCTGCATCATTGCCCCGATTTCCTCCTGGGCAGCTGCCGTTTCCGGCTTCGTAGAGGGTGAGAATGGCATGAGCCTCTTCCTGCAGACCATCCCATTTAATTATTATGCCCTTCTGACCATTGCGATGATGCTCCTCCTGGTGGCACTGAAGGTTGACTTTGGGCCAATGTATACACATGAGCAGAATGCGATTCTTCATCACGATCTTTATACGACGTCGGAGCGCCCGTTTGAAAACGCGGAGACGGAAAAGAAGCGGGAGGGCGGACACATCGTGGATATGCTGGTTCCGATCTTCTCCCTCGTGATCTGCTGTGTTATCGGTATGATCTACACCGGTGGCTTTTTCAGTGGTACCAGCTTCATTGACTCCTTCGCCGGCTCCGATGCCTCCGTGGGTCTTGTCTTTGGCTCCTTCTGTGCACTGGTCATCACCCTTGCCTTTTATCTGATTCGGAACGTTCTGAGCTTCAACGAGTGCATGGACTGCCTGCCAGAGGGCTTTAAGCAGATGGTTCCGGCGATCCTGATTCTGACCCTTGCCTGGTCGCTGAAGGCCATGACCGACAGCCTGGGCGCGAAGGAATTCGTGGCTGCGCTGGTACAGGGCTCCGCACAGAATTTCCTTCACTTCCTTCCGGTGATCATTTTCCTGATCGCAATCGGCTTAAGCTTTGCGACCGGTACCTCCTGGGGAACCTTCGGCATCCTCATCCCGATCGTGGTCGCCTGCTTCCAGGGCATTGACCATACGATGATGATTCTTTCCATGTCGGCCTGCATGGCGGGTGCCGTCTGCGGTGACCACTGCTCGCCGATCTCGGATACGACCATCATGTCCAGTGCCGGTGCGCAGTGCCTGCATATTAACCACGTCTCCACGCAGATTCCGTATGCGCTGACGGCGGCTCTTTCCTCGGCGGTAGCCTACATCGTCGCAGGTCTTACGAAGCACGCCCTCCTCGGCCTCGCCGCAGGCTTTGCTGTACTGCTGGTGGTCATGCTTGTTCTTCGCCAGAAGACCGGCAAGGAAACGGAATAAGGATTGAATGTCATAAAATAAGAGCCGGCGTACAGGCCCCAGAAGTCAGTACTACGCAGCCGGAGAAATCAGACACTGTGCCTGCGGCACAGTTTTGAATACGTTCGCCACTTAGGCATCACGGGGACCCCCGCACCCTGCGGGCGGCACTCCCCCGTGATCAGTCGCACAAATCGGACCTTAAGAAGCACTAGACCCTCTGCAATCGTCGCGTTTTCCTGATGAAAACGC
>DJEQ01000063.1:21035-35497 GCA_002431355.1 Oribacterium sp. UBA5894
GAAAAATTCTCCAAGTGCTTCTACAAGGTCCGATTTGGATTTTTCAACGGCTGCTTCGTGTGACTTTTGGTGCCTGTGCACCGGCTTTTATGCCGCTATGTCCGTGCACTGCAGACAATTGTTCGTATAGTATAGAAATAATTTAAATTGCATCATAAAAGAAATTTATATGTTCTATAAAGCTCTTCACAGCTGGAAAAATCGCGCTACAATATAAGTACAGGGAATGAGTAGTATTCCTTTAACGACTTAAAGCGACTTTTATACAGCAGTTTTTTAGATTTCTGATGATCCTGAAGGACCGTAGGAGAAGGGAGATGTCTTTATGAACGGTACATCAAGAATCAGTGCATTTATGGATTTTATTTCAGAGCTTCTGGTAACCTTTGAGGCGGGTGCCATCGTGATTGCTGCGGTGACCTTACTTCTGAGCGGGCTTTTGATGAGCGCAGGACTTCCGAACGTAGCGCTTGGACTGCAGTACTTCGCTGCAGCGATGGTCAGCATCGTGGTCTGTGGCGTACTGGTACATCGTCTGGATGTGGAATAAACACAGCGATCGGTTTACATTGACAGTTCCATTTATTTGATAATCCCTATAAACAATTGCTCCGTGGGTCTGCTGTAACAGGCAGGTCCGCGGAGCAATTTGCGTTTACAGGAAGTCTGGAAGCGTCGGTGGATGCATAGGGAGGCAGCACCGCTTTCATTCTGTCCGGCATCCTGAAAAAGTAGCGAAAACACGCGCGGTAAACCGGTTAATTATTTAACGCTCGACATTGTAGAAGGCGTCATGCATAATGAACGTACTTCCGCATGGAACTGGTGAACTTACGACAAATGCAGTGCACGGTTGATCGCGGATGAGGTCTGTATTACAGCATATTAAGATAGAGAGGACATGATATGAAGGTACCATTTCAGATTGATTTAAAGGGACAGGTGGCGGTCGTTACCGGCGGAACAGGTCTTATTGGCGGGATGTACGCTCGTGCGCTGGCGCAGTGCGGCGCGAAGGTGGCAGTGCTTGGACGAAGCAAGGAAAACGGCGCGAAGGTCGTGGAGGAGATCACGGCAGAGGGCGGCGAGGCCATCGCGGTTTCTGCCAATGTTCTGGACCGGGAGAGCTTATGCGCAGCAAAGGCGGAGATTCTTGAACATTTCGGGTATATCAATATCCTTGTGAACTGTGCCGGTGGCGCAGTGAAGGCAGCCCAGGTGCCACAGGATTTCTTCAGTGAAGCAAAGGAGGGAGAGGAGACCTTCTTCACGATGGACCTTGAGAGCATTCATCGTGAGCTGGAGCTCAATCTCTATGGAACCATGCTGCCGACGCAGATCTTCGGAGAAGCACTGAAGGGGCAGGAGAATGCCAATATTGTCAACATTTCCTCGATGTCCAGCTACCATCCGCTGACCCGGATTCCAGGCTATTCTGCAGGAAAGGCGGGCGTTTCGAGCTTCACCGAATGGTGCGCGATCTACTTCGCAAAGAGCGGTATTCGGGTCAATGCAGTGGCGCCAGGCTTTTTCCAGACGACCCAGAACCATGCTCTTCAGTACCATGAGGATGGCACCCCGACGCCGCGCACGCAGCACATCGTGGATGGCACTCCGATGGGAGAGTTCGGCCAGATCGAGGACCTGGTGGGTGGACTTCTCTACCTCGTCGACCCACGTGGCTCCCGCTTCGTGACCGGTACGATTCTTCCAATCGACGGCGGCTTCCACATCTTCCAGGGAGTGTAGGCGTTCGTCCTTTCGGCTGTTACAAATGGACATGGAGACCCGGGCGGCAGAGGCTTTCTCAGGCAGTTGCTTCCGGTGTTAAAAATCAGAAAAACGGATCCCAAGTGGCACTAGGCCCTCGGCAATCGTCGCATTTCCCGGATGGAAATGCTCCGTTGCTCGAGGGTGTCAAGGAGAAATACTCCAAGTGCCACTAGGGGATCCGTTTTTGATTTTTATACATCCTCAGCAGCGCCACGAAAGCCTCTGCCGCCCGGGCCTTCATGCGCTCCACGAAAGATGACTCCGAGCACATGCCTCCGGCGAAGTTTACATTCGCTTTTACAGAAAATTTACAGAAGCCTGAGGGCGGACTTTACAATGCTCCTTTAGGATATACAGCGTAAACAAAAGGAAAACAACAAAGCAAAAAGAAAAAAGCAGACAGTAAGTCGCTATGTATAAACAGTGAAAAAAGAAGCCATATGTGGGCGGGTAGCGAACGCTGAAAGCAAAGAAAATCTGGGAGGATCGAATGATGAAGAAGTCCATTTGTACTTTATTAGCTGGTGCGCTGGTAGCATCCATGGTAACAGCATGTGGTTCCAGTACGCCGGAGGCGACGACAGCAGTGGCAACGACGGCTGCCGCAAGCGAGGCGACAGAAGCAGGTGCTGCAGATGCCGATACGACGGCTGCCGCAGAGGATCAGACGGAGGGCGGCTCCATGGAGGGCGCGATCGATGTCATCTCTCGTGAGGATGGCTCGGGTACCCGCGGTGCCTTCATTGAGCTCTTCGGTGTGGAGGAGAAGGATGCATCGGGTGAGAAGGTGGACAATACCACCGATGACGCAGAGATCACCAACTCGACCGAGGTTATGATCACCTCCGTTGCGGGCGACAAGCAGGCCATCGGCTACATTTCTCTGGGCTCTCTCAATGATACTGTCAAGGCGGTAAAGATTGATGGCGCAGCAGCCACGGTTGACGATATCAAGGATGGCAGCTACAAGATCGCTCGTCCGTTTAACATCGTGACCACTGGAAAGGTGTCCGACGTTGCGCAGGACTTCATCAACTTCATTTTCTCCGAGGAGGGACAGAAGGTGGTAGAGGACAATGGCTACATCTCACAGGGCAACCAGGGTGCCTACACCGCTTCTGGTGTCAGTGGTAAGGTGACCGTGGCAGGCTCGAGTTCTGTAACGCCGGTCATGGAGAAGCTGGCCGAGGCCTATAAGGCCCTCAACAGTGATGTGACCGTTGAGGTACAGCAGTCCGATTCCACCACAGGTGTTACTTCAGCCATCGAGGGTGTTTGTGACATCGGTATGGCATCCCGTGATCTGAAGGAGGAGGAAACCTCCCAGGGTGCACAGGGCCAGGTGATCGCCATGGACGGTATCGCGGTCGTCGTGAACAATGATAATCCGATCGATGAGCTGAGCTCGGAGGAGGTCAAGTCCATCTATGTAGGCGATACCACGGACTGGTCTGAAATTAAGTAAGCCCTTTTAAACAGAGGATCAATGAAGTGTTTCGCTGAAAAAGGGAAAGGTATGGAGAACGAAATGACAGTACAGACCAATATTCATGAAACACATACAGAGGGCCCGGTGACGGGCTCCTCTCTATGTATGCAGGTGACCGGCGAGTCGGTGCTGGGAAAAGAGCTGAATGCAGAGGGCATGGCGAAAGAGAAAACCAGCACGCAGGTAAAAAGTGAAAATCCGCTTCGAGGGAGTGGCGCAGCAGCATTTTCAGAGGGCATGGCGAAATATGTATTTATGTTTCTTGCAAGCATGAGCATTTTTCTCGTGCTTCTCATCTGCTATTTCCTCTTCTCCAATGGAATTCCGGCCATCCTGAAGATCGGTGTGAAGCAGTTCCTGACCGGAACCGTCTGGAAGCCGAAAAACAATATTTTCGGCATTCTTCCGATGATCGTTGGCTCTGTGTATGTCACGATCGGATCCATTCTGGTTGGCGTTCCCATTGGCATTCTGACGGCAGTCTATCTTTCGAAGTTCTGCTCGAAGCGCCTTTATAAAGTCATTTATCCAGCAGTGGAGCTGCTGGCCGGGATTCCATCCGTAGTCTATGGCTTCTTCGGTCTCGTGGTGATCGTACCGATCATCGCCGCACTGACGCAGCCGTTCGGTGGAAAAGGAAAATCCATTCTGACGGCCTCGATTCTTCTCGGCATCATGATCCTGCCGACCATCATCAGCTGTGCGAAGGCGGCCATCGATGCGGTACCGGAAAGCTATTATGAAGGGAGCCTCGCACTGGGGGCAACCCATGAACGCTCCGTTTTCCATGTGATGGTACCGGCGGCACGTTCAGGCATTTTCGCCGGCATTGTCCTCGGCGTAGGGCGTGCCATCGGTGAAACGATGGCAGTCATCATGATTGCAGGAAATCAGCCGCGCATGCCGCAGAGTATTTTCAAGGGAACACGAACCATGACCGCGAATATCGTACTGGAAATGGGCTATGCCGTAGGACTTCATCGAGAGGCCCTGATTGCCACGGGTGTCGTGCTGTTTATCTTCCTGCTCTGCATCAATCTTATTTTCAGCTACATTAAGCATCGATCAGAATCAAAGTATTGAGGGGATGAATCATGAATCAAAAAGTTGAAAGTATCCTATTACGGGCGGTGACCCTGCTGGCAGCGATTTTGACGGTCGGCACCCTTTTATTTCTCATTATTTACATTCTGATCCGCGGCATTCCGTATTTAAAGCCAAGCCTCTTTGCCTGGGAATACAATACGGAAAATGTTTCTCTGATGCCGGCCATGATCAATACCATCGTGATGACGGTGCTTTCTCTGGCCATTGCCATCCCCATGGGCGTTGGCTCGGCCATTTATCTCGTTGAGTATGCAAAGCGCGGATCGAAGTTTGTGGAACTGATCCGGCTCACGACAGAGACGCTGTCCGGTATTCCGTCCATCATCTATGGACTTTTCGGCTATCTGCTGTTCGTCATCCAGCTTCATTTCGGATATTCCATCCTGGGTGGTGCACTGACGATCTCCATTATGATTCTGCCACTCATCATGCGGCAGACCGAGGAATCCCTGAAGGCGGTTCCGGACCTCTTTCGCGAGGGCTCTCTGGGGCTGGGTGCAGGCAAGCTGCGCACGATCTTTGCCATCGTTCTCCCCGCAGCCGTGCCGGGCATACTCGCAGGCATCATCCTTGCCATCGGACGAATCGTCGGTGAAACAGCAGCACTCATCTATACCTCTGGTACCGTGGCCGGGATTCCGAATTCCATCATGGGCTCCGGTCGTACGCTGGCGATTCACATGTATGTGCTGACCAACGAGGGCCTGTACACCAATCAGTCGTATGCAACCGCTGTCGTTCTGCTACTGGTCGTTACGGCCATCAATGCACTCTCATCGCTGCTCGCGAAAAAGCTGACAGCGAAGGCGTAAGGAGAAAGAGAAAAATCGTATGGACAAGTTTCAAATCAAAGATGTGAATTTACACTATGGTGCCTTTCATGCACTTCATGACATTAACCTCAACATTGCGCCGAATGAGATCACGGCCTTTATCGGACCGTCCGGCTGTGGCAAATCAACGCTCCTCAAGTCCCTGAATCGCATGAACGATCTCGTGGAGGGCTGTCGCGTCGACGGACAGATCCTTCTGGATGGGCAGGACATTTACCAGAAGGACGTCGATGTCAATATACTTCGGAAGCGTGTCGGCATGGTCTTTCAGAAGCCGAATCCGTTTCCAATGTCCATTTATGACAATGTTGCCTACGGGCCACGGACCCATGGCATTCGGAATAAGAAGCAGCTCGATGAGATCGTGGAGACCTCCCTTCGGGAGACAGCCATCTGGGATGAGCTGAAGGATCGTCTGGGAAAATCGGCACTGGGACTCTCCGGTGGACAGCAGCAGCGTCTCTGCATTGCCCGTGCGCTTGCCGTGAAGCCGGATGTACTGCTGATGGATGAACCGACGAGTGCGCTGGATCCGATTTCAACCGCAAAAATCGAGGACCTTGCGCTCCAGCTGAAAAAGGATTTCACGATCGTCATTGTGACCCACAACATGCAGCAGGCGACCCGTATCTCGGATAAAACCGCCTTTTTCCTGCTGGGCGAGCTTGTGGAGGCGGATGAGACGGAAAAGCTCTTCTCCATGCCGAAGGACAAGCGGACCGAGGATTATATCACCGGGCGCTTCGGTTAAGGAAGGCACTTCCGGCTGTACGAGGGCAGTGGACATTCGAAGGCCGTCCATGGGAAGGCCCGGCACAGCCGTTACAGAAAAACGATGTTCATGGAGGAAAGAGGACATGAGAAGCTATACCGTTTTTGATTTATTTGCGGCCTGGTTCAGTCTGGCTGCAAAGCCTCGGCGTTACCTGAGCCGGAAAATACAGGAAGCCCTCTGGACCGGAGAGCAGAAAATCGAAGAGAAGCGACACAGGAAGGAAGCATTGACCTCCGCGAATACAGGTGTATCCATGGAGCACAGTGCAAAAAACATAGGAATGGAAGGAGAAACAGGATGCGTAGTAGGTTAGATCGTCAGCTGGATGAGATGAAGCAGAATCTGATCGAGATGGGCTCCTGCTGTGAAAACTGTATCGGGCAGGTGGCCCTGACGCTGCAGGACATTGCAAATGAAAACGTATCCGATGGGCATGAGAAGAGCCATCAGATGATCAATAAAATTTATGAGTCGGATGCCGAAATCGACAAGCTGGAGCGTCTGATCGAATCGGAGTGCCTCCGTCTCCTGCTGGAGCAGCAGCCGGTTGCCCGGGATCTTCGCTATATCAGCTCGGCGCTTAAGATGATTTCTGATCTCGAACGGATCGGCGATCAGTGCTCCGACATTGCCGATATCGCGGAATATCTCTATGGCACCAAGCAGGAAAAGCTGGAATCCGCCACGCGCATTCAGGATATGGCCAGTGCCACGATGCGGATGGTGACACGCGCCGTGGATTCCTTCATTCAGAAGGATCTCGCCCTCGCGAAAAGCGTACAGGCATCGGACGACATTGTCGACAACATGTTTGATGAGATCAAGACAGAAATCGTCGGACTGATTTCCCGGTATCCGAATCGTGGAGAGGTGCTGCTGGACCTCCTGATGGTGGCGAAGTATTTCGAACGGATCGGGGACCATGCGACGAATGTGGCCGAATGGGTGGAGTTTTCCATTACGGGTGAACGGCCGCAGCTCACGAAGTATGCCTACGATGAAAAGGCCATGGAGGAGATCAAAATTACCCGTGAGAATCGCAGTATTTCATAGCCACCAGAATCAGATTTCTATATACTATACATCGAGAGGAGAAAACGACCATGACAAAAATAGCAGTTGTAGAAGACGATGAAAGTATACAGAAGCTGATTACCTATGCCTTGACGGCCAATGGCTATGAGGCGCAGGGCTTTGGCGATGGGCAGTCCTTTCTCAACCAGATTGAAGACTTTCAGCCAGAGCTTGTGCTTCTGGATGTAATGATGCCGGGCATTGATGGCATTGAGGTCCTGCGCTGCCTTCGGCGCAGCACAAAATTCCGTGATCTGCCAGTCATGATGCTGACCGCAAAATCGGCAGAAACAGACAAGGTTTCCGCCCTCGATCTCGGTGCAGATGATTACATGACGAAGCCGTTCGGCGTGATGGAGATGCTGAGCCGAGTGAAGGCCCTGCTTCGACGCACGAAGAGGGGCGGTGGCAGCGGAGCGGAAGAGGAAACGGTGCGACCGGCACTCGAATTCCGGGAGATTACCCTGGATGAAAGCAAGCATCGTGTCCGTGTGAAGGCCGGGGATCAGGTGCTCCAGCCAGAGCTTACGCTGAAGGAGTTTGAGCTCCTTGACTATATGATGCATAACCAGGAGCTCGTGCTGACACGGGATCAGATCATGGGGCATGTCTGGAATTATGACTATGAGGGCGAAAGCCGAACGATCGATATGCATGTAAAGACACTGCGACAGAAGCTGGGCGATGCCGGACAGTATATTAAAACCGTGCGTGGCATCGGATATCGCCTGAGTGCAGACTGAAGGGAAGGAAACATTGAAGCAGCGTATTTATAAGAGCCTGTGCATTACGGCACTTCTTGCACTGATTCTCAGCACCCTTGCAAGTCAGGTGCTGTATTTCCGCTTTTATGATAAGCAGACCGATGAGAATCTCATGCTGCAGACGGATGCATTATGTGCAGGCATCAATGAAGTCTCCGAAGAGGGGCGCAGCAGAGTGACGGATTTCCTCGAGGACTATCTCGGCGATACTAGGCAGTCAAAAAACATTCATCTTCGAATCACGCTGGTGGATGCAGCGGATGGCGTCGTGCTGTATGATTCAGAGGGAAATACGGAAACCATGGATTCGCATCTCGACCGGAGGGAGATCGAAGAGACCATGACGAAGGGAAGCGGACAGGCCGTCCGACTCTCGAAGACCCTGGGACGGAATACCCACTATGCGGCCATGCTGACGAATGATAAACAGTATGTCATCCGTCTTGGCATGGAGACCTCCAACATCATTGGCATTTTCCTCCGGATTTTACCGGCGATTCTCGCCATCATGGCGCTCCTGTTTCTTCTGGCTACACAGATGGCCACGCGGCTTACGCATCAGATCGTCGCACCGCTTGACTCCATGGCCGAAAAGATTCAGAAGATGGATACACCGACGCTAGAACTGTCGGATGAAGAGGTATATGAGGAGCTTCGACCATTTGTGAATTCAGTAAAACAATCGCAGCAGGTAAGAGAAGAATTTTCGGCCAATGTCTCGCACGAGCTGAAAACACCGCTCACGAGCATTTCCGGCTTTGCAGAGCTCATGAAGGATGGCATGGTCGTGGATGCAGCGCATGTCCGGGAGTTTTCAACGACGATCTACAATGAGTCTCAGCGACTGCTGGCCCTCATCGATGACATCATGCACTTAAGCCGCCTGGAAGCCGGCATTGAGACCGAGCAGGAGCCAGTCAATCTCTATCTCCTGTCGGAGATGGTTATCCAGCGACTGCGGGATAAGGCGGAGAAGTATCAGGTTTCGATCGATCTCACCGGGGGCAGCGCAGAGGTGACCGGTGTGCGGACGAACATTGAAGAGATGATCTACAATCTCATCGATAATTCCATCAAGTACAACCACCCGGATGGACATGTCTATGTCATCTGTGAAGGAAAGGCCATCACCGTGCAGGACGACGGCATTGGCATCCCGGAGGAGGATCTGAACCGTGTGTGGGAGCGCTTCTTCCGTGTGGACAAGTCCCACAGCCGTGCCATTGGCGGCACCGGCCTTGGGCTTTCCATCGTGAAGCACGTTGCCGAGCTTCACCACGCAAAGGTGGACATCAGCTCTCAGCTGAACCACGGCACGAAGATCACCATTACCTTTCCGAAATGATGCGCGGCTCCATCCTCCAGAGCCGCGAGGAATACGTACCATGCCCCGCGATTACTTGATTTTATGGGCCATTTTGCGTATACTTTCGGGTATGCGGCTGAGTGGCCTTTGATACGTTTCGCAAGGATGCGAGAGTCAGGAAGCTCAGTCCTCGGGAAGGGCAGAAATGAGAGCCCTCGCAGAAGAAGGAGAGTAGTATGGGATTCGAATTTAGATCCAAGCTTCCGAGCAGCGCAGAGATTCGTGAGCAGATTCCACTTCCAGAGAACCTTGCGAAAGTAAAGGCAGAGCGCGACGAGGAAATCAAAGCCATTTTCAGAGGAGACTCACACAAGTTCCTCTTAATCATAGGCCCATGTTCGGCCGACCATCCAGATCCAGTACTGGATTACTGTAACCGTCTGAAGGAAATCGCAGATCAGGTACAGGATAAGATCATGATCGTACCGCGTATCTATACCAACAAGCCACGTACGACTGGTGCCGGGTATAAGGGCATGCTGCATCAGCCGGATCCGGAGAAGGGGGCCAATGTGCTTGCCGGTATTGCAGCGATTCGCCGTCTGCATATGGAGGTTCTCCGTCAGACGGGCTTCAGTACGGCGGACGAAATGCTTTACCCGGATAACCTTCGTTACCTCAGTGATATTATGAGCTATGTTGCGGTCGGCGCACGTTCAGTAGAGAACCAGCAGCATCGTCTCGTGGCCTCCGGCATTGACGTGCCAACCGGTATGAAGAACCCGACCTCCGGCGATCTTGGCGTCATGCTGAACTCCATCTATGCAGGACAGCATGCACATGACTTCATTTTCCGTGAGTGGGAGGTGAAGTCCGATGGTAATCCATATACACATGCCATCCTTCGTGGCTCTCAGTCAAAGCATGGTCAGATTCTGCCGAACTATCATTATGAGGATCTGAAGCTTCTGTATGATCTCTATATGAAGAAGGATCTCATGTATCCAGCGGTGGTGGTGGATACCAACCACTGCAACTCCGCGAAGAAGTTCAAGGAGCAGCTTCGTATTTCACAGGAAGTGATGCATTCGAGAAAGTATTCTCCAGAGCTTGCTTCATTCGTGAAGGGACTTATGGTAGAATCCTATATTGAAGAGGGAAACTGTAAGCCGGAGGATCATATCTATGGAAAGTCCATCACCGATGCCTGCATCGGCTGGGAGGATACCAAGCGTCTGATCTCCACGGTATATGATTATGTTTCAGCGACGGACTTCAGTCATTGAGTGTTTTTAAAGGGCGGGCGCTTCACATCTGTGGAGCGCGCCTTTTGTGATTTTGAAAAGGATATAGAAGGAGCAAAGGAAAATGGGTGTTTATGAGGAGCTGGTAGCGAGAGGCTTGATTGCACAGGTTACCGATGAGGATGAGATTCGAGAGCTGGTGAACCACGGAAAGGCCACCTTCTATATCGGCTTTGATCCGACGGCGGATTCTCTGCATGTCGGCCATTTTATGGCCTTGACCCTGATGAAGCGTCTGCAGGAGGCGGGAAACCGACCGATCGCCCTTGTGGGTGGTGGTACCGGCATGATTGGAGATCCATCCGGCCGTTCCGATATGCGAAAGATGATGACCATCGAGCAGATCGACCATAACTGTGAGTGCTTTAAGAAGCAGATGAGCCGTTTTATCGAGTTTGGGCCGGGCAAGGCACAGATGGTGAACAATGCAGACTGGCTGCGCAAGCTGAACTTCCTTGAGTTTATGCGGGACATTGGTCCATGCTTCTCGGTCAATGACATGCTGCGTGCACGCTGCTACACAAACCGTATGGAGCAGGGTCTTACCTTCCTGGAATTCTCCTACATGCTGATGCAGGGCTATGATTTCTACCGTCTGTATAAGGACTATGGCTGCAATATGGAGTTCGGCGGCGATGACCAGTGGTCCAATATGCTGGCCGGTACTGAGCTTATCCGAAAGAAGGAAGGAAAGGATGCCTATGCACTGACCATTACGCTTCTTACCAACAAGGAAGGCAAGAAGATGGGCAAGACGGCCGGTGGCGCGGTATGGCTGGATGCAGAGAAGACCACACCGTATGATTTCTATCAGTACTGGAGAAATGTCGACGATGCAGATGTCATCAAGTGCCTGAAGCTGCTTACCTTCATCCCACTCGAGGAAATCGAGGAGATGGCGAAGTGGGAGGGCGCAGACCTCAATAAGGCGAAGGAGCGTCTGGCTCACTCGCTGACGGAGCTTGTGCATGGAAAGGAAGAAGCGGATAAGGCGGAAGCGGCGGCAAAGTCCATCTTTATGGGTGGCGGTGACAGCGAGCATATGCCGAAGTATACGCTGAAGGCAGAGGACTACCGCGATGGCAGCATTGACATCTGTGGGGTGCTGTTTGCATCCGGACTTTCGAAGTCGAGATCCGAAGCACGTCAGAATGTGCAGCAGGGTGGCGTACAGGTTGCAGGTGAGAAGATCACGGATGTGAAGAAGTCGTTTACCGCAGAGGACTTCAAGGATGGCGTGGTTGTACAGCGTGGCAAGAAGAACTTCGTGAAGGTCTTCAGCTGAAGTTAAAGGACGATTTTTTACGATATATTTACGATTCCGGCAGGTGTCTTGAACGCCTGCCGGATTTTTTTTATAATGCAAGAAACACATATTAAAAAGTGAGTCTGTGCATGGCATAGACAGCTTTTGAATAGAGGGAGCCTTTCGATATCATGTTTTTGAAAAAATGGATACGCATTCTTTTACTGGTGGCGATGCTTTCATGCATGGCGGCCATGAGTGCGTTTGCAGCAAATCGAACGATTGCGAATAGTCTGGAAAGTCCTGTGAAGCTGGTGGTCGACAGTGAGTACATTATGGGAAAAGTGAACGATCCAGTATCCCGAAAGACGAAGACGGCTTATATCGTGCGTGACAATGCAGCCTTTCATCTCGAATCGACCGCGATGGAGAACACGGATGTCATATTCTATATTAATTCCTTCGTGGAGGGACAGGATATGGGCATCCACAACCGTGTACAGAAAAAGCTGGCCAGGATGGGAGAGAGCATGACCATGCTCCCAGAGGATACCTATACCGCATGTGTGCAGGATGGAACAGCCTATGATTTCCTGAATCGCTGCTATGATATTCGAGTGTATCTCGATCCGGAAGATACGCGCTATGAAGATTTTTACTTCGGTCTCGTGGATGACAGCACCTTCGATCAGATGAAGGCCGAGTATGATCGGGTGCAGGAAGCACTGCAGGAAATGAAGAAGAGGACGTAAAGACGACGCTCGAGGAGAGGTCGTAGGCGTCAGCAGAATCGATCATCGAAGAGATGAGGAGGCGGAGCTCTTTCGAGCTCCGCCTTTTTGTGCTGATTCTGTTTCGAATAGTAAGAAAAAAGAAATGGGTTCTGATAGGGGCGGGTGCTATACTACATTCGATGAAGAGGGGCCGACCAGGGAGCATTCCATGGAGCGGACCGCATCGGAATCTCAGCGGAAAGGAAACAATCAATGAAACAGAACGAGAGATATAGAAAGAAGGCGGCCACAACCTTCCTTATGGTCAGTGCCATGAGTCTTTTCTTTTCCATGCATGCGCTTGCAGGCGCAGTCGCAAGTGGGGTGGACCTTTCTCAGTACCAGGCCAATACACCGGGAACGAGCGTGAGCTCCCCGGCAGGTACAGCTGTCGGAACTGCGCCAACGGTCGTGGACCAGAGCATTGGCACCCACTATGCGACTGTCCAGTCTGCAGAAATCAATGCACAGAATCCAGCTTCCATCGATATTATGGTGAATGCAGGTGCTCTGGTCGGAAGTGGGCAGCAGCTCTATCTTTTCGCCGTGAAGCCGTACCAGATGGATCTCAGTGGACGAACGGATTACCTTGCGGTACAGGACGTAGGGAATGGAAGCCTGCATTTTACAGCCGATCTGCAGGATGGTCCGACGAGCTTTCGAAGCTATGATGCCTTTGTCGTTGCGATCGCAACGGGCGCGGGCTATCAGATCGTGTCGAACCGCTGCTATATCGGAAATCCGGAGCTCGTGGCCGCCGATCAGTCACCGGCGCTGAATCGTGGCAAGAAGGGCCTGCTCGTTAACCCGAATATTCTCGATGATGCGATCGATCTCGGCATCAAGCACGCCTTCATTCCCATGACGACCGCGCAGCTCTTCGGCACGGGTGTGACGTACAGCTTTGAGGGACAGACCTACTCCTTCAATTCCTCGCTGATTCAGCAGCTCGACCAGGAAATCAGTCGACTGTCGAATGCAGGCGTGACGGTCACGCTCAATATCGTGAATGGCTGGGATGCGTCGCAGCCAGCACTGTATCGGCCGGGAACACAGGTAGTAACGAGTGATATGGCACAGTACTATGGCTTCAATGTGGAGACCGAAGAAGGCTTCCGACTCGTGAAGGCGATGGCGTCCTTCCTGGCAAACCGCTACAATGGACACAATGGCCATGGAAAAATCACGAACTGGGTCATCGGCAATGAGATCAATAACCAGTACTGGAACTATGTGGGGAATTACAGTGTGACAGATTATACCCGCATCTTCCAGCGTGCCTTCCGCGTATTTTATACCGCTATTAAGACGGTATCAGCGAACGACCATGTCATGTTTTCTCTGGATCAGTACTGGACGATTCCGCCGGAATCCGGTTCGGTCGGCAAGTATCCTGGAAAGGATGTACTTGATACCTTTGCAGCACTGGACCAGGAGGAAGGCAAGACGAACTGGTCGCTGGCCATTCATCCATATCCATATCCGTTGACGGATCCAAACTTCTGGAATGATCTTTCCTCGGGAAAGGTGACCCAGGACATCACGACACCGGTCGTGAGCTATGCGAACCTTTCGGTACTGACGAACTACATGCATAATCAGAATATGCTTGATCAGAGCGGCCAGGTGCGTGCCATCTTCATGACGGAGGAGGGCTTCAGCTCCATGAAGGGACTCAGCCAGGATGCCAGTATGGAACAGGCCGCAGCGGTCGCCTATGGGCACTACATCGTGGAGAACAACCCGGACATTGACGCATACATGCTTTCCCGTCAGCTGGACAATGCTGCCGAAACGAAGGATGGGCTTTATTTCGGACTTTCCTCCATCGGCGCGGATGGATCGTCCCTGGCTGCCAAGCCGGCGCGCGAGGTCTTTAAGTACATCGATGACCCGACCCGCTCGCTGATGGTTTCCGAATTTGCGAAATCCATCATCGGCATCAGCGACTGGTCAGAGGTGATCCCAGGATTTCATGTATGATCCATGAGAGGGCCGTGCGGAGCACGGCGAGGCTC
>DJEQ01000063.1:35591-40302 GCA_002431355.1 Oribacterium sp. UBA5894
TGGATATAACACAATCATTTTCACAGGAGAGACAGAATGGAAAAAATAGCAAGCTTTACCATCAATCATGAAAAACTGGAGCCGGGCATTTACGTGTCCAGAAAGGATAAGATCGGTGCGGAGACCCTCACCACCTTCGACCTTCGGATGACGAGACCGAATCGGGAACCAGTGATGAACACGGCAGAGCTCCACACCATTGAGCACCTTGGGGCCACCTTCCTCCGGAACGATCCAGAGTGGGCCGAGAAGACCATCTACTTCGGACCAATGGGCTGCCGTACCGGCTGCTATGTCATTTTTGCAGGCGATCTGGAGGCGCGCGACATCGTATCCGTCATCACGCGGATGTTTGAATTCATCCGTGATTTCCATGGAGCGATTCCAGGTGCTGCTCCACGCGACTGTGGTAACTATCTCGACCAGAATCTCGGCATGGCGAACTGGCTTGCGAAGCGGTACCTCGACGAGACCCTGTACGGGATTGACGACGCACACCTTCACTATCCGGCGTAAATCTTCCAGACGGCTGTGCTCCGCGCCTTCGCCTGTGGCGATAAGATTGCGGGCTGTGCCTCACGTCTTCCTTTAGCCATCGTGTAAGAGCTTGGGGATGTGCGGCCGGGCGGCAGGGGCCTTCGTGGCACTGCTGAGGATGTATAAAAATCAAAAACGGATCCCTTAGTGGCACTTGGAGTATCTCTCCTTGGCACCCTCGAGCAACGGAGCGTTTCCATCCGGGAAACGCGACGATTGCCGAGGGCCTAGTGCCACTTGGGATCCGTTTTTCTGATTTTTAACACCGGAAGCAACTGCCTAAGAAGGCCCCTGCCGCCCGGCCGCACATTTGCAAGTATGGGCACCGGAAGACGTGGGGCACAGCATCCCGTTAGCCGTCCTGCCGCTTCTTCACGAGACCGAAGAGGATAACACCGATGGCAATCGGGCAGAGCACCTTCAGAATCGGGAAGGAGAAGCTTAAAATGCGGTAGAGCCCCGCGCTCGAAATCACGAAGCTGAATATCGCAAAGCCGAAAAGCCAGGCCTTATAGGAGACCTTCGGCTGAAGCTTATGAAAGTACTCCGAGCAGCTTGAAAGAAGACCGCTGCAGACATTGAAGCAGGCAATGAAAAAAATGAGACCGGCAATGATCTGTCCGACAGGACCGAAGCACTGCTCGATCGCATACGCGAGGATACCGGCCCCTGTCTCGCTTTCGGTCAGAAGCCCTGGCACGCCGCTGCATACGGCACCGATGTAGGAGGTGGCGAGGTACACAAGACCGAGCATCACACCGGCAATGACACCCGCCTTCATCGTTTCCTTCGCGATGGCCAGGTGATCGTGGACGCCGAAGTCCTCAATATTGACCGCGATGACGAGACCGAAATTGAGTGCAGCGAGAATGTCCATGGTCTGGTAGCCAGTCAGAAAGCCGGTCAGCAGGGGATGCGTCTCATAGCCGGTGGTCGCCGCCGGTGCGAGCTTCACCGGCAGCTTCAGGAATGCAGCGACGAAGGTAATGACAATCAGCACGACAAGAATCGGCGTCATGATTCGCCCCAGAATATCCTTCAGCTTATTCGGATGCAGTGCGACGAAGGTCGTCGCTGCAAAGAAAAGAAACGAATAAAGTAAACGGATCAGAAAGAGCTCGGTGCCATCCGGAAGAGAAATGAACTGGGCAACCGCCATCTCAAAGGAGGTGCTGCAGGTACGTGGAATGGCGACAAATGGACCAATCATCAAACAGATGAGCTCGGTAAAAACCGTTCCGAAGGATGGATGCAGCATTGAACCGAGCTTTACGAGATTGTCGTGCTTTGCGACGGCGACGACGGCGAGAATAGGGAAACACACGGCGGTCAGCATGAGACCCATCATTGCAACCAGGGTATGCGTGCCGGCCTGGGCACCGAGAAGCGGCGGGAAAATCAGATTTCCGGCACCAAAGAACATCGAAAAAAGCATGAACCCGATCGTCAGGGTCTGTCGTAAGCTTAGCTTTTGCATCACGTTCCTCCTTTTTTGCTACAAATAAAAATTATAGCTATGATACCGCGAGGACATACCAGATGCAAGCATTTCGGGGATATAACGATTGAGTGGGGACTGGTTCTCGTCTATAATAAAGCCATCATACAGGCAGGAAATCGTTCAAGCAGCGCCGGATGACCGGTGCGTTTTCCAGACCATGGAATGCTTCGGACGAGGACACGCGCATCTCTGGCAGGCACACAGCAGTGTGATTGCTGCCGGAGATGCAGATCGAAAAGGAGAGAAAACGATGGGACTTTTACAGGTGGGTGCAGGTGCTGCGGAATCGGTGCTGGCGGATCAGTGGCGTGAATATTTTTACTGCGATGCATTACCAGAAGATGTGCTCATGAAGAAGGGTGAAGCACGGCAGGCACGGAGAGCGTTTAATACTAAAAAATCGGATAATCTTATTTCAAACGGTGCCATTATTGCCGTCAATGAGGGACAGTGCATGATCATTGTGGACAATGGTGCCATTGTAGAGGTCTGCGCAGAGCCGGGCAAGTTTCTCTTTGATTCCTCCACGGAGCCGACGATTTTCTACGGCGGGCTCAAGAAGGGCATTGTAGACTCCTTTAACACCTGGAAGAAGCGTGTGGGCTTCGGTGGAGATACCGCGACCGATCAGCGCATCTATTTCTTTAATACGAAGGACATCATTGGCAATAAGTATGGCACGCAGAATCCGATTCCATTCCGCATTGTCGATCAGAATATCGGGCTCGATACGGATGTTGCGATCCGCTGCCATGGCGAGTACGCATATCGTCTGGCGGATCCGATTCTTTTCTATAAGAAGCTGTGTGGCAATGTGAGCGACGAGTTCCGAAAGGATCGTCTGGACAGTCAGCTGAAGAGTGAGCTTCTGACGGCACTCCAGCCGGCTTTCGCAGCCATTTCGGCACAGGGCGTACGCTATTCCCAGCTTCCAGCGCATGCGGATGACATTGCGAAGTGCCTGGACACAGAATTAAGCCGCACCTGGGGACAGAACTATGGCATTGAGATCGCCGCCTTCGGACTGAGCTCTGCCACGATTTCAGACGAGGATGCGGAACGCATCAAGCAGCTTCAGATGAATGCCACCTTGAAGGATCCGACCCTGGCCGCAGCTACTCTTGCGGCAGCACAGGCGCAGGCCATGAAGGATGCGGCGAAAAATACGTCGACGGGGCCAATGATGGCGTTTGCCGGTATGAACATGGCTGGCACCACCGGTGGTCTCAATGCGCAGCAGCTCTATGCGATGGGCGCACAGCAGTCGGCGGCACCGGCCGCTCCGAAGGTTCAGCCGGCCGTACAGAATGGAAGCTGGACCTGCAGCTGCGGCACCGTAAATACGGGCAATTTCTGCTCAAACTGCGGAAGCCGAAGACCGCAGCCAGCGAGCTGGACCTGCCCGCAGTGTGGCCAGCAGGAGAACCATGGTAACTTCTGCTCGAACTGTGGAGCACCACGGCCATGATTACGAAAACCATGGAGGAAACGGATCGGAAGTGTCCGCAGTGTGGCGGCATACTCGAATATGATCCGGTAAGTGGAGGGCTCAAGTGCCCCTACTGTGATTATACAGAAGCCATTGAAAGCACGGCAGAGGCACGCGCGAGTGGAACACTCGACAGGGATGGCCGTTTTATTGCCACCGAGCATCGCTTCACAGGTGCGGAGGAAACCGAAGCCAGTGACTGGGGCACGGCGACGAAAACCGTCATCTGCCCCTCCTGTGGCGCAGAAATACTGTATGATGCAAATGCCATTGCCAATGTCTGCCCGTACTGTGGATCCACGCAGGTTATGCCGGCCGGTAATGTGAAAGAAAAAATCATGGCACCGGGTGGCGTGGTGACCTTTTCAGTGGATAACCAGCATGCCGCAGAGCTTTTTAAAAGCTGGATACGGCATCGCTTCTTCTGCCCGAAGCTTGCAAAGGAGAGCGCATCACCCGAGAAATTCCGTGGCGTCTATGTTCCCTACTGGACCTTTGATGCGAAGGCAAGCGGAAGCTACCTGGGAGAATATGGCGTGAATCGAACGGTTCATCTCAGCGGGGGAAAGACAGAGATCCGTACCGACTGGCATCGCTGCAGCGGACAGGTGCAGCATTTTTTCGATGATGTCCTGGTGTCCGGTTCCAACCGCGAGGATGCATCCCTTCTTCAAGCGGTGGAGCCGTTTCGTACAGATGAAGTGAAGCCGTATAAGCCGCAGTATCTTGCAGGCTTTATGGCGGAACGCTATACGCTGAAGCTAGCAGACGCCTGGCCGAAGGCACAGCAGACGATGGAAGGGGAAATGGAGTCTCTCGCCGAATCCGACATTCGCGCCCGACACACCTCGGACAGCGTCCGCGTTCTTTCGATGAATCCGAGCTATCACGATGTGACCTACAAGTACCTGCTCCTTCCGGTGTGGATGTCGTCTTTCCGCTATCAGGACAAGGTCTACCACTTCATGGTGAATGGGCAGACCGGAAAGGTTTCCGGCAGGACCCCGATCAGCTGGATCAAGGTAGCACTGACGGTCATCGCAGTCGTCGTGATCTTTGCGCTCCTTTACTACCTGCTGGGGTAGCAGTGGCGATGCCAATGCGGCATGGTAGAGACCCCGCCGGGGGTAATCATTCAAAACACAGTACTCCGAGACCGGAAAAATCACAAATCGGACCTTAAG
>DJEQ01000057.1:0-4960 GCA_002431355.1 Oribacterium sp. UBA5894
TCCAGCCGCCCATGGTATTTCCACGGCCTCCACCTCTCACCCCGATCTCGCTCCATCCGCCTGCGGTACTTCCACAGCTCGACCCACGCGCGTTCCAGCTCCCCACTGCTCCGCCTGTTTTCTTCTTTCGTTGAAAGAGCTCGTCGCAAAAAGCGGAGGGCTCGTTTTTCTCCGTAAATACGTAGAGCTCATTTTTCGCGCGGGTGATCCCGACGTAGAACAGGCGACGCTCCTCCTCATAGGCTTCAAGCTCTTCACGATCCGCCTTTTTCAGGTCCTTCGGGAGCTGTGCCGGAAGAACCCCGTCGAGGACATCCAGTAAAAACACACGGTCATACTCGAGTCCCTTACTTGCATGAATCGTAGAAAGAACAAACGGACAGTCTGGATCCTGTGGCTTTTCCTTCAGAATATGTCGAAGCTCCTCGAGGCGCTCCACAAGGCGCACCGGACTTTCCTCCTGCAGCGCGAGCATCCGCAGAATCTCGAGCTTCGTATCCTTCAGCTCGCTCCGCTCAAGATATTCCCGATACCCCATGTACTCCACGATACGATGAATCGCACGCCCGGCCGGCTCCTGAAGCAGATTCCGCATATGCGTCTGAAGCGCACGGATCTTCGTCTTCGTGTAGGCATTGAGCCCGCCATGCTGCAGGGCCACCTCCCATACGGAAAGTCCCTCCATCTGGCTGATCTCCGCGATGCTCTGCGCCTCCTGCTTCTTCAGATAGGTGCCGAGCTTATAGTACAGCTGCAGAAAAAGCTCACTGTTCAGTGGATTTTCTGCGAGTCGAATAATGTTCAGAATGTCCAGCACGACCCGATTTGTGAAGAAGCCAATGTCGGCGTTCCGCATCCGATACGGCACGCCGTTTCGTTCGAGGAGATCGATCAGGGGCAGTGCACACTCGTGATCCCGGTAGAGAACCGCCGTCACATCCGTCGAGAGCGAGGCCCCGGCTGACATGCAGGCCTTTCGCTCATCCGATTCCGCAGAAGTATCGGTCCTCGTCTCATAGGCCCTTGTACAGTCCTCCGCCACCTTGAGAAGATAGCTGTACTGTGCCTTCCGACTTCCCAGCGGGATCTCCCGAATCACATGCGCCTTCGGTCGTGTCGCCTTCATATGCTTCTCATGACGCAGGGTGTTTTTCTGAATGAAGCGATCCGCCGCTTCGACGATGTGCGCGTCCGAACGGAAATTTTCTTCCATTAACAGGACCTTCGCCCCCGGATGCTGCGTCTCGAAGGACAGCAGTGCCTCCGGATAGGCCGCCCGAAAGCCATAGATGCTCTGATCCTCATCACCAACCATGAAAAGATTTTCCGTCCGCGCTGCGAGCAGGGCAATGATGGCATGCTGAATCTTCGAGGTGTCCTGCGCCTCGTCCACGCAGATGTACGGATACTGCTGCTGAAAATGCTCGAGCAGCCACGGAAAACGCCGCAGCATGGTATAGGCATAGACCATCTGGTCATCGTAATCCATGAGCTGCTGCTCCCGAAGCGCTGCATTGTACGCCTTATAGATGGCGAGAAGATGGACCTCCGCGTCCTTCTCCATCGCCTGAATCTCCGCCTCCGAGAGCATGCGGTTTTTAATGAAGGTAATCAGCGTCCGCACATTCTGAAGATCGCTCTCCGTCGGAAAGCCATGCTCGATGTGCTGATAAATCCCGGAAAGCATCGCCGCAATACGCTTTTCATCGGTCAGAAGGGAAAACGCCGTGCGCCCAGTTTTCCAGCTGCAGTACTGAATCACACGGGCGCAGATGCCATTGATGGTGCGGAAGGCGAGCCGATTCGCCATCTCCTGGCCGAACTGGCGCGCGAAGCGGGCCGCCATATCCTTCGTTGCCGCCACGGTATAGGTCACTGTGAGGATGCGTTCTGGCGCAATGCCTCGCGCATAAATCATATACCCAAGCCGCGTCACGAGCACCGTTGTCTTGCCGGAGCCCGGCACCGCAAGAAGCAGCACCGGACCCTCGACGGACTGCACCGCGCTCTCCTGCTGTGGATTTAAAGATACCGAAAAACGGCGGGTGAACTCCTCCCAGCTCATGCTGGAAGAAGCACCCACCGCCTCGTTTCGATCCAGATGTACGTTTTCTACTTTATGCTGCACGTATCATTCCTCATGGAAGCATCGCGGCTTCCTTTATGCTGTATGCCTTCGTTCGAAGGACGCCCTCATAGGATCGCTCCCCGTCTCCTTCGCAGTGCGCACGGCCTCACTGAAACGCGGTGCGAAGGTTTGCAAGCTCTTTCTGCGCTGCTGCATCATCGAAATTCTGATAAGCATAAATGCCGAAGCCCGTGACCTGTCCGCTCTGCCGTGCAAGCTGCACCTCCCGGAGAAGGATATCGCTCCGACGCATCCACTCGGGCGTCGCATTGCCATCCCAGGACTTCGTGCCGCACTTATAGAGGGCGAGACCGATATAGAGCTTCACCTGACTCCCCATCTTCTGGCGAAGCTGAAGCCAGCTCTGGAGGCAGGTCGCATAGGCCATGTCCGACGCCGCGCCGCTCCCGGTCTTCTGCTCGAAATCGAAATAGATCTGCGGAAGCACATAGTCGACATAGCCTGCCTTCTTCATCCAGGTGTCAATGTCGACGAAATAGCTCTTTTCACTTCGCAGGGACTGCAGATTCGCCACAGGGCTCACGCCGAACACAGCGGCCGGACGGACCTGATGCACCGTCTGGTACACGGAGGCAATGAGGGCCGAGACATTGGCACGCCGCCAGTCGGAAAGCGAAAGCGTCGAGCCGGAGGCCTGATACTCCGGATAGTCGAAATTGCTGCCTGCGCTGCTGCCGAGATCCGGATAGAAGTAGTCATCGAACTGCACGCCATCGATGTCATACTTTGTGAGCACCTCGCGAATCGAATTCACCACCAGCTCGCGCGCGGCCGGCTTCGCCGGATTCAGATAATACTCGCCGTTAAAAAGAAGGACATTCCGATTACCAGACACATACCACTGCTTCACGATGGAATTTGTCGGCACGTCCGACCACTTCATCTGATAACCCGTGATGCGATACGGGTTGAACCACGCTTGGAAGCGGAGGCCATGGCGATGTGCGCTGTCAACCATGTACTGAAGTGCATCGAAACGGCCGTTGCCCGCAAGGAACTTCGAGGTCGGAAGAAGTGAGGAGCTGTAGTAGGCATCGGAATGACTGTGCACGTGACAGAAAATCGCGTTCATGCCGTTCTGCTTTATGGTTTCCATCACCTGGTCGGCAGCGGCCTTGAAGCCCGCCTCATCCGACGGCATATTCTGCCAGTCGAGGTAGGAAAACCACACGCCACGGAGCTCTGTGCTCTGTGTTGCGGCACTGGTTGTACCCGTACTCGTTGCCGTGCTCACGGTGCCGGTGCTGCTGCCTGTGTTCATAACGTTTCCAGACACCGTCGTGCTTGTCGCACTTCCAGCGGTTGCCGTGCTGCCACTGACTGTCTTCGTCACACCGCGTCCGGCAATGCTCGCAGCCTGGACCTCGATCGGTACCGCACCCATGAGACATCCACACATCATCACCACACTCAGGACCGTGGCCGCCACTCGCTTGATCTTCATACACTCTCCTCCATGCAATCTATGCTTCGGGTAGAAGCATGGCTTCCACTCGCCTTACACGATCTTTCGCACCCTGCGCCGTTTCATGAGAGGCTCTGCCCTCTCATGAAGCGCTTCCTCCAGGTATAAAAAACACCGCAGGAGCCCTGCGGTGTTTCTGGTAGTTCATCTTTACTGAAGTGTAACGTTCACCTGGTTCAGCTCGAAGTTCGCCGCATAGGTATCCGCCACGGCCTTCTCTGCCGTAGCCTCGTCGAGGCCCTCACCCGGCTTGAAGTTTGACAGTGTAAGCTCACCATTCTGCACAGCGACTGTATCCTGTCCCTCGGCAGCACCTGGACCTGCGAGCTCGGTTTCTCCAGTGTCCACCTTCTCGAAGCTTACGAGTGTTGTGCCCTCGCCAACGGTGCCAAGCTCGATCAGCTTGTCGAGCAGGCTCTGCTCCGTAAGCTCATCGACCGAATCCATCACCTGAGACATCTTGCCATTCACCATCGCATACACCATCACGGTATCCACAACTGGTGCGGTCGGATCCGGCTGACGATTGGCTGGAAGACCATTCTCTGGATTCGTTTCCTCCTCAGCAGCTGCCGTCGTCACTGCAGAACCATCCGGCGCAGTCTCGGCCTTCGTCGTATCCTCCGTCTTTGTCGTATTCTCGGCCTTCTTCCCACATCCTGCAACCGTTACACACAGGGTTGCTGCCAGAACAAGCATTGCCATGAATTTCTTCATTTCATTTCTCCTTTATCATCGTCCACCACCGCCGATCTTAGGCGGCTGCCACAGCATGCAGCTCGGACGTCGTTTTCGCTTGAAATCACAGGTAAAAAATAAAGCCCCGAAGAGCTCTCTTTAAACATTCGTAATATAGCAGAGGCCCCCTGTATTTGCAAGCCATGTGCGGAAATCTTAATCATTCCGACACAATTACAGGAAAAGGAATAGCCGAGCGCGGTCATTTCGATTACAATGTTTTTTAACGAGGCTTCTCCACGCTGCACGGACAATGCTTCCACCGTGCGCAGGTGAAGCCATCTTGATCGTTTGAACGACCCAAACGTTGCAAGCCGCTGCCATCGCGCAGGTGAAGCAACCCGAATGGAGGAAATCATGGCAGGAACGCTCTTTATCTGTGCGACACCGATCGGAAATCTCGACGATATCACCTTTCGTGTCGTCAACTGTTTAAAATCCGTGGACGTCATCGCCGCGGAGGATACACGAAACTCAATTAAGCTCTTAAACCACTTTGAGATTAAAACGTCCATGACGGCGTATCACGAATTTAATAAGTATGATAAGGCCCGCACCCTCGTGCAGGACATGCTGGCTGGGAAAAATGTGGCCATCATCACCGACGC
>DJEQ01000057.1:5077-7217 GCA_002431355.1 Oribacterium sp. UBA5894
GGAATTACCGTCACCTCGCTGCCAGGACCGGTCGCAGCCGTCACTGCCCTCACGATTTCCGGCCTTCCAACCCGGCGCTTCGCCTTCGAAGCCTTCCTTCCGACCGAAAAGGCCAATAAAAAGGAGCGGCAGCGCATTCTCGAGGAGCTTCGCACGGAGACCCGGACGATGATCCTCTATGAAGCACCGCATAAGCTCCGCGTCACACTTCAGGATCTCGCAGACGTCCTCGGAACGGATCGTCGCATCTCGCTCTGCCGAGAGCTCACCAAAAAGCATGAGGAAGCCATCCGCACCACGCTCGGTGGAGCCATTGCCCGCTACCAGACGGAGGACCCGCTCGGTGAATACGTCCTCGTCATCGAGGGGCGCTCTCCGGAGTCCATCGTCGAAGAAGCCCAGGCGAACTGGAATGCAATGTCCCTTGCGGACCACATGCAGCACTACCTCGACCAGGGCCTCAGCGAAAAGGACGCCATGAAGGCCGTCGCGAAGGACCGCGGCGTCTCAAAGCGGGACATCTATAACGAGTGGAAGCGATAAGCTATTCCTGACGATGCTCGCATGCAGCACCTTCCGTGCTCTGTCACTTTTCATAAAAGTGGCAGGGCACGGTTTTTTCAGCTTTTCCGAAAAGTCGTTTGAAAAAGTTGTTGGTTCAACCAAAAACTCCCTTGAAAAAGTTTAAAGCAGTGCGATGACGCGCATAATCAAAACAGCGCCTTGGAATCAACATGTCCTGTCAATTCCAAGGCGCTTTCATCTTAAAGCACAAGCTCCAGTATGAATACCGTCACGCTGCAGGCGATGGCGGTTGGAAAGAGTCCGCCACCGAACCAGGCGATGACCATGCCGAGCACGAGGGACGCGAGTCCCGCGAGTGGATTTGCGGTTGCATCCATGATGGCCGGGAAGGTCATGACGGCGAGCGTCACATACGGTACGTAATAGAGAAACGAGCGAATCGTTCGATTCTTGATTTCCTTTCGTATGAGGGTCAGAGGCAGAACACGAATCAGGAAGGAAACGAAGAACATAATAAAGATATACACATATTTGTCATGCATCATTTCGCGGCCTCCTTTCCAGTCTCTGCCTGGAGCGACGCAGTTCCGACCGCTTCTTCCAGCTTTTCTACCTTCTGATCGAGATCTTCCTTCATATCGGCCGTGCTGGTATCCACGCCTTCACTCTGTGCCTTCGCCTCTTCATCGGAAATCGGGAAGAGCACGGCACCGGCACCGGCGATCAGCACCGTCAGAATGATGATTCTCGTACCATCACTGAGGGTGGAAATCCATGGTGCGCGGGAGCAGATAAAGCTGAGAAGCATCGAAAGGACCACCAGTCCACGTACCACCTTGTCCTTTCGTGCCGGCGGCATGATGATCGCGAGGAACATGCCATAAAGAAGTACACCAAGCGCACTCACCACATTCGCTGGCAGGATATTGCCGACCACGACACCGAGGCAGGTCCCGAGGGCCCAGAAGCTGAGAGCGCAAACGGCCAGTCCATAGTTATAAAACGGGTTCAGCTTTCCAGGGACCGTCGCCGAGGCACCGAAGATTTCATCGGTGATCCAGAAGCCGACGAGGAGTCGATGTCCGAGCTTCGTGTCCTCTGGCAGCTTCTGTGAAAGGGCTGCCGACATCAGAAGATAACGCGCATTCGTAATCGCCGTGATCACTGCCATGGTGAGGTAGGAGGCATTGCTCGCAATCACCGTAAAGCCCGCAAACTCACCTGCGGAGGCGTTGCACAGAAGGCTCGCAAGCGTTCCCTGAAAGGCATTGAGCCCCGCATTTCGCGCCGCGATGCCCAGTGCGAACGACACTGCAAAGTATCCCGCTGCAATCGGAATACCATCCCGTAATCCCTTTGAAAACCACTGTTTATTCATTGCTTTCTATAGGCTACACTGCCTATTCTCCCTTATGTAAAGTCGAAAACCAGTATAACGAAGTTTCAAAGGAATGTTAAGCACTATTTGTCATTCGTAAAATTCATACCTGTGATTCACACATGTTGAGAAGGGCCCTGGAGGGGGATGGCAGAAGCCAGTACTTCGTGGTCGGCAAAATCACAAATTGGACCTTAAGAAACACTAGACCCTCTGCAATCGTCGCGTTTTCCTGAT
>DJEQ01000057.1:7280-35241 GCA_002431355.1 Oribacterium sp. UBA5894
GCTAAGGAAAAATTCTTCAAGTGTTTCTATAAGGTCCGATTTGGATTTTTGGAGCGACCACTCCGTGTGGCTTCTGCCATCCCCCCTCCAGGCCCTTCTCCATATGCTGTACGTCACTTATTGAGGCAGATGCCATCCGCGGCGAAGCTGTAGGTCACGCCGTTGATGTCCTTCGTGCCGGTGATCATGGTGCCGCAGGTGGAGCCGATCTTCGACTCGAGGTAGTACCAGTGGTCGTTCCACTCGAGCCAGCCGGTATGCATGTAGCCGTCGGCATCGAAGTAGTACCAGCTGCCGTTCACCTGACGCCAGCCCTGGTTAAATGGAGCGCCGTTCACAAGGTACTGCCAGTGGTAGCTGACCCGCTTCCAGGAGCCGTCCTGACTGCCCGTCGAGGCGGTGGTGCCGAAGCGGCTTCCACTGCTGCGAAGCTTCGTCGCGAAATCGCCTTCGACGGTCGCCTGATAATTGCTTAAGAAGGACCACTTATCATCGATCTCATAGTCCGAGGTATCGGCCTGATAGCTGCCTGCACGGCCCCAGTCCGAGGTCGCGATGTTATAGTACGCGGCGTCGGACTGCTTCGGCATTGCCCGCACGGTCACCACCAGTGAGTTGTTTGCCGCCGAGTTCACATACGCGCTGACGTCCTTCTGTGTCTCGCTCGTCGTAGAACGGGTCGTCTTCTTCTGGCCATTATTCAGCGTATAGCTGATCTTCACCTCATACTGATTGGCGAATTCGGTCAGGGCATCCCACTTCGCGATGCCATTCACAATGCCGCCATTCGCAAGCGTCAGGGTCTGATAGCCCTCATCATTTGTTGGGAGTGCACGTACGGCAACACCCACCTGCCCGTTGTAGGCATTGGCCACCGCCGAGGCAATGTTATAGTAGCAGTTCTTCGTCGTGTGGTGCGAGGTCGTCTCGTTGCCGCTCTTATTGACATAGGTCGTCACGATCTCATACTTCCCAGCGTATGGCACCTCAGCCCACTGCGCCTGATTGCCACTGATGGTCACGGTCGGCGCGATCAGTTCATAGAACGGATACACGAGGAGACGGCCGGTCGCCTCGGTATTATCGACGGAGACCGTATCCACATAGGTACTGCGAATGCCGGTGCCAATGATCTTCAGATCCTCGTCGAGGTCCTCGCTGTCACTCTGAATCGTGAACTTCACGGTCGCCGGAACGGTCGGATTGCTGCTGCCCATCGCCGACTTCGGTTCTGGCGAAAAGGCAATCGTCAGGCCATCCGCATCGTCATCGGATACCTCATACTCCGGGAAAAAGGCCGTACCTGCCTGGTAGCTCGGAATCGAATCGGTGTCCGCATTGATCTCGATGGACTTCACCATGGCATAGGCCGGCATCGATAGAAGCGATGCCAGGGTGCCGGTGATCATCAGTGTTTTCTGTAGTTTCTTCATTGTGCTTCCTTTCCGCGCGCTTCGCGCCCGCACACCTGATCTTCCTGCTCTCCTTTGTGGGCCAATGCTTCCATCGGCCCACTGTCGGAAGGGAACCTTAGTCCTTCATGCCGAGCAGGGAACGAATCGTATCCCAGATCTTTACGAAAACAGCCTTGATTCTGCCAAGCAGGGTCGTGGAGGCATCCGCCACTTCGGCGTCGAGGGTCTCGGTCGAATCGTCATCCACCGTAATTTCATCGGAGCGGCAGATGATGGCAATGGAGGTCGGCTCCTGGTTCTCATCACTCGTAAGAGAAACCTTCGTGGCCTCTGGATCCATGTTCAGGAAGTTATTGTCGGCTTCCTCCTCATCAAGCTTGTTATTGATCGTATCGCGAAGGTTCCGTCCCGTGGACTTGAAGTTCTTCGTATCATCGACGATCTGGTTCGTGTTGTCGATCGCCATGTGGCCCACCGTGAAGGAATCATCGGCTGCTGCGGACAGATCTGGCTCTGCAGAGCGAAGCGTTGAGTTCAGGTTCTGAAGCGCGGTCGCGGCATCGCCCGAGGTCTTCTGAATCTGCGTCAGTACATTCTCGGAATCCTCAAGGGTCTTCTGTACATCATCGTAGTAGGCATTCATGATGCCAATCAGCTCATCGATATCGCTGATCACACTACGCACGGTGTTGAGGGTCTTCGCCGTATCGAAGGCCACCGCACCGCCATCATCCATGATGTCATTGAGGTCACTGGTCACACTGTTAATGTAGTCAACAAGATTTTCCGCGGCATCACTGTCGACAAGCGTATCTGTGGACTTAAGGATATCCTCAATCACACCCGTCAGTCCGTTCACGTCATCGGCAAGCTGAGAAGCATTCTTTCCAACCGCCGTATTCTGGAGATTTGAAGCATCCTCCTCAAGCTTGGAAAGGTCAGAAACATGATCGAGATATCTCTTCGTCGTTTCTCCTGTCGTATCGCCAAGCGCTTCCGCCGTCTTCTGAGCCAGGAAATCCTGAACTGCCTCTTCCTTGGCTTCCTGTCCCTTTGGTGAAGCAGACAAGGTTGGTGCAAGGGCCTGCGCCATCGCAGGCTTTCCTCCTGCAACGACCTTAAGTGCAGCACCTGTGCCTTCCACAATCGTCTTCTGATCCGTGATGCCCATGTTCTGAAGAGCGGTCGCCAGTACTATGATCGTTCCCTTCGTCTGTTCATCGAGCGTACTTGGATCGATGGCGCCTGCGGCTGCCAGGGCCTGAATCACCTGTCCACCAAGCGTTGCATCTGGAGCTGAGGCAGCTTCATTCTGCGCGGTATTAAATGCCTGGCCTACAGCATCGGTACATGCCGCTATAATATCCTGTACATACTCATCTTGGCTGGTTGGGTCCGTCTGTGCCGTCTTTGCAGCCTTCTGAATTTTCTTTACAACCTCTCCAGCTGTGCTCGCCTGCTCTGGATCCACACCCTCCGTGTGGTTCTTCACATGGCTGAGCGCGGCATTCGTCACGGTTTCCGAGGCGCTGGCCTTGAAATCGTCTCTGTTTTTAGAATCCGTTAGATTCTTAATGTCCTCATTCACACTTCCAAGACTCTTGGTCACACCCTTAATTTCACTCGACATATCCTGAATCTGCAGGTTGTCAATGCTGGTGCCGCTCATGGAGCTGCCGAGGCGCTTCAGCTTCGTGTTGAGGCTCTTCAGCTTCGAGCTGGAGTCCATGAGGTCAGAATCGAGGGTATTCAGGTTCTGGTTGATGTCATAGACCATCCACTGCGAGGTCTTGAGATCCTCATTCAGTGGCTCGAGGGTGCCATTCAGGTCGCGAAGATCCTGGATGGCGACATCATTGCCATCGAAGATGACCTGGGCGTTGCTGTGGATCTTATTCTTGCCGGACTGAAGCTCTTCGAGAATCTTATTCGTGATCTTCAGCTGTGCGCTGACGTTCGTGACATCGTCGAGCATATCGTCGAAATCATCGAGCATCGCGTTCGTGTCATCGCGGAAATCATCCTTGATGTCTTTGATGTCCTTGATCTTATTGAGCGCACCCACGGTACCCGGGGTCATCGCGAAGATGACGCCGATCGACTCGAACTTGTCGGTACCGAGACGTACCTGGAAGTGTCCCTCCTGGCCTGGAAGTGCCGTGAACACAACGCCGGTATACTGGCCGAGGGTCATGGTCTGGCTTTCTGGCGCATCGACCGAGTAGCACTTCTGAATATCGACTGGAATTGCTACGAAGAGCATCATGTTGTCCTGCATGTACTTCGAGACGCTCTTATTCGGTGTGCAGTCAATGTCCATCTCCACGAGGCCGGATGCCCCGGCAATCTTGTCCGCATCGGTAACGACACCGTTTAACTTATAGGTGATGTCGAAGGTCCACGGTGCCTTGACGCTGTCTGGCTTCAGCTCGCCCTGGAAGAAGAACTTTCCGTTCTTGTTTTTCTCGAAGGTGACGGAGCCGTTCTTGATCTCCGGCTTCTGCTCATCGGTCATGTTCGTGATCTTCAGGTAGTCGCCGAAATCCGTATAGCTGCTGGTGCCGTTAAAGTCAATGCCCTTCACGACATTCGCGTCGCTGACATTGCCATAGTAGTCGAGGTTCAGGTACATGGTCTCATCGACATCAGCGGTCGCTGCGCCGGCATACGCCGTCATCGGGGCGACCAGAATATTCGTTGTCAGGCAGCTGGCCAGCACGGTATAGGCTGCCGTTTTTTTCATTATTTTCTGGACTGAATGCTTTTTCATGGTCTTCACTCCTCCACTTCACTTTTCGCTTTTGTATGTCCACGCAGGAGCTCCTTCACACGCTGATGACGTGCCCGACGGCGCTCACGGAGATTCAGAACAGCTTCATTGATCGCAGCTCTTCGGCGTGCGCGCTTCGTTGCCGCCGGAACGGTAATGAAGCGATCGGCAAGCTGCAGGAGGCATGGCATCAGGGCCGTGACGAAAATCACGGAGAAGATGGCGCCTCGGCCGACGAGATGTCCGACCTGGCTGATCGCCGGAATCGAGGACATGATACTGATGGCATAGCCGCAGACCACGAGGATGAGGCCCGAGGTCAGGATGGACGGGAAGCTCAGCTGCGTTGCGCGGATGGCGGCCTTCCGTTTATCCGGCTCGACGGCACGTACCTGCAGGTAATTCTCGGTCGACGAAATCGCATAGTCGATGGTCGATCCGAGCTGTACGCAGGAGACGACGGCGTACGCGATGAAGATGAGCTCCTTGCCCGTGAAATACGGGAAGGCCATGTTCACGTAGATGGCCATCATGATCGGGATCATCGCAATCAGCGGCATGATGATCGAATGGAACGAGATCGCCACGATCACGAAGATACTGAGCATCGCAAGGCCATTGACGAGATTGTAGTCCGGAATCAGGACGGCCTCCATGTCCTGTGTCGTCGGTGTATTACCGGTAATGAAGGCTTCGCCTGGATAGTAGCTCTTGATGATATCCGAAACCTCATCCGAATACTTAAAGGCGGTGGTCGATTCCGGCTTCGTTCTTATATAGATGAGAAGTCGCGCGTAGCCGTCCTTATGGAAAAGCTCCGTCACAGAGGATGGCAGGAAGTTTTCCGGCAGTCCCTCTGGCAGATAGGATTCGATGCCCATCACGTTCTTTACATACGGAAGATCCTCGAGCTTATCACAAAGCTCCTTTTCTTTCAGTCGATCCGTATCTGGGAAGATGGCAACCAGCAGGTTCGAGCGTCCGAACTCCTCATCGATGGCCGCGGATGCCTCATACATGGAGGTTCCAGGTCCGGCACCCGTGGCATCTGGGCCGTACATAAATTTATTCATGCCCTGCGCAATGTAGATCGGACCGGCAATGACGAGGGCCAGCACCAGTACCAGCGGGCTGATTTTATTGACCACAGCACTGAAGCGCTGGAACTTCGGCAGGAATGGCTTATGCCGCATGCGGTCAATGCGATCCGACCAGCTGAGGAGCAGCGATGGCATCAGGAAGATCACCATCAGAAGGGAACAGATGATGCCCTTCGCCATGGAGATGCCCATGTCCCAGCCAATGCTGAAGCGCATGAAGATCAGCACGATAAAGCCGAAGAAGGTTGTCATGGACGATGCCAGAATCGTGGTGATGGTACTCATCAGTCCCTTCTTCAGTGCGCCAACCTTATCCAGTCCCTGCTCCCGCTGCCGCTCATAGGCATGCAGGAGGAACACTGAGTAGTCCATCGAGGTGGCGAGCTGCAGGATATCGGAAATGTTATTCGTGATATATGAGATCTCTCCGAGGAAGATATTCGTTCCTTTATTAAGGACGATGGCACAGCCGATGACGGTCAGGAACAGCACTGGTTCGAACCAGGAGGTGGTCGTAAAGAGCAGGATAATGAAAATCAGGATCACAACGATGACCATGACCTCCTGCATTTCCTTCTTTACGTTTTCCTCGATGAACTTATTCGTCGGTGACATGCCGACGAGGTATCCATGGTCCCCGATGAGATCATCGATTTCCTGAATGGCCTTATGCGTTCGCTTCGAGGTATCGCCCTCCGAGAAGGTGATGTCCATGACGGCGTTGTTGTCCTTATAGTAGTCCTTGATGTCATCGTAATTGATGAATTCGGAGGAACCATAGACCTGCGTCGTCAGATCACACCAGATGACCTGGTCGACCCCATCGATTTTCTCGATTTCGTTCTTGTACTGCTTCGCCTCATACAGCGTAACATCCTTCAGCATGAGACGTCCTGTACCTGGATAACCGAACACATCGCGCATCTTATTGATGGCAATCTTCGAATCCACATCATTTGGCAGGTACTTCGTGAGATCGTAGTTGATGGAAACAAGCGGATAGCAGAGTCCGAAGAAAACCACCAGCAGCAGGATGATATTTCGAATCCCCTTGTTATGGTCCACGATAAAGTCCGCCAGGTTTCCATGCTTATGTGCCTGCCTGTGTGCTTTTCTCGCTTCCTTTTTCTGCTTGTGGGCTTCGATGGCTTCATCCTCTGGAAGGTGGATTTCATCGCGTGCCTGCTGTACCGATGCTTCCTTCACCGTATCCTGTGATTTCTTCTTGAATAAGCTCATAATGCTCTCTCCCGCGCTGCCTTTTTTCTGAGACTTCAATCGGTGTCCTACGTTCACTGCTGTAAAACGCAGAAACGTCTCTGCACCTCTCTCTATCCTTTATGCTTTGGTCGAAAAGGCAAGTCCTTGTATGTCTCACCACGGAATCATCGACATATTGTGTGTTAATTAATACAGGTTCTATACTAAACTTATATATCATTTATTGACACATGTCCATTTCTGTGGTACTGTCCATTATAAAGACAAGCGTTGAAATTATCAATGGTCAATTTTAATCGCGTAGTTTGATAATAGACAGTTTTGTATATAATGTCTATTCCGTACATAAAACCACATTTTCTGTGTATAAAGGGCAGACGCTGCCCTTTGGAGGGGATAAGCTATGGGAACTTCTGTAAAGGAAACGGATACGACCGATCGTCGTATTCGAAAAACACGGGCAGCACTGAAGGCCGCCCTTGCGGAGCTGATGCAGGTGAAGCAGGTGAAGGACATTTCGGTCCGTGAGCTCACGGACCTTGCGGATGTCAATCGTGGCACCTTCTATCTTCACTATAAGGATGTCTTTGATCTTCTGGAAAAAACAGAGGATGATATCCTCGCCGCATTTAAAGAAACACTGGATGAATTTGATGAAAAGAGCGTTTCAGACGATGCCACACGCTTCTTTGAAAGTGTCTATACGCTCTGTATGAAAAATGGGGATTTTATCCGTATCCTGATCGGTGAAAACGGAGACATTCGTTTTCTGAACTGCCTGAAGGAGCTTGTACGCGAAAAATGCCTCAATGAATGGTCCTTCATCACGAAGAAGCAGCGGCCAGAGCAGTTCGACAGCTACTATGCTTTTATCGTCGGTGGTCTCATCAGCCTTCTCCAGTACTGGTTCTCGAGTGGCATGAAGGAGACGCCACATGAGCTCGCCATCATCACAGGGGACATGCTGACCGGTGGATTATCGATGAAGTTAAAGTAATGGCTCGGGAAAGCATAATGAGGGAGCCCTCTGAAAGCGAAGCGCACTGCGGCGAAAAAAACTAGAATCGGATTCCTAAGAACCACTAGGCTCCTTCCAATCGACGAGTTTTCTTGATGAAAACGTCGTCGTTGGAAGGAGTGCTAAGGAAAAGTTTTCCAAGTGGTTCTAAAAGGAATCCGATTCTGTTTTTTCACGTCCTCGGCTTATCGCTTTCAGAGGGCTCCCTCATTCGTGCTTTCTCCTTTCGGATGCCGCCGAGCTTAGTTCTCACTTTCAGCGGTCGCTTCCTCGGTCTTTGTCTCCGATTTCTGTGCCTCCTCATACTCGAGAAGGACATCATTCAGGTCAGCCGTCAGCATGTCGCTGTCGATGCCATGCACCATGCAGGCTTCCTCCAGAGACTCTGAAAGGGAAGCCGGGCAGTATACACAGCCCATGCCGTTCTGCATCAGAAATGGAGCGATCATCTCATTCATCTGAAGCAGATCGCCGATACGCATATCCTTGGTAATCGTCATAATTGTTTTCTCCTCTTTCGACTGCCTGGGCAGCCTCTATCCTTGTCTCCTCAGATGCTTCTCAGCTTCTGGAGCGCATTCTCCTTTAAGAACAGCTCATAGTGCTCACCGAAGTAGGCCTCATACAGGTCATTGTCCTTCAGCCGGCTTCCATACTCCGCGAGGAGATTGGAGGCGCGGTTCAGTGCATTGGCCCCGTCCTTTCCGGCATGCAGCACGAGATAGAACTCGTGACTCTTCGGATCCTTATACAAGGTGTTCGGACCATCATAAAGATCGCCCACGGCGACGGCCGCATCCATCACGCGATCCAGGGACTGAAAGCGATAGATGCGGTAAAGATCCGCCTCCGCGCCATGTCCATCTGAGCTGCCCGTCGTTCCTTCGGCCGTTTCGCCTGCCGTACTTGACTCTCCCTCGAGTGTGTTCGCCTGCTGCGCCTGCCCCTTCATCTCCTGAAGGAGCCCCTGCGCGCCCTCCAGAATTTCACTTGCAAGCTGGGATATCCAGCCATTCTGGCTTCCTGCGGCGGCCGTAAACTTCGAGAAGCGGGTGTCCAGCTCCTCCGGATCATCCACCTTCGAAATCACAAGCTGGATCGACCCGCCCTGAAGAGGAACCGCCTCAATCATCAGCGGTCCATGATCTGCTGTAAAACCGACCTCATTCTGAGCCTTCTGCATCATCTCCGAGAAGAGGCGCTTTGCCGCCTCCGATCCGTAGGTCATGTCGCGAAGATTAATGTTACGAGAGCTCAGGTCGAGGCTCGTCAATGTGCATCTGATGGAGTTGTCATCAATTCGTTCAATTTTCATAATGGCGCCTCCTTACAGCTCCGGGAAAATCCTGGAGTTTATAATTTCAGATAATATACGAAAGCTGTATAAAATGCAAATCCCTCTCGGTGATTTTATAAAACTTTCACGTATATTTTTATAAAACCGATGCACGGCCCGTCGCTGCGTAAACAGCCAGACGGCAAACCGTGGCACGTTTTGTTATCCATGATTGTCTCGATCGAGGGCGGCATTCACAAATCGTGTATACTCTGCCTGCCATCCGAGGATGACCGTACCGATCGGGCCGTTACGCTGCTTCGCGATGATGACCTCGGCCTCATGTGGATGCTCGGTGTCCTTATTGTAGTACTCATCACGATACAGGAACATGACAATGTCGGCATCCTGCTCGATGGCACCGGACTCTCGAAGATCCGACAGCATCGGTCGATGATCCGGGCGCTGCTCCACCGCTCGAGACAGCTGGGAGAGCGCAATCACCGGGCACTTCATTTCTCTGGCCACGGCCTTCAGTGAACGGGAGATGTCCGAGATTTCCTGCTGACGGCTCTCACTGCCACGACCGCTTCCCGACATGAGCTGGAGATAGTCAATGATGACGAGATCGAGGCCCTTCTCGAGCTTCTGCTTCCGGCACTTCGAGCGCAGCTCGCCGACCGTAATACCCGGCGTATCGTCGATGGTAATGTTGGCATCGGCGACACGGTCGACGGCATTGATCAACTCGCCCCAGTCCTCATCGGTGAGGGAGCCCTTTCGAAGCTTATCCGCATCCACCAGGGATTCCATCGAGAGCATACGATTGACGAGCTGCTCCCGGCTCATCTCAAGTGAGAAGATCATGCACGGCTTCTTCTGCCGTACGCCGACATTGTCGAGAATATTTAAGACGAAGGCCGTTTTACCCATGGACGGACGGGCCGCCACCAGAATGAGGTCCGAGCGCTGAAGCCCGGCCGTTTTATAGTCGAGCGCCTTGAAGCCCGTCGGGATGCCTGTGATCTGTCCGCCGTTCTGCGCCGCCTCCTGAATATTCTCGAGCACCTTCATGGCAACGGTCGAGATGTCCTCGCTGTCGCCGGTGTTTCGGGTCTCCAGGAGCTTGAAAATGCGCTGCTCGGTCTCATTGAGAATCGTGTCTGCCGATTCCGTCCCACTGTAGCACATGTTCGCAATGTCTTCATTGGTCCGGATCAGCGTACGAAGGATCGACTTTTCCTTCACGATGGTGCAGTAGGATTTCACATTCGCACTGGTCGGCACGGCCATCACGATATCACGAATCACCGCAATGTCATACACCTCGGGCGGAACATTGCTCATCGCCTTCAGCTTTTCCGACAGCGTCACGATGTCGACCGGCTGATCCTTCTGGTAGAGCTCCGACATCGCTTCAAACATCAGACTGTACTGCTTCTGATAAAAGTCCTCCGGACGGAGCATTTCCGCCGCGGTGGAAACGGCATCCTTATCCCGGAGCATGGCGCCGATGACACTCTGCTCGGCTTCCTGACTGTGGGGAACGACCCTGGTCAGAATGTTTTCATTATTGTCTGCCATACTACTCCTGTGTCCAATGCCTTCCTTATGCGCTGATCACGGATACGTGAAGCACCGCAGTTACATCCTTGTGAAGCTTCACGTTCACATTGTAGCCGCCCAGGTTCTTCATCGGAACATCCACCGAAAGCTTCTTCTTATCCACCTCGATGCCGGTCTGCTTCTTCAGTGCCTCCTGCACCTCCTTCGTAGAAACCGAACCAAAGGTGCGTCCATCCTTGCTGGACTTGATTGGAATCGTCACCTTCACGGCTTCGATCTTCGCCTTCAGGTCCTGTGCCTCCTGCAGCTTCTCCGCCGCGATCTTCGCATCATTCTGCTTCTGCAGCTTCAGTGTATTCAGATTTTTATTATCCGCGAGAACACCGGTCTTCGACGGAAGAATAAAGTTCCGGCCGTAGCCCTCCGATACCTCCACGATTTCACCCTTTTTTCCCAGTGACTTTACATCCTTTAATAAAATAACCTTCATTATGAAGCCTCTCCTTCCTGAATCATTTCATCGATGGCCTGCTTGATGGTGGCAATGGCCTCCGTCAGACTGCCCTCGCGAAGCTGTGCACCGGCGATCGTGCGATGTCCGCCTCCGCCGAGCTTCTCCATCAGTACCTGCACGTTCATCTCATCGATGGAACGCGCCGATACGTAAATAATATCATTATACAACGTCAGCACAATGCTGGCCTTGATGCCGCGAATGTTTAAGAGCTCATTGGCCGCCTGTGCGCAGATGACCGTCGGGCTCTCCAGTCCCTTCGGGCTGATCGTACTGAAGGCATAGGCATCCCGGTAAATTTCTGCGCTCGAGATCGCCGCCGCCTTCGCCTGATAATCCTTCAGATTCTCACGGAAGACCTTCCGAATCCGCGTGATGTCCGCACCACAGCGGCGAAGATAGGCCGCTGCCTCAAAGGTTCGTACACCTGTCTGCACGGTGAATTCCTGTGAATCAATGACGATACCGCCATACATGGCATCCGCCTCCGGGCCCTTGACCTTGATGCCATCGCCGATGTACTGCATCATCTCGGCAATCATTTCGCATGCACTCGAGGCATAGGGTTCACAGTAGCTGAGCACCGCTCCCTGCACTGTCTCGCTGCTCTGGCGATGATGGTCGAACACGACAATCGTTTTGCATACCCGGAGCAGCTCCGGCTCATCGATAATGGACGGACGATTGCAGTCCACCACCACAAGCACCGTGCTGTTATCCACCAGCTGCAGTGCCTGCGCTCCCGTTACAAACATATCCTCTGGATAATCGGCGCTCTGAAGAAAGCGGTCCTTCAGTGGAAGGATCGGCGCCGTCACCGTATTTTCCACGATATAGCAGCGCTTTCCAAGCTCCGTCACCATGCGATAAACTCCGACCGAAGCACCGAGGCAGTCGACGTCACTGTTGGCATGGCCCATGACGATGACACGGTCCCGGGTTTCGAGAAGCTCCTGGAAGGCCTGTGCCTTCACACGCGCCTTGACACGCGTTGCCTTTTCCTGTGTCTGGGTCTTGCCACCGAAGTAGGTCAGGTTTTCATTGGACTTTACGACCGCCTGATCACCACCACGACCGAGCGCCATATCAATGGAGGTATGCGCGTACTCATAATTCTTCTGATAGGAGTCAGCGCCATAGCCGATACCGATACTCAGCGTGACGGCCATTTCATTGCCAATATTGACATTTTTCACCTCTTCGAGAATCGAGAAGCGATCCTGCAGCATCCGGCTGAAATACTGCTCCTTCAGGATAAATACGTACTTATCCTTCTCCAGCTTGTAGATCAGTCCATTCACAGAAGAAATGTAGTGACTGATCTTACGATCGATCAGTGCCGTCAGAAGTGAGCGGCGCACCTCCTCAATCTGATCCAGAACCTCATCGTAGTTATCGATGTAGACAAGGCCAATGACGATGTGCTCATGGTCAAGCTCTACGCGCAGCGCCGTTTCTTCCGTTTCATCACGGAGGTACACGGCAATGGTTTTAAGATCCGGTGCATACAGGGAAGGGGCACTGCCATCCTCGGTCGTGACCGGTGTCCGCATCAGATCCACCACATATTTTCGGTTCTGATAATCCGAATGTATTTCCAGGATAATGTCATCCTCTTCCAGCATTTCCTTATGAATATTCGGAAACATCTGCATGATATTTCGTGCATCTGCGCGATTCTCCGCAATTTCCCGGAAGCTCCGATTCGCCCAGAGGACATTGCCCCGCTCATCCACCATGCAGTACGGCATGGGCATCTCATCAAAAATGGCTGTATGTACTTCACTTGCGCCGATGGCATACGCCTGCAGTGCTCCCTGCAGCTTCGACTGCCGCGTAAAGTACAGCGTCAGTGCAAGCGCCACAGCGATCAGAAGAAACGGGATCAGGACGAGTGCAGCCAGCGGGTCAAGCCACCAGAACAGAAGGTCTGCCAGCACCATGATGACGATAAAGGCAATCGGCCAGGTAAAATATAGATCGATGACACTTTGTGGTTTTTTCTTCATCATATGAACTCCATGAAACGAAGGCATAGCAATTCGGATACGATTATAGCATAAACAGGTATACGAAAAAAGCTGTACCAGGAAAACTCCCGATACAGCCTCTATTCTGTTCCGCTCAGTGGAAATTAATCTACCTGATATGGAAGAAGTGCTACGTGTCTTGCTCTCTTTACAGCAAGAGTGATTGCTCTCTGGTGCTTTGCGCAGGTACCAGTGATTCTTCTAGGAAGAATCTTACCTCTCTCAGAGATGTACTTTCTTAATGTAGCAACATCCTTATAATCGATTGGCTTAGCCTTCTCGCTGCAGAAAACGCAAACCTTACGTCTGCTGCGGAAGCCGCCGGCTCTTCTAGGTCTTGCTGGCTTATCTGACTTCTGAAATGCCATGGTTAATCCTCCTTGTAAAATGTCACAAGGGCATGTCCTCACCTTAGTTGAATGGGAGACCCTCGTCCTCTACCCCATCAGGTATATTCATAAAACCATCGCCGATGGCACCACCGCTCTGCTGACCGCCCTGTGGCTGTCCATAGCTGCGGTTGGCAGAATAGTTTGCACTGTTTCCTGCCGATGCGCTCTTACTCTCAGCGAACTCCTGATTCTCTACAACGACATCCGTGGTATAGACCTTCTGGCCTTCCTTGTTCGTGTAGCTTCCTGTCTGGATTCTTCCCTCCACAACAATACGGGTACCCTGGTGCAGGTACTTCTCAGCGAACTCTGCAGAACGTCCGAATGCAACGCATCCGATGAAGTCTGCCGTCTGCTGGTCCTGTGCGGCCCCATCCTGTGAGCGACGGATCCGACGATCTACCGCAAGCGTGTATCTTGCGATCGCCATCTGATTCTCTCCCTGAGAATAACGGATATCAGGATCTCTGGTTAATCTACCCATGAGGATAACTTTATTCATTGTTTTTCTCGCTTTCCGCTTGCTTATTCAGCTTTCTCTTCTGCAGGAGCAGCTTCCTCAGCTACTGGTGCTTCTGTCTCAGCTTCTGGCTTTACAACAAGATATCTGATCACTGGTTCCATAATACGAAGCTGGCTCTCAAGCTCGTTTGGAGTCTCAGAATCACCTGTGAATGGGATGAAATAGTAGAAGCCTTCCTTCATATGCTGAATCTCATATGCAAGTCTCTTCTTGCCCCACTCCTGGATGTTCTCTCCAACAGCGCCACCGAAACGAGTAATATACTCCTTAATCTTCTCGATTGCAGCTGCTCTTTCATCATCTTCGAGCTTCGCACTCAGAACAACACATAACTCATATTTGTTCATCTGCTTTTACCTCCTTTTGGTCTCTGGCTTCCGTACATAGGCGGAAACAAGGAATTTAGTCATACGGTAATGCATCTTAACAGAAAACAAAGTTGTTTGCAAGCTATTTTAAATGAAATCTGTAACTAATTTTTTTCTTTATTGAACAGGGGAATCAATGCGCCGGATCATGGCCTCTGCCTTCGCACGCGGCAGCATCAGAAGATGCCCACAGCCTGCACAGCGAAGCCGGATATCCGCCCCCGTCCGAAGGACGACCCACTCATCCGAACCGCACGGATGCTTCTTCTTCGCATGGATGCGGTCGCCTACATGTAATTCTGTCATAGTTCCGTTTTACTTCCTGATGTTTCATTTCAAAAGTCACTCAGACCTCTTCGGCAATATAGATGCGCTGCTCCTGAAGCCAGCGCATGGCCTGCGTCCGGTCTGTCCCCTCTGGAAGACCACTGAACCTGAGAAACGCCGACAGTGAAAGGATCCGTGCCATGATGACCGGATGATCCGGAAGATCGTTCGCCGCCGCATTCTCCTCCTGCTCCGCCTCCTCCAGGCGCGCCTGTGCCTCTGCCCAACGCTGGACATCGGCATTTTCTTCTATATATACGTCGTAGGTCTTCTGCACGTCCTGATAATCCAGATTTTTCTTTTCCTGAAAATTGCAGACCGTGTGAAAGTCAAATGGCGTATAGATGGCTTCATCTACCGGAAGCAGGAAGCAGAATGGAATATCTTCTTCCTCCATCTGCCGGAAGCTTCGTTCCAGCAGTGTCGCCATACAGCCCTGATGCCGAGCCTCTGGTGCCGTTGCAACCGCATAGATGTAATATACCTTTGCACGTGCACCTGCCCTCGTCCGCATGATGAAGGGATTGAGGTGAACCATGGACACGACCTCTTCGCCCTCTCGCAGATCGAGAATGAGGTTGTCACGACAGCGGTCCTCATAGTACCAGTCGAGAAAGGCAGGACTGTCCTCGGTGAAAATCCGCTCGTAAAGAGCCCGTGTCTCTGTTTTTTCATCGCGTGTACTCAGCACGCGCGGGATCCATCTATCCTGCTCATTCATACTGATCGATTTCTGCCTCATAGTGGTCAACCATCTCCTGCTGCCAGCCCTCGAAGTTTTTCTGAAGAATCATATACTTCCGCGCATAGCCGCAGGGATTATAGCTTTCCTTCGAGCGACGAAGTCCCTCCAGTCCGACATCATCCTCGCGGTTGATGAGCATGGCCTCCGGGAATTCATGTACGATAAACTGCTGATTAATGATCTGATAAATGCCCGGGATATCTGCATTGCCCTTTTCGACGCTGATGCACGCCATGCTTTCCCGTGGATTTAACGCCCCCATGGAAAAGGCTTCCAGCTTCCCATCGATGAAGATTCCACCGATATGGTAATTTGGCAGGGAGAAATCCGACTGCAGAACCTGATGAATCCCTGCAACCTCAGATTCCAGGGAATCCTCTGCATTCACCTCTTCCTCCGCACGCTTCGCATACCAGCGATCCAGAAACTCCCAGATCGTCTGCTTATCCTCTGCATGCAGGGTACGATACTCCCAGCGTCCCTCATACTCGCGGCAGAATTTATTCACAAGGTTCTTTTTCTTGTGAAATTTCTTCCCCGGCAGGGTACGAAGCTCCTCTCCATCATAAAGGTAATCCTTGAGATCCGTCTCCTCCTTTACAAGAATGTCTGGATTTTCTTCCAGCTTCAGCGCCTTCACGCCTTCCTCATCTGCCAGATAAATCTTCAGCGGCTTCTTCAGCACCTCATTGAAGTACTGCTGAAGAAGCTCGAAATAGTGCGGTAAGTCCGCCTCGCTGCAATAGGGCATCGCTGCGAAGTGCTCCTCCCCGTTTTTCATCAGCACCAGTACGGCCTTCTCATCAACTACCGCCGTCTGTATGCCATAGTAATCACTCCATAAAAATGTATCCAGCACACCGCTGTCGCAGGTCTTGTTCGGACGCATTGCAAAAAATGGAGCCATATGCGCTGCATCCTTCGGATCTGGCCTGGTGAAGTGTATATCCATAATGCCTCCTGTTTTCTCACAGTAATCGCTTACAGTATATACCACCTGCCAAAATTAAAAACTATTTTTTTCTAAAGAACCATCGTCCTTCGCCTCCCTTCGTAGAAAGCTCTGCGTTGCAGATGCCTCCTTTTCCTGCATGCGTGATTCGAGCTTTTCCTGATTCGCTGCTGCTCTATCCTCCTCTGATTCCGATCGAGGATTCTTTGCCAGCTGCGAGTGACTCGCGATCCGGTCCCTCTTCTCATCTGTACTCTCATCGTCGTTCTGCTGTCGCGCCGCCACGGTCTCTGCCGCTGCTACTGCCATGTTGTCTTCCGACTGCACAGCCGTATAAAGTGCGCTTTCCTGCGTTTTCGTCAGAGATTCGATCGTGGCCCGCATCGGGCTCTGATCACCTTTAAACTGTGGCAGTCCGATCTCCTCGGAACGGCACGGACCGCTCAGCACTTCTCCCTCGCCAAGCTCTGTCAGCTTCCATCCAACAAAGCGGTACCTCTCCTTCTCGCTCGTCTCGACAGAAAGATCTGGAAGTGAGAGGTAGCTGAGGTTTTCCATAAGCTCCTGATATTCTTCATTCTCTCCGCTCTCTGCCCCTGGCATATGGAGATGATATCGAAGCTGATAATAAAGATCCCGATAACGAAGCCGGAGCAGCCGCTCCAGCATCGGTTCTCGAATCTCACTCTTTTCCACATGCACCGCATAGGCCCCGAGATAGATGTCATGAAGCAGAAATTCATCGGGCACACCGGTAAGAAGAAAGCGTTCTCCGATATGCTTCTCCGCTTTATAATAAAGCTCAATCTCCGGCGGCTCTGGAACAATAAAACGGATCGGCTGCCATTTGGAGGATCCGAGCTTCAGCTCACGGTTATTTATAAAGGTCGTCTCAAGCATGCCCGATGACGTATAGTCTGTATATTCCTCTGTATCGAGCCGAATGCTGGATCCTGCACGCACGATGGTTGTATTAAAAAAGCCATCATGCATGCCATTTAATCCCGTCGCCTCCTCCATGATTTCATAGAAATCATGGTATTCCGCGTGCGGATTTTCCGCGATATTGAGCTTCAGCTCCGGAATTCGAATGACCAGCTTATCCCGGGGAATGCCTTCTCCACTTGTATCACCCGTCGCACGAAGCTTTTTCAGCGTATAATCTCCCGTCACTTCCGCTTCAACCGCATTATCATCCTCGTCATTACGCACAATGTACGCACTTGCTCGGACATTGCTCGTCGTGTCGAAGAAGGTATCGGCCCGTGCACAGAAGCTGAAGCTGAGCGACAGCGCCAGGGACAGAAATGGGAGCCGCAGACTTCTACTTTGCATGACGCACCTCCCGGATTCGTAATCCACGTGCCAGCGGCAGGCGGTAATAGCTTACCGCATAGTTCTCGCCCAGCGTAAATGTTTCCTCTGCTGCCGTCGCAATGCAGCGAAAGTGGGTCGTACCGAAGGGAAGCGCCTCTGGCTGAAAGCAGTGGCTCCGGGCACTTTCTGTGTCAATCGTCGCATAGCTTTTTCCATCGCTGCTTTTCTCCCACTGATAGCTTCCATAGCCCTCGGGCTCCGTCAATGCCGTCTTCTGAGCGACTGCCCGATACAGAAATTCTATACCGCTCTGGCTGTCCTTGAGCGTATAGCCGCCGTCTCTTCTTCCCGCCGGGAAGCCGAAGCGCCGAATGTAATCTTCCGCTAAAAGACCACGATCCTCGAGAAGATGCAGGGTCGTTCCCTGATCATTCCAGAGTCCATCCAGCTGATACCGATGATTCGCTGCCTGATAGGAGAAGCTGAGACCCTGCAGGGTATTCCCATCTCCGCTTGCCGGAAGGAAGCGTTCCTCCACCTCCAGAGGAAGTACCTCCACAGGCTGAAAGGGTGCCGCTACGCCACCGACATCCTGCCAGAACAGCTCATCTCGCGTTCCCGCCACGGCTTCTTTTTTCGCTGTGCCACAGAGCAGAAGACTCAGAAGAAGGGCAGGCAGCGCCCAGGAGAAGCGTGCTGCCGCTTTCTCCCGGTGGCTGACGCTGCGTTTTATTGCGAGAAAGCGAGAAGTCTGTCCGATCACAAGCGGTATACGAGCATGGGCTTCATCTTCCCTGCCCACACCGCACGTGTTCCCCATAAATACAGTTCGTATGGATCTCGAACGCACACTCATGTCGCCTCCTTGCTTATGGTAATATCCGCACGGACTTCCTTTCCATCGAAATAATCGTAGCTCTTCGCCTGAATTTCTCCTGAGCTAAGGCGAATTTCATATACGGGAGATCGCACAATGCCCCCTGTTGCCAGCAGCTCGTAACGTACATACAGTGGCGCATCTCGCTGCAGCGTAAGTGCCGTGCTGACATCCAGTGCGCTCCAGGTCCGCGCGGTACCGAGCGTCGCCGTGCTGTCCGTATCACTGGCACGGTACCACCGTACCTCTTCTAAGGGATGTGATCCTTCCTCCACGACCTCCGAGAGGAGGATCTCTCGACTTCTCGCAGGGATCTGCAGCTCTCCCTTCGTAAGGTCAATGATGCCCGTCACGGGACCGTAGGTGAATCCAGAACGCCCATCCGCGCTGGTGGCCGCCTGAAAGAGCAGTGCTCCCTTCACGGCCAGCACCCCTTCCGGCAGCGACTCTACGCCTGGAAAGGACAGACTATAGCTGAGAACCTTCTGTTCCCCTGCTGCAAATCGAAGACCTGTGCCCTCCGATGCTTCAGCCGGGCCCGTGCGTTCGAGCTGAAGCTTCGTATTTTCCTCCGTTCCATTCACATACAGCTTCACCTGCTCGCTCAGATACACGGGTACGCTGCTCTCATTTCTCACCTGAAACCGGATGCGAAGAGCACTGTTCCTTTCAACGGTCGTTGGCATGGTGTCATACTCTGGTTCTGAAACGGAGAGTCCCATCGATGCGGCACCGGCGCGAAGCCTCGCCTGCTGCTGGTCCGTAAAGAAGGCTCCTGTTCCGCAGAGCAGAAGAAGGAAAAGAAACAGAAGCGTGAGCAGCAGGTTCAGTCGCTGTTTCATGATCCTTCATTGGACAGCACTAAGCTTCGAATGTAGGCAATATTCGTTGCCGCACCATCCTGCTCCAGATTGTCCTTCTGGATCGCATAGATTTCTGCAGCCACATCACAGGTTCCGCCTGTAAAGCTATTTCCTGCGCTTGGACTCAGCTTCAGGGTAAGATTTACTGGGATGCCATTCGCCTGATCCGACAAAGTTCCATGTCCCACGATGAACTTTGCTTCCTTCTTGTCCGAGGATAATGAAAGGAACTTCAGTGAATTCGCCGTAGAAACCGAAGAGAGCGGTATGTCATTCATGGTTCCGCCGCCGGCATTGGCCTTTGCTTCATCCTGCAGCTTCTTGATTTCTTCTGGGCTCAGATTTTTTCCGGTCATCTGGATATACCACTCCACCGGATCCGACATCGGGATGCTGGACTTCAGCGTCACCTCCGAAAAGACGATGGCATCCTTCGATCCGGCTTCCTTTTTGATCGTATACACGAGGTCCCGGGTATCGCCCGGTACCATATTGGCGACGAGATCATCCGAAAATTTTGTCTTATCGACGGTAATGCCGAGCTTCGCCGCCGTCGCGGATACCTTGATGTCCTTCTTATCCGTAAAGAATGCGTAAGCCCCAGCCAGAACGGAAAGGGCGGTTACTGCCATAATTCCTGCCATAAGTATTCTTTTTTTCATATTCATCTCCTTTTTAATGGGTATCATCGTATTTTCCTGCGTCTCTGGACGCATCTCAGAAGAGGATATACTCCACTGTACCGAGGATGTCCGCCTCCTGGACGCGTCCTGGATCCGCATATGTATTGTGATCACCCTTTGTGATGTAGCCACCCTCATCCTTCCCTATCAGACGATGGGTGACATAGGTATTCATACCGAAGTTTGTTTCTCGGAAGAGGACTATGTCCTGAAGCGTCGGTGATGCTGTCCGTTCCCTGACGAGAAGAATGTCTCCAGAGGTATACGTGGGCTCCATGGACTCGGAAAGCACCACGACCGGCTTCCATCCGAAAAGAAAAAACGGCGTTCCATATTTCCGCTCCCTGTAGGAGGAAAGTACAGCATACAGGGCAATCACGATAAGAAACAGAAGAAGAATGCCGGATAGCCATCTCCCAATCGCCCGGAGGCGACCTTTGATGCTTCCTTTACCCTTTCGATATGTTCTGTTCTGCTGAAACATACACGCGGTCCTCCTGATCTTCCATTTGTGTGGCTCTGTAGAGGAGCCAGCATTTGAGAATAATGAGCAGCAGTAAGGCAATCAGCAGAAAAAGGAAGAGGATCAGCACGACCTTTTCCCGTGCCGTTGGTCCGATGTAAAGCATCACGGGATCCTGTACGGTCCCCTGTCCACCCTCGGTGCGAATCTGTATGTCAGCCTGTTTCGAATGAACATCCACGATGTGCAGTCGAAGTCTCTCATTTCCGCGATTGTTTCCTGCGTCACTGTTACCTGTGCCTTTTTTCATCTCCTCTTCCGTTTCTCCCGTGCTTTTCTCAGCCGCACGCTGCTCTGAAACAGCTGCTGCTTTTTTTCTCGTTCGCTCATAGCTCCTCTGCTCGTCCCGGCGGGGAGAGGAAGACGCTGAAGGTCCAGGGGCTCCGTCCGCAGAAATCATGTCTGCTTCCTCTTCACCATACGGACTTTCCGCTGTTTCCACCATGGGTACACGATGATCCCGGATACGCTCGATCCATTCCATCAGCTGATCCATCAGCGTCGGCGGATCTTCTGCGCGAAGGGCTTCCTGTTTTGCATCATAGCCTTCTCCCCGTACAAAGCTGCCACCACCACGACCACCACCTGTCCCCTGGCTCCCTCCGGAAGGACGGCCATCATTTGCGTTTTTCACGTCCTGTGCTCCGGTGCTGGGTGGATGCGTTGTTGTCTCGTGGATACGCTCTTCTTCTGTAGCAGGTTCAGTGCCTGATGCCTCTTCCGTCTCTTCCGGTAAGATACTTTCCTGCACAGGAGCATCTGTTCCGAAGAGATGGATGGACAGCGTCAGCGTATGTCCGGCGACCGTGTTGCTGGCCTCCTTTCGTAAGTGGAGTCGGAGCGTCAGAAGCTTTTCCTCCTTCGCTGCCTGACAGAGAATGGTTTCAAACGTCTGTCTCTGTGAAAGAGTCGCAATGCTTCCGTGAAGAAAGCAGCGCTCTCCATCCAGAATGCTCAGTTCGAGTACCTCTGCCAGTGCCTCCGATCCGGTAAATGTCACGGCTTCTACCCTATACGCAAGGCGCTTGTCTGTATTGTTATGAACGAGAATCGTGTGATCAGAGAGATCTCCAGGCAAAAGGTCATCTACATGGTCGATCTCAAGTTGAAAGTGGAATTTTTCAGAATCCTTTTCAGAATCGGTGACAGCCGCCGCTGAAACCGGAAAAGAAAAAAGCACGAGAAACAGGGAAGTAAGCGTTAAAAGCTTCTTGATGTTTCTCATGCTCAAAGACTAGCATATTCTGAATTTTCTGGGAATGTCTACAAGTCGACTATAGTCCGAAAACAGACTATAAAAAATCACGGATTTAAGCCGTAGATCTGCATTATTTCGTCTGAATAAATATTTTTCTCTCGATATACAATCAGCGGTTTTTCGATGCGAAGCTCGCTTTTTCCGCCCTTCACTGCTTCAATCAGTACCATATTCGGCTCGCTCTCCAGATACGGATGCACCAGTCGCATACGCTTCGGCTCCATATGTGCCGCACGAAGCGCACATACAATGTCGGCGAGACGATGAGGCCGATGAACCATGAAAAGCTTTCCGTTCGATTTCAGGGCGAATGCAGCGGCTTCACACACATCCTGCAGCGTGCACAGCACCTCATGCCGTGAAATCAGTTTTCGATCCGTCTGATTTCGAAGACCGGATTTCATATACGGCGGATTCACTGTCACAATATTCATCGAGGAATCCAGCCCCATCGTCCGAATCGCCCGAAGATCCCCGAGCAGCATTTTCATTCGGTGCTCCTCATGATTAAGCTCGATTGAGCGCACCGCCATCGCATGCACACTCGGCTGAATCTCGAGTCCGATCAGCTCCTTGCACTCGGTTTTTGCCGCAATAAGAAGCGGGACGATGCCCGTCCCGCTGCAAAGGTCCAGTAAGCGTGTTTCGCTGGTCACCGCCGGTACAGCAAAGCTCGCCAGCAGCACCGCATCCATACCGAAGCAGAAGCCGTCACTGTCCTGTATGATTTTATAGCCATTACACTGTAAATCGTCGATCCGCTCTGCCATACTCTTTACTCAGCGTGTCCCTGCGGAAGCTCTGTTTTCTGCGCCGCCTTCTGCTCTGCGCTTTCTGTCATTCCAGGCTGTCCCATCGGTTTCGAAGTCTCGCCGTCCTTCGGTGCGCGTACACGCTCATGCCCACTTCCATGCTCATTTCGACTGCCACGCCCGTCCTTCTTTCCACCAGCGTTTCCCTGTGGATTCTGCGCACGGTTTCCCTTGGACTCCGGCTTTTTCTTATCACCGGTCACCCGCTTTCGCGGCTTGAATTTCAGCTCGGAAACCGCATACTCCCGAAGCTCCTTCTCGTCTTCCTTTTCCAGGTTGACCACCACCTTCACCTTCTGGCTCAGTACAGAGATACTGCTGACCTCTCCCCGAAGTCCATCTGGTGTAGTAACCACATCCCCAACAGCCGGCAGACGGGCATTCAGGAATTCATAAACCTCTTCCTCATTCTTAAGGCAACACATCAGTCGACCACAGACACCGGAAATATTGGTCGGATTCAGGCTCAGTCCCTGCTCCTTCGCCATACGGATGGAAACCGGCGCAAAATCCGACAGGAAGGTATGACAGCACAGTGGACGACCACAGATGCCATAGCCTCCCAGAATCTTCGTCTCATCACGTACGCCTACCTGACGAAGCTCGATGCGCGTACGGAAAATCGCGGCAAGATCCTTCACAAGCGCACGGAAATCTACTCGGCCATCGGCCGTAAAGTAAAAAAGAACCTTACTGCTGTCAAAGGTATACTCGACATCAATGAGCTTCATCTCCAGATGATGCTTCTGAATCTTCTCCTGACAGATCTTATAGGCTTCCTTTTCTTTTGCCTCATTCTCAAGGTGCTGCTGATCGTCCTCTGCATTCGCCTTACGAATGACTTCCTTCAGTGGCTGAACGATCTTTTCGTCCTCTGTCTCACGGTTTCCCATGACCACAAAGCCATATTCTACGCCTCTGGCCGTTTCCACAATGGCATGCTCTCCGCGGGAAAATGAAATCCCTTTCGGATCAAAATAATAAATCTTTCCTGCGGTTCTAAATCTAACTCCAATAATTTCTGTCATATTTTCCCCATTTATATACTCGTATCCCTCAGTCGGAGTAAAAAGTCCTCCAGCATCAGATCTCGATTCACATTAAAGGACTGATCGCGAAGCATACGCCCGAGATCATCCGTGGCCTGTCCAAGCTTTTCATAGCTCAGCGCAGAAGCCATCCGTACGATCACATTGACCTCGTCCTGTGCATACAGAAGCTCCGTCTGCGACGTACTTTTATAGCATAGCACATCCCTTAAAATAATTTCAAGGAAGCGCAGCAGGCTTCCCACTGGCACTTTCCAGTCCTTATTCACATGCGTACAGAAGTCGAGAATCTCCCGCCCTGTCCGGAAGCGGATTTCTGAGAGCAGCTTCAGAAATTCTCCTGCCCACTCTTCCTGCATCATTTCTGCATAGCTCTCCCGTACATCTCGTTCACCTGCCTTGATTTCAATGACACGTGACAGAATCGTAGGCAGAAAGGCATCCGCATTGACTGCCAGCAGCATGATCACGACATACTCGGGCGGTTCCTCCAGCGTTTTCAGAATGGCATTCTGTGCCTGCGCATTCATCATCTCAGCATGTTCAATCAGGTAGACCTTGTAGGCGGCCTCGTAAGGACGCACCATCACCGTATCTGTCACATGGTCACGAATGTTGTCGACGGAAATGATGGTCGGATGCTCCTCCGGCTTATTCGGTACAATTTCTATCATGTCGGGATGCTCATGATGGCGTACCCGCGTTCGAACACTGTCCTCCCACGCCGTGCGGCTTTCATAACCGCGTGACGCATACAGCGAGAGCTTCCCCTGTCCCTCTGCAGGCTCCCGGCACAGAAGCTGCTCTGTAAACTCCATCGCCGCGGATTTTAAAAGTGCCATATCCTCTCCTTCGATCAGGTAGGCATTATATATTTGATTTTCCGGTATTTTTACTTGTTTCATCATTGATTTCTGCAATGCAGGCTTCGAGATCGAGATTCTGATACCGCTTTCGAACACCTGCTGCGGCGAGATTTGCCTCCGAAAAGTCCGCATTGTCCGCCTCAAAGCGACGTCGCATTTCCTGAAGCTTCGGCTTCGCTTCCTTCCGCTCACGGGCCTCCGCGCGTGCCAGCCGAATCTCGTCCGGCACCTCGATGTAGATCGGAAAAACCTGATCCGCACCAAAATAATCCCGGGTGCTGACATAGCTCTGGAGCACTCCGATCATCAGGTAATTTTTCTGATCACTCATCGTAATCTGCCCATCATCCACTGTCGCATAACGCCATGGGCCATACACCGTCTGATAACGGCGCTCCTCGATGATCCGGCCCTCGCGTTCAAACCGATCCATCTGCGCATCCGTTACAAAATGATACTCGACGCCCTCCTGTTCTCCCTCACGAATCGGCCTCGTCGTATACGGCGTGACCTCCTTCCAGTCGGGATGGCACGCCTTTAATCGCTTGTAGATCGTATCCTTGCCACTGGCGGATTTTCCAAATATGTAGTAAATCATCCTTTTCTCTAGCCCGCAACCGGACCGGCCTCACTGATGATGGCACCATCCTTTTCCGGCATCACCGGCCCTTCCTTTTCAGCATCGGCGCCTGCAACCGGACCATTGCTGATCTCTCCCTGGCTCCCTGCGCCCGGGGTCGGACCCTTTTCCGTTTCCTTTGACGGCAGCTCCTCCACCTTATCTGTATGCCTGCTCTCCTTCGTTTCCTGTGTGCTCTTCGTTTCCTTTTGCTCTTCGCTTTCCTTCTTCGCTTCCTCTTCCGAGGACTGAACGCTCTCCTCTACGGACGCTTCCACAGATTCAATTTTCTTTTCAAGCTCGGCTTCTTCAGAATCCGCCTCGGAGGACACTTCTGCACTTTCTGTCACACGCACAGCCGCACTCGTTTCCGCTGTCGTTTCCTCCTTCTTGGCAATGCTGACGACCACCGGCGTTTCGCTTACGCTGGTTTCAGCGACGGTCACACGCAGATCTGGAAGCTGAAAGCCGCTCACATTTTTAAACACGAAAAAGGCTACAAGAATCGCTACAATCAGCATGGAGACTGCAAACAGAATCTTAAACAGATCGCCGACCAGCGTCGCCTCCTTTTGCTTTCTTCGTTTTGTACTTCTCTTTCTATATTCACTCATACCTTGATCCTTTTAGCTGCAGGTAATACTCTATTTGTATACAATCTGATTTCCATTGCGAAGACGTACAGAAACCTCCCCGAACACAAGCGTACTTTTGCTTCCGTCTGCTTCCTCGATTTCCAGCGTACCGTCTGGTCGTATCCCCGTTGCATGTGCTGGCCGCTGCACCGCACCATCAATGACCATGATGTCATGTCCTGGCACCATATTATGCTCAATATACTCGGCCGCCAGTGTTTTCTGTGGAGCCAGCGCATAGAATTCCCGAATCAGCTCTGCTGCGATACGATTTCTGTCTACGCTCCTGCCATCAGAGCGCTTTCCAAAGATCGATCCTGCCTTTTCCCGCAGTTCCTCTGGGAAGCCTTCCTCCGGCTCATACAGATTGATACCGATCCCGACAATGACAAATTCAAGTCTCCCGGATTCCATACTGGTCTGGCCCTCGGACAGAATGCCACAGACTTTATGTCCCTGGTAGTAGAGATCATTGACCCACTTGATCGAGAGCTCCACACCCGTGACCCGCTGAATGGCACGGTATACCGCAACGGCAGACTGCGCCGTCAGCATCAGATTATCCATTACCGTGCCCTGTGGTCGAAGCAGCATACTGATATAAAGTCCAGTTCCCTTCGGCGAAAAGAAGCTGCGACCTAATCTTCCCTTTCCGCCTGTCTGATAATCTGAAATGATCGTCGTTCCTTCTGGTACATGCTCTGATACAGCCAGCCTCTTCAATACATCATTTGTACTCGTGATTTCCGGAAATACCGATACAGGATATACATGGTCCAGATAACGGCCAATGGCCTGCTCTGACAGGACATCGCTGTCCATAGAAAGCATATATCCCTTGTTCTTCACAGCCTCAATTTCATACCCATCATCCTTCAGCTGCTTCACAGCCTTCCAGACCGCTGTCCGCGAACAGTGAAGTGCCTGTGCAATTTCTTCTCCAGAGATATAGTTTCCTTTATTTTCCTCAAATAATCGGATCAATGTTTCCTTTACCGTCATGTCAGCCTCCACCTATTTTCAAGTTTACTATTCTGACCCGTAAATCATAGCAAAAAACGATACATAGCACAAGAAAAGAGGCCGATCTACACCAGCCCCTTCTTCTTTATATACTTCCGCACCACAGCATGAAACAGCACTGAAAATCGGGTGCGCTATGCCATGGAGAACTACTGAAAAATACTTGCCCTACGACATGAAAATCTACTGAAAATTCGGCTGCGCTACGCCATAGAGATCCACTGAAAATTAATAGAGGCGGAATGTTCATCGAGACACTCTCGCTTAAAAAATCCCCCTTCTTTTCTCTGGAGCACCTGATCCCAGCGCTCAATCGGGCATTCTTCTCCATTAAGTCGAATCTGAAAGCCCTTCTCGCGCAGCTTCTGAAGGCCTGCGAGAAATTTCACGTTCATCTGGGAATCCATAAAAGCTCCTTTCCTGAGATGTGCGCATCTTTACCATCCCAAGGCTCTGGAAGCTGCGCAGCAAATCTCATCCTGTGGTTTCTGTTTCTGAATCGCCAACACATATAGAATAATGAGATCAAAGGGGGCATACAGCCTGGAAAGGTTCTCCTCTCCTTTCAGGCCATACGGTGTCAGAGAGGACCGAAAGGTACACTCTGCACGCTCAGAAGAGAGCTCTTCTGAAGACTGATTTGATTATACAGGATTTCCAGAGTGCTGCATATAGTTCATAAGTCGACTATAGTCTGAAGAACGACTATAGTCTTTTTTCGGACTATACCGCATAGAGTAGCGTTTCAAGCGGATATACCATCTGCCGATACAAGATATGGTTTTTACATTATTCGTTTCCTGCAAAAAAAATTTTATAAAATAAAAAGCCCTGGGAAATTCCCAGGACCATCTTCATGACGCCAACGAGATTCGAACTCGTGATACCACCGTGAAAGGGTGGTGTCTTAACCGCTTGACCATGGCGCCAAAGAGGCGAGAGTCGGATTCGAACCGGCGATCAGGGTGTTGCAGACCCACGCCTTACCACTTGGCTATCTCGCCATAAACATATTCTAATAAACAAATAGGGTTAAGACAAGCATCAATGTCTTAATCCCAGTGTCTAAAGAAGAAGCTCCTCCAGTTGGACTCGAACCAACGACACCGCGGTTAACAGCCGCGTGCTCTACCGACTGAGCTATGAAGGAATAATAACAAGAATATCTGCAAAATCCTTCATTCTAATGAAAGATTTAAAACATCAAACCTACCAGCCA
>DJEQ01000030.1:0-14464 GCA_002431355.1 Oribacterium sp. UBA5894
GCAAGACAGGAAATCCTTCATCTTGTCGCAGAGTATGCAAAAAACTATAAGGTAGCACCGATGCAGGAGCCCTACCATGAGGGCGACCGCATCCCGTATGCAAGTCGGGTCTACGACGAGAAGGAAATGGTGAATCTGGTCGACAGCGCGCTGGAGTTCTGGCTTACGGCCGGACGCTATACCGAGGCCTTCGAGCAGAAGCTCGGCGAGTACCTGGGGGTACGTTATGTGAGCCTCGTGAATTCCGGCTCCAGCGCGAATCTTCTCGCGTTCAGCACCCTGACGAGTCCGCTTCTCGGGGAACGGCGTGTGAAGCGTGGGGATGAGGTCATCACCGTGGCCGCAGGCTTCCCGACGACGGTCACACCGATCATTCAGTATGGCGCGATTCCAGTGTTCGTGGATGTGACCCTTCCAACCTGTGATATCGATGTGACGAAGCTCGAGGAGGCGTATTCTGAAAAAACGAAGGCCGTCATGATCGCCCATACGCTGGGAAACCCGTTTAATCTGAAGGCGGTGAAGGACTTCTGTACGCGGCATGAGCTGTGGCTTGTGGAGGACAACTGTGATGCGCTGGGCTCGACCTATACGATCGATGGGGAAACGAAGTTTACGGGCTCTGTGGGCGATATCGGCACCTCCAGCTTCTATCCGCCACATCACATGACGATGGGCGAGGGCGGTGCGTGCTATACAAACAACGCCCTGCTGCACCGCATCATGCGCTCGATCCGTGACTGGGGACGTGACTGCTGGTGTGCACCAGGCCATGATAACACCTGCCATCATCGCTTCGACGGCCAGTATGGGGAGCTTCCGAAGGGCTATGACCATAAGTATGTCTACAGCCACTTCGGCTACAATCTGAAGGCAACTGACATGCAGGCCGCGATCGGTGTGGCACAGCTCGAGAAATTCCCGGGCTTCGTGGAGCGCCGGAAGCATAATTTCCGCTTCCTGAAGGCGCTTCTTCAGGCCGGAGGCGCCGAGGAAAAGCTGATTCTCCCAGAGCCGGAGGCCCATTCGGATCCGAGCTGGTTCGGGTTCCTCATGACCTGCCGGGAGGGCGTCGATCGAGAAAAGCTCGTTCGTTTCATCGAGGACCATGGCGTACAGACCCGAATGCTGTTTGCCGGCAACCTGATCAAGCATCCATGCTTCGATGAGATGCGGAAAAGCGGGGAAGGCTATCGTGTGGTGGGAACGCTCGATACGACGGATCGCATCATGCGGGATACCTTCTGGGTGGGCCTGTACCCGGGCATGACGGATGCGAAGCTTCAGTACATGGCGAACATCATTCTGGAGGCGATACAGCAGTGAGCGAGGAATTTACCTTTGATCTTGAACGAATTCATAAAGCCAATCTCGAAATTCTCCGTGCCATCAAGGCCATCTGCACGCGTCATCACATCACGTACCTGATCGATTCCGGTACGCTGCTTGGCGCGGTGCGGCATAAGGGCTTTATTCCCTGGGATGATGACATTGACCTCTGCTTTCGGAGAGAGGAATTCGAGCGCTTCGTCACGGTGGCGCGGGCGGAGCTTCCGGACAATATGCAGCTGGTGCTGCCGAATGAGTACCGGGGCGGGCAGGCCTTCTATGACTTCGTACCGCGGGTGATCTATCTGAATTCCCGCCGCCATTCGGAGAATGATGCGGATATGGAATTTTATGAGGGAAAGCTGAATCACCTCTGGGTCGATCTCTTTATTCTGGATCGCCTTCCGGAGAGTCCGCTCCGTGCCCGTGGCATGAAGCTGCTCCAGCAGATCGCCTTCGGCCTCGGAATGGGACATCGGCGGACCCTGGACTGGACGAAGTACCATGGTCTTCAGAAGCTCGAGGTGCAGGTGCTCGCAGGCGTGGGGCGCTTCCTTCCGCTTCCGATGATCTTCCGCCTGCAGGAGCGCTGGGGACGGAGCTGTACGGACCGTGTGCAGCAGCTCGGTGGGAAGAGCCCGAGCGGGAAATCCTTCTTTTCCAATTATCAGCCGGATTTTCAGTACTGTACCGTCGAGGATGCATGGGAGGAGCCGGTGGATTTCCTGTTTGAGGGCGAGCTCTTCACCGGCCCGAGGGCCTGGGATCAGGTGCTGACGATGCTGTATGGCGATTATATGAAGCTTCCATGTCCAGAGGATCGACATCCTTCCCACAGTGGACAGGAGCTGGAGATTCTGGATGCGGAGCACGAGGAGGGAAAGGACACACTATGAAGCTGCTGAGCATTGTGGTTTCTGCCTACAATGAGGAGGCAGGCCTCGACACCTTTTACCGTACCACCCGGGAGTATGGAGAGGCACTGCAGGCGAAGGGCTGGAATTATGAGTTCATGTTCGTCAATGACGGCTCTCAGGACCGGACAGCCGAGATCCTGGATGCGCTGTCGACGGAGGATCCGGCGCATGTGCGTGTACTTCATTTCTCCCGAAATTTCGGCCATGAGGCGGCGATGACAGCCGGTCTCGACTATGCAAGGGGCGATGGGCTCGTCTTTATGGACGCAGACCTGCAGCATCCGCCGAAGTACCTTGCAGACATCGTCGACCAGTTTGATGAGGGGGTACAGGTGATTTCCATGGTCCGCACGGAGAATAAAACGGCCGGACTTCTGAAAAATATCACCTCGGGTGGCTTTTACTGGCTCATCAATCGCATGTCGTCGGTGCATCTGGAGGCCAATGCCTCGGACTTCTTTGCCATTACCCGCCCGGTACAGAAGGTGCTCATGAAGAATTATCGAGAAAAGGTGCGCTTTTTACGCGGCTACGTGCAGAACGTCGGCTTCCGAAAAACGACCATCTGCTATGAGGCCGCACCGCGCGTGGCCGGGAGCAGCCATTATTCCATCAAAAAGCTCTTTGCCTTTGCGATGAACACCATCATGTGCTTCTCGAATATGCCCCTCCGGCTTGGGATCTTCGCGGGGCTTTCCAGCGGATTTCTCGGTCTTCTCGTACTGATCTATACGCTGGTTACACGCGCGGGTGCACCGTCCGGGTATGCTACGATCGTTGTACTGCTCTGCTTCATGTTTGCCGTCCTGTTCATTGTTGTCGGCATCATCGGGGAGTACATTGCCGTGCTGTTTGAGGAGCTGAAGGACCGTCCGATTTACATTGTAGAGGACAGTCGAAATCTTTCGGAAAAGGCAGAGTAAACGGGTGGAGGAGACCATAGCCTGGTGCCGGACGCCTGGGCTTCAGCATTGTCCCTGTGAACACGCGCGGGATGTCTGGAAAGGCCCAGGAAAAGCCGTAGGAACAGCGTGTCGGTCTGTACGGTTATATGTGCAGAATGGCAGAGAGTCGGAATGATTTATTGGATGATTTGCCATGTGAAAGAGCAGGAAAGCCGAAAGACTTCTCTGCTCTTTTTGCAAAATGCACGAAAGAAGGACTTGAAACAGGAAAAACCATGAAATAATACACAAACAAATCAAAGGATTTTCATGGTGAACAGAAGTATTCTCTATTCTTTTCATGGACCGGTCTTCCTATAATACAATCAAAAGCGGCGGGGGAGTCCCGCCAAGGGAAAACAATCATAGGAGGATTGGATTATTATGAAGAAGGCACTTAGCTTACTTACCGTTTCAGCAATGGCAGTTTCGATGCTCGCAGGATGTGGAAGCTCGAAGCCAGCAGAGACTACCGCTGCTCCAGCAGCTACCGAGGCTGCAACAACAGCCGCTGCTACAGAGGCAGCTTCTGAGGCTGCAACCGAGGCCGCAGCCGCTGCAACGGATGCAGATCTTTCAGATAAGAAGGTCGGCGTATGTATCTATCAGTTCTCAGATAACTTCATGACACTCTTCAGAAATGAGCTTCAGAGCTATCTTGAGTCCCTTGGCTTCAAGCCGGAGAACATTGAGATCGTCGATGGTGCCAATGATCAGGCAACACAGACGAACCAGATCCAGAACTTCATCACGAAGGGCGTTGACTGTCTCATCATCAACCCTGTAAACTCCTCTTCTGCAGCAACCATTACCGATATGGTAACCGCAGCCAACATTCCTCTCGTATACATCAACAGAGAGCCGGATGCACAGGAAGAGCAGAGATGGGCAGACGACAACATGAAGGTTACCTACGTTGGATGTGACGCTCGTCAGTCCGGTACGATGCAGGGCGAGATCATTGCAGATCTTGACAACCACGGCGATATCAACGGCGATGGCAAGGTTTCCTACATCATGATCGAGGGCGATCCGGAGAACGTAGATGCACAGTACAGAACCGAGTTCTCTGTCAAGGCTCTGAAGGATGCCGGTATTGAGGTTGAAGAGCTCGATGATCAGGTTGGTAACTGGGATCAGGCACAGGCTCAGTCACTCGTTGCAAACTCTCTTGCACAGCACGGCAAGGACATCGAGGTTGTATTCTGTAATAACGATGCCATGGCTCTTGGCGCTCTGCAGGCAATTGAGGCAGCAGGCGAGACCGTTGGCACAGATGTTTACCTTGTAGGTGTGGATGCTCTTCAGGAGGCATGCGACAACGTAAAGGCTGGCAAGCAGACCGGTACCGTATTTAACGATCACATTTCTCAGTCTCACTCCGCAGCAGATGCAGCTGTCAAGTACATCACCGGCGGTGACAATGAGCATTACATCGGCTGCGATTACGTAAAGGTTACAGCAGACAACGTTGATGATGTTCTTGCTTCCCTTGGCTAATCAGGAGATCATGTAAACATTTACGAAGTATAGGAAATGGGTGCGGGTGCACATGCTGCACCCCACCCGTTTTTTCAACTTATTATGAATGCTTGGAGGGCAAAATGGCGGAATATAAACTGGAATTACGGAATGTGTGCAAGTCATTCCCCGGTGTAAAAGCGCTGGATCACGTAAACCTCGCCGTTCGTCCAGGTACTGTTCACGCACTCATGGGAGAAAATGGTGCCGGAAAGTCCACACTGATGAAGTGTCTCTTCGGTATCTATCACATGGACGAAGGTGAAATTTATCTGGATGGCGTAAAGACCAAGATCGATAACCCGGATGAAGCCATGCTGAAGGGCGTGGCCATGGTGCATCAGGAGCTGCAGCCGGTACCGGCCAGAAACATTGCCGAGAACATGTACCTCGGACGTTTCCCGGTTCATAAGTATGGACCACTGCAGGTCATCGATCACAAGACGATGTTTGCGGAGACCGATCGCTGGCTGAAGGAGCTGGGCCTCGATTATAATCCGAAGGCACTGCTCGGCTCCCTGTCCATTGGACAGATGCAGATGGTCGAAATCGCGAAGGCGGTTTCTCATGAGGCAAAGGTGATCATCTTCGATGAGCCGACCTCCTCCCTTTCTGATAAGGAAGTAGAGTTCCTCTTTAAGGTGATGAACCAGCTCAGAGATCGCGGCGTAGCCATGATTTACATCTCCCATAAGATGGATGAAATCAAGCGGATTGCCGATGATATTACCGTCATGCGAGATGGTACCTATGTCGGCACCTGGCCGGCTGCCGAGCTGTCCACGGATCAGATCATTGCAAAGATGGTTGGACGTGAGCTCACGAAGGTATACCCGGATCACACCCATGAAATCGGTGACGTCATCCTCGAAGCAGAGCATCTTTCCTCCATCCACCCGAAATCCTTCCAGGACTGCAGCTTTACGATTCGTAAGGGCGAGATCCTCGGCTTCGGTGGACTGGTTGGTGCACAGAGAACGGAGCTTATGGAGGGCCTCTTCGGTATCCGTCATCTTGCTTCCGGCACGGTGAAGATTCATGGAAAGGAAGTCCATATCAAGCGTTCCCGTGATGCGATGGACGCCGGCATCGGTATGATCACCGAGGACCGTCGAGGAAATGGTATCTTCGGCTGCCTGTCCATCAAGGATAACACGGGTATTTCCATCTACAATAAGCACCTGAAATTTGGCTTTGTACTCGATCATCCGACCATCAACAAGATCGTGGATGACAGTATCAAGCAGCTGTCCATCAAGACCCCGAGCATGCAGCAGCATATCGAGAACCTCTCCGGTGGTAACCAGCAGAAGGTCATCGTTTCAAGATGGCTCGCCAATGATCCGGAAATCCTGATCATGGATGAGCCGACCAGAGGTATCGATGTCGGCGCGAAGCACGAGATCTATGAGATCATGGAGCAGCTGGCCGAGCAGGGCAAGGCCATCATCATGATTTCTTCGGAAATGCCAGAGCTTCTCGGCATGGCCGATCGTGTCTATGTAATGTGTAACGGTAAGATTACAGGTGAGATTAATCAGAAGGAAGACATGACGCAGGAGAAGGTAATGTCCTTCGCTACGCAGTTCTGAATCTGATTCGATAGATAAGGGGAAAGAAAATGCAAAAATCACAGAAAAAGAAAATCACCGATTTTCTCATTAACAACGGTGTTATCATCGTTATGTTTATCCTCGTTATTTATACAGGATTAACAACCAAGAACTTCCTGACAGCGAACAACTTCCTGAACCTCCTCGCAAACATGTCCTACAGACTGGTAATTGCCCTCGGTATTTCAGGCTGCGTTATCACCGGAGGCTGCGATCTTTCCGGTGGACGTATGGTTGGCTTCGGTGCATGTATCGCAGGTACACTTCTTCAGAAGCAGGATTATGCGGGACGCTTCTTTAAGGATGGCTTCATGGCCTCCATCACACCGCTGAATCCATTCGTTGTACTGCTGCTCGTCATGCTGATCTGCGGCTGCTTCGGTGCCATCACCGGATGGTTCATCGCCTACCTCAGTGTTCCGCCATTCATTTCCACGCTGGCAATGATGGAAATCATCTATGGTCTCGGCCTCATCTACACCGGTGCAACTCCGCTCGGTGGCTATGTTACAGGCTATACCGCTTTCTCTACAGGACGTTTCCTGGGACTCAGCTTCCTGATCTGGATGGCCATCATCATGGCCGGTATTACCTGGTTCATTTACAACATGACCCGTCATGGTAAGTACATGTATGCCATCGGTGGCAATGCACAGGCTGCAGAGGTCGCTGGTGTACCTGTAAAGCTTACCCTTGTACTCATCTATGCAAAGGCATCTGCCTTCTTCGCAATGGCAGGCTTCATGCTCGGTGCCAAGGCCGGTGGTGCATCCATCAATACCGGTCTTTCCTACGAGATGGAAGGTATCGCAGCCTGCGCCCTCGGCGGTGTATCCGTCACCGGTGGACGTGGTAAGGTTTCTTCCGCCATCATCGGTGTTGCTGTCCTCGAGCTTCTGAAGGTAGCCCTCCAGTTCCTCGGTGTCGATGCAAACTCTCAGTACATTGCCATCGGTATCGTCATCTTCGTAGCGATTTCTCTCGATATCCGAAAGTACGTTCAGAAGAAGTAATTGAGGGAACAAATTCAATCGTTTATAATATGGGCTGTGGCGATCGTCACAGCCCATTTTTTGTACCTGCTCTTCACAGAGCAGAAGGCGATGATGCCGAAGAACGAGCGGATGCGTTCATCTGAACGCGGATGCACGCTCGGTATGAACATACAGATGAAGTGAGGTTTTTTTATGACATACCCTATGACGGTTCTGACAACGGCTGCGGCCGATCCTGTGACAATGTTTCTCAGCCAGCATGGCATTCAGCTGATTCTCTGCGTGCTCGTGATTTACTGTGCCGCGAAGCTGCTGATCTTTCATGATCCGGACTTTATCCGTCCGAAGGAGTGGGGAAAGATCAAGGAGGAGAATCTTCGGCCCTATACGAACGAGATGGGCATCCTCGTGCTGATGTTCGGCGTCTGCATCCTCGTGATGGAGGTCGTGAGTCAGTACGATGGCCTGATGGGGCTCCTGTTTATGATCCTTTCCATCGCGGTGGTATTCTATCGCTTTAAAAAGATTGAAGACAAGTATGGGAATCTCGATCATCACCAGAAGGTAGAGGACTGATCGACACGGAGGTTTGCATTGAATAAATATAAGGTGATGCTGGTGGATGATGAGGAGGATGTAATTCGGGTCATCATCCATAAGATGGACTGGGAGAAGCTCGGCTTTACGGTGCAGGGCTATGCCCACAATGGACTGGAGGCCCTGGAAATGGCCGAGGAGGAGCAGCCGGATGTCGTCATGACGGACATCAAGATGCCGTTCATGGATGGACTGGAGCTGAGCCGCCGCCTGAAGGAACAGTATCCGACCATTAAGATCATCATTTTTTCCGGCTTCGATCAGTTCGAGTACGCGAAGGAGGCCATCCGCCTGGAGGCGGAGGAGTACATCCTGAAGCCGATTGATGCAGAGGAGCTCCGGACGGTTTTCGAACGGATCCATGGCGCCCTGGATCAGGAGTTTGATGAGAAGCAGAACATCAACATGCTGAAGAACTACTACATGGAGAGTCTGCCGATCCTGCAGGAAAACTTCTATACGGCGCTCATTGAGGGACGCGAGCCGGCCAATGCACTGAGCCGTGACATGATGGACTACCAGATCAGTCTGGAGGGGCCGTATTTCGCGGTTGTCATTCTGCACAACAGCCTCACCCTGGCGCCGGAGGGCATCAATCCGCTGCTCATTACCATGTCGGTACGCCGCCTGTGGGAGGAGCACCTCGACGCGAAGTGGCATGCACGTTTCTTTACCTACCTCGGGGATACCGTCCTGATTGTTCAGCTTGAGCAGCCGACGCTTCTTACGAAGCTGACCGATGACTGTCAGGTGCTGTGCCGTCTCAGTAAGCATGTATCGAATGCGACGATTACCGCCGGGATCAGTAAGGTGGTGAACCATGTGCTGAATCTCCCGGAGGCGTATGAAAGCGCGCGGGAGGCCTCGTCCTATCGTGTCATCTATGGGCGAGGACAGGCCATCAATATCATGGAGGTTGCGCCGGAAACGCAGAAGGAAAATGTGGAAGCTGCGTCGTCCGAGGACAGTGAGGACCGGCTGTATCCCATCTTTAAGGCGATCAAGCTGAATACTCCGGAAGAGCTGGACCGACAGATCGATGCGTTCCTGGCGAAGGAGGCACCGGTGAGCCCGTCGCTGCAGGAGTATCGCTTTTTCGTTCTGGAGCTGGTGACGGAACTTCATCGTTTTATGAACACAAACCACCTGTCGATGGAAGCGGTGTTTGGCAAGGATGAGGATCTGCTGCAAAAGGTGCAGCATTTCGACCTTCAGGCACTGGCTGCCTGGACGAAGGAAAGCACACATCGGATGCAGGCACTTCTCAGGGCCTCGCAGAGCGACAGTACGCGGAACTTTGTAGCGAAGGCCGAGGCCTATGTGCATGAAAACTACAGGAACAAGGACCTCAGCGTTGAAAGCATCTGTGATTACCTCGGCATCAGCGCCGCCTATTTCTCCACGGTTTTCAAGCGGGAAACCGGAAAGACCTTCATTAATTATCTGACGGATATCCGCATGGAGCGCGCTGTGCATATGCTGCTCGATGAAAATGAGAAGACCTATGTGATTGCGGAGGCCGTCGGCTACAGTGACCCGAATTACTTCAGCTATGCCTTTAAGAAAAAATTCGGGGTATCGCCATCGAAATATAAGGCGCAGCAGAAGGCCGGCTCCGACGTAACGGCCTAGGCAGAAAGCAGGAGGACGTCGTGCAGATTGAGCAGCCATCGAAGAAACAGAGTCTGGCAGAAAAGGCCGTGAAGAATCCGTTTCCGCATACCATTCAGGGAACGATTCTGATGGCCTTTACCATCGTTTCCTTCTTTCTTCTCATGATTCTCGGACTGGTGCTCTACCAGCTGTTTGCACGTCGTATGCGGACGAGCTCCGTGGAATCGACGGAGCAGATCGTGCAGCAGTCCGTCGTGAACCTGGAGGATTACCTCGCAAATATGCGCCGGATTTCTGATGCGGTCTACTATAATGTGATTAAAAATGCAGACCTCGGTACCGACAGCATTGACCGTGAGATGGATCTGATCTATGAGGCGCATCTCGATAATCTCGTCAGCATGGCTCTGTTTACTGCGGATGGGCAGCTGATTTCTGCGTCGCCGATTGCAACGACGAAGGAGAACCTTGACGTGACGACCCAGAGCTGGTTCACCGAGGCGCTTCGAAAAACCGATAATCTTCATTTCTCTACCCCACATGTTGAAAATCTTTTTCTGGACCCGGCCTATCGCTATCGCTGGGTTATTTCCCTGAGCCGTGCGGTCGAAATCTATGAAAACGGCACACCGACCATGGGTGTACTGCTGGTGGATATGAATTATTCGACCATTGAGCGCATGATGGAACGGATCAATCAGGATTCGAGCGGGCAGTACATCTATCTCACCGACTCGAGTGGCAGCATCATTTACCATCCGAAGCAGATGCAGATCAATTACGGCATTCTGAAGGAAAACAATATCAGTGAGGCGCATTACCAGGATGGTCTCCATACGGAGAGCTACCAGAATGCGCGGCGTCAGGTATTCATGAATTCCGTGTCCTATACGGGCTGGAAGATGATTGCTGTCATTCCGGCAAGTGCGTATGGCGTGGATGCAGCGAGTCTCCGCTTCCTGGTCATTCTGCTCGTGTCCGTGGCGCTTCTCATTATGCTGTTTGTCAATCAGATCGTATCGCGGCAGATTTCACTTCCACTTAATCGACTGAATCGCTCCATTCAGCGGATGGAGGACGGGGATGTGGTGCCGGAGGACATCTATGTCGGTGGCTCTGAGGAGGTAGAGCATCTGGGCCGTACCCTTCGGAGCTCGATGCGTCGGATTTCACAGCTCATGGCCGACATCGTGGTCGAGCAGGAGGAAAAACGGAAGTCCGAGATGGATGCCCTGCAGTCACAGATCAATCCGCACTTCCTGTATAATACCCTGGATTCCATTGTCTGGATGATCGAGGGAGAGCACAATAAGGATGCGGTGTTTATGGTGACGCAGCTTGCAAGCCTGTTCCGCATCAGTCTGAGCCGTGGGAAGAACATTATTCCGATCGGGCAGGAGCTTCGACACGCGGAAAATTATATGAACATTCAGAAGGTGCGGTACAAGAATAACTTTTCCGTGGTGTTTGACATGGATGAGCGGATCCGGAATTATCTTACGGTGAAGCTGATCATTCAGCCGATTCTCGAAAATGCCATCTACTATGGCGTCGGGGATATGGACCCGGAGGACGGAGGTGAGATCCACATTCATGCCTGGATGCTGCCGGAGGTGGACAGCGAGGCTGGAAAGAGTGCATCGGCTGGCGATATCTACATTGAGGTGCGGGACAATGGCTATGGGATGCCGCCAGAGGTGTGTGAAAATCTGTTAAAGGACGATGAGGAAGCACGGAAGAGGGTGCCGAAGCATGGCTCGGGCGTGGGTCTCGTCAATGTACATAAGCGGATTCGGCTGCGCTTTGGAACGCAGTATGGACTTCATGTGGTTTCCGAACCAGATGAGGGTACGACGGTCACGATTCATCTGCCAGCCATTCCAGATACACCGGAGAATCAGGAAATGCTGGAGCATGGACACTATCCAGGCCGCTCTGCGAAGGACCCGGAAGGAGGAAGTCAGAATGCATGAAGAACATCGTATGCATGAGGAACAGACCTTTCTGTGGCCGATTGTTGCCGTGCTGGTGGTCGTGATTCTCTTCTGCTCGGTGATGCTGGTTCGAGGTACGGGAGAGAAACGACGCCAGATTTCGGTCATCGTCAGTGATTCCTCTGCAGAGCGCTGGGTGCCGCTCAAGGCAGGGCTGACGCAGGCGGCGAAGGACAACGACATTGACCTGAGCTATGTGTATACCGATTATCTGGATGATGTGTATAAGCAGACCGCCCTCATCAATCAGGAGATCGCCGATGGCGCCGATGGAATCATTACGGATTTCTGCCTGAGCCGCGGAACGGCCGAGCTGGTACGAAATATCATCTCGCGGGTGCCGGTGGAATTCATCATCAATAATGTGGATGCCGATGCCGATATCTCTGGAAACTATGCGACGGTGATGACCAACAATTACGAGGTTGGGCGGGCCATCGGCAATGAGCTGGTCATCGATTATGGGGATCAGCTGCAGGAAGTACGCATCGGTATTGTGGCGGGCAACCAGCAGCAGTATGCGATGCAGGATCGCCTCCGGGGCTTTCTGGATGCGGTGAAGGCGGAAGCGCCGGACATTGTCTGGACCGTGGAGGAGAGCCGCTTTCTGGAGCAGGATATCCGACGCTCGATGGAGAGGACGGCGGCGGATGTGATCATTGGCCTCGATAATACGAGCCTGGAGGCCGCGGTGGATTATCTCGCGGAAGTCGACACGGAGCACACACCGGAACGGATGCTTTATGGTGCAGGCTGCAGTGAGAAGCTTGCATACTACATCGACAACGGGACCATTGCGTCCATGATCCTGCCGAACGAATTCAGCATTGGCTATCAGAGCCTGACGGATCTTTCGGCGAAGCTCGAGAATCGGATGCTGACGCTGGAGGATCGGGAGCAGGGCTTTAATGTCGTGCATCAGGAGAATCTGTTTCGGGAGGAGAATCAGCGCATCCTCTTCCCGATTGTGCAGTGAGGAGAATGGAACATGAGAAAATACAGAGGACGAGGCTTATCGAGAGTGATGGGACTGCTGCTCCTCCTTCTGCTGAGCGGCTGCAGTGCGCAGCAGAAGCTGCCGGCGCGGAAGACGGATGGAAAGCTGAAGATCGGAGTCTCGGCCTATGACCAGTACGATGCCTTCGTCTCCGAGCTGATCCAGGATCTCAATGATGAGGTGCTCGCGGCGAAGTCGAGTGAGACGCAGGACATTGTGCTCGAGGTTTACAACGCATCGCAGAGTCAGAGCCGACAGAATGATGAGGTTCAGGAGATGATCAATGCGGACTTCGACGTCATCTGCGTAAATCTCGTGGATCGCACGGCACCGACGGAGGTGATCAATGCGGCACGGAATGCGGATGTGCCGATCATTTTCTTTAATCGTGAGCTCGTCGAGGAGGACCTTCTTCGCTGGGATAAGCTTTACTATGTGGGGGCCAATGCCTTCGAATCCGGCACGATGCAGGGCGAGCTGGCGGCGGAAGCTATCCAGGAGGGACGTGTCGATCGGAATGGCGATGGAACGATTCAGTATACCATGCTGGAGGGGGAGGCCGGGCATCAGGATGCACTGGCCCGCTCTGAAAGCAGTGTCAATCGCCTGCTGGAGCTCGGCGTAAAGCTGGATCGCCTGTCCTATGCCATTGCCAACTGGAATCGTGCGCAGGCGAAAACACAGATGGATAAGTTTATCAAGCAGTATGGAACGGGCATTGAGCTGGTGCTCGCGAATAATGATGAGATGGCGCTGGGCGCGATCGATGCCTATGAGGCCAGTGACATTCCAGAAAGGGACTGGCCGCTGATTTACGGGATCGATGGAACCGAGGCCGGCCTCAGTGCAGTGCGGAGCGGAAAAATGGAGGCGACGGTCTACAATGATGCCAGAGGACAGGCAGAGGCGATCTTTCAGCTGGCACAGCATCTGGCACTCGACGAGCCACTCAGTGCGCTTCCATTGACGAATGACAAGTACATTCGTCTGCCCTATCAGAAGGTGACGTCGGACAATGTCTGGACCTTTCGATGAGGACGAAGAGCAGGCACAGGATTCCGCTCCTGAAACCACATTGGAGCGTGGCACGGTGCGAGGATGAAGCACGGGGACAGGAGTCTGAGGGCTGGGAGTAAAGCACTGAGGTCATCCTGGATAATGCACAGGCAGCGACTGGATTCTGAGGGCTGGGAATAAAGACAGAAAAAGAGGCGGTATGCGCAGGAGCACATACCGCCTCTTTTTTTACATCCTTCAGGAAAGGGGCTCGCCGGTCACCTCCGACCAGTAGCGTGCGCCCTCGTCCACCATGGAAATATAGGTGTCCTTCATGACCTCGCGAAAGCAGCGTACCTCCTCACGAAGACCGAAGCGGGCCGGGATCAGGCCCGTGACCTCATGAATCTCGGAGGCAATCTTTTTTCCGAGCCGTTCATCACTTAAATGAAAGAGACCGAAGGCCGTCGAATCATAGGTACGATCGCCAACACAGGTTTCAATCCAGAGCCGTGCAAACTGACGCCACTCCTCGAGGAGGATTGCATCGGGGGTATCGTTCAGAATGCCCAGGGCAGTAAAATACTGACGGATGTCGCGCTCCCGCTTTTTCCGGTTCAGAAAATTCGTACCGAGACGACCATCAATGAGCAGATTCATCCAGGCGGCAACGAAGGCATCCTTCCGTGGGGCATTTTTCTGAGCGGCCACCGGGTAGCGCTTTCGAAGGATGGCGAGGCGGCGCTGGTCATCGGCGTCTCCATGTGCTTCCACCATTTCCAGCAGCAGCTTTTCCCGGGTGTCGATGTCCGGGATGTCATAATAGTGTGCGGGCCAGTTCGCCTTATAGTCGATGGTCGGCGCTTTTTCTTTATGCAGAAGCATAGCGTGTGCTCCTTTCCGTAGGATTCCCTGTGAAATGCCTTTATTTTAGCATGATTTGAAGG
>DJEQ01000030.1:14526-16260 GCA_002431355.1 Oribacterium sp. UBA5894
TTCTCCTGCTCGCGAAGGTACTGCTTTGCATCCTTCAGGAAGGCCAGTGTGATGAGGACGATCACGGCACCGATCGGGAAGGCGGCAATGATGCTTACGGACTGGAGATTGGCCATGGAGCTGTCGGAGAAAACAAGCGCCACCGGCAAGAGGATGAGAAGAATTGACCAGAGGGCTTTGATGCTTCCCTTCGGCTCCTCGTCCTTCTGAAGATTTTTATAGCTGTACTGCGCGGCGACCATGGCGATCGAATCGAAGGAGGTTGCATAAAAGGCAATCATCGTCACAATCAGGAGCACGAGCACGGCCTTTGCGAGTGGAAGCTGCTGCAGAAGGGCAATGATGGTGGTATACAGATTCTCTGTTTTCTCATACAGTGCGACGACATCGAAGCGACCGGACATCTGGAGTCCGAGGCCATAATTTCCGAGGACAATGAAGCTCACGAAGGTGCTGCCCATACCGAAGGCATAGCCGCCGAGAATGGTCGAGCGGATCGTGCGGCCACGGGAAATCGATCCAATGAAGAACGGCGCAGCGACACACCAGACCATCCAGTAGGCCCAGTAGAAGATGGTCCAGTTCTGGGCGAAGCCGGTGCTACGGGTCGGATCCGTATAGGTGGCAAGCCCCAGGAAATTCTGCGCGAGACGCCCCATCGCGGAGAAGCCCGTCTCGAGGATAAAGCGTGCCTCTCCTCCGAAGAGAAGCACGTAGAGAAGGAGACCATAAAAGCAGTAGGTGCAGACATTGGCCAGAAGCGAAACCCCCAGCATGCCATGCAGGACGGCGAAGGTATAGAGTGCACAGGTCACGAGGAGAATGAAGATCGTAATGCTGCGATCCGGCAGCGTGATTCCGAGGAGGGTCTTCAGCGCTTCACTGAGCAGCGGAGTCGCAACGGAAAAGGTGGTGGCGGTTCCAGCGAGAAGCGCAAATACAGCAAGAAGGTCAATGAGTCGCCCCGGGAGGCGATCCGTGTAGCGGCCAAGCAGCGGGCGGCAGGCCTCCGAGTACTTCTGCCGTGTCCGTTTCCGCACGTGGAGCATGAAGCCGAAGGCGACGGCCAGTACGAGGTAGAAGCCCCATGGAATCGGACCCCAGTGGAAGAGCGTAAAGGTACTGGACCAGTCCATGCGACTGCCGAGCTCGGCGGTATGCGGATCCTCCCAGTAGAGTATCCATTCACAGAAAGAGTAAAAGAGAATATCGGCGGCGAGACCTGCCGTGAACATCATGGCGCCCCACTGGAAGAAGCTGTATCTCGGCTTCTCGTCCGGTGCACCGAGCACGATGCGCCCATAACGGGACAGGGCAATGTAGAGGGAGAGAACAGCGGTGCCCAGTCCGATGACGAGGTAGTAGAGCCCGAAGCTGTCGCCGAGGAAGGTGCGAATTCCGGTAAGGACGGCATTGGATTCCGTCGGCAGCAGGAAGAACAGCAGTGCCAGCACGACAATGAGTGCAAACGGCACCAGCGTGATCATCCAGTCAATGCGCTGCCGATCCGATACAGGAACGGAAGCTGCGTCTGTTTTATTCTGCTTCATGTTCATTTTCTCCTCACAAATTAATGTTTTGAACAATGTACCATGAGGAGCAGCATTCGTCAAGGGGCTTCTGAAACCATACGAGGAGGAACGAAGTCAAGGCCCCGGAGGGGAGCCGCCCGAAACCAGTACTCCGAGGCCGGAAAAATCGAAGCCAGGGACCCTAAACAGCACTAAGCCCTCT
>DJEQ01000030.1:16412-16655 GCA_002431355.1 Oribacterium sp. UBA5894
TTTCGGACGGCTCCCCTCCGGGGCCTTGCTGCTCGTTACTGTTCACTCATAATCCTATAAGAGCATAGACAGATGAGCTCTCAAAAGACTCCAGGGAAGCATGTCTGGAAAATTTCAAACTTGGCCCGACTATATACAATCATTCGTTTTTCAAAATCGTATATATGATTTTCGAGGCCAAAATCGCTTTTTCCTGCAAAAAGTATATACGCAATGGCATTTATGGAAATCGTATATATGAAA
>DJEQ01000008.1 GCA_002431355.1 Oribacterium sp. UBA5894
CGCCATAGGCGCATAGCATGGCATCGTCTCCCTGGAGAATTTTTCCTTAGCACCCTCTGACAGCGGAGCGTTTTCATCAGGAAAACGCGACGATTGCAGAGGGCTTAGTGCTGCTTAGGGTCCCTGGCTTAGATTTTTCCGACCTCGAAGTACTGGTTTCCGGGAGCGGTCCCTCCGTGGGCTTTCTGAACATGCTTTCTTGGTGGCAGCCCCTCCGGGCTCTTCGTATAATTGATTCACTGCAGCATCGACTTCACATAGCCTGCGATGTTGTCGGCGTGATCCGAGATGCGCTCGAGATTACTGATGACATCGAGGAAGACGACACCGGCGGAGGTGTTGCACTTGCCTTCGCTCAGGCGCTGCATATGATGCTCGCGCATCTCCCGCTCCATCCGATCGACCACATCCTCGGAGCGCTTGGTGTCGATGACTTCATCGATGCTGTTGTCTTCGAGCGCATTGATGGAGAGACTGAAGCTCTCCTGCGCCTTCTGTCCGATCTTCTGAAGGTCATGGATTCCACTTTCCGTGAAGGCCACATGGTTCTGATAAATATACTTCGCCTTTTCGGCAATGTTCTCTGCATGATCGCCGACACGCTCCATATCGGTCAGCGTATTCAGCATACGCGTTACCTCAAACTTCTGTCGATCGCTGAGGGAAAGCTTGTCGATCTTAATAAGATAATTCGTGAGGAGTCCCGTCATATGGTCGATCAGCTTCTCGCGGTCATACACATCCTGAATCAGCTTCTCCTCACCGCTTTCGAGTGCATTGCACGCATCGTTGATGTTCACGGCTACCACGCGTCCGAGGTTCACGATCTCACTGCGGGTTGCCGAGAGCGCAATCGCCGGGGACTCCAGGATACGCTCATCGAGATGACGGCGAAGACGCTGCTCTTCAATGTTCAGCTTATCCTCTGCGCTCTGTGCGCCATCCTTTGCGCTCGGCTCCTTCACGAGGATACCCGAAAGCTTGACCAGGAAATCGCCGAATGGATACAGTACGAGGGTACAGCTCACATTGAAAATCGTATGGAAGATGGAAATTTCCACCGGAGAAAGTAAGCCGTTGAAGAAAGATGGCACAGCAAAGGACGCTGCAAAGATCAGAACGCCGAACATGACTGCGCCGGCCACATTGAACAGAAGGTGAATGCAGGCGGCGCGCTTCGCGGTGCGACTCGTTCCGGTTGCAGAAATCATCGCCGTGACGCAGGTACCGATGTTCTGTCCGAGGGTAATATAAAAGCCGGAGGCTCTCGGCACGGCACCCGCGAGGGCCAGGGTCTGCAGGATGGAGACGGAGGCCGCCGAGGACTGGATCACGCCGGTGACGATGGCGCCCACGAGGATGCCCAGCACCGGATTTCCACCGATGGCCCGGAAGGCATCGGAAAAGATCGGGGAGTCCGCGTACGGAGAAACAGCCCCCGACATGAACTCGAGTCCGATAAAGATGAAGCCAACGCCGATGCAGAAGTTGCCCAGCAGGTCGTCATTGCCCTTCTTTCCAAACAGGAGCCGGAAGGCGCCAATGGCAATCAGCACCGGGGCAAAAAAGTCCGGCTTCAGCACCGTCAGCATATCGCTTGAAATCTGGGTCAGCGATACCATCCAGGCCGTGATGGTCGTTCCGATATTCGCGCCCATGATGATCCCGACGGCCTGTGAAAGATTCATGATGCCGGCATTGACGAAGCCGACGACCATGACGGTGGTGGCGGAGGAGGACTGCACGAGGGCGGTAATGGCCGCGCCCAGGACGACTGCCATGAAACGATTCTTCGTGACGATATCCAGAAAGCCGGAAATGCGGTTTCCAGCCGCCTTCTGCATGCCGTCACTCATGACCGACATGCCATAGAGGAACATACCCAGTCCGCCCAGCAGGCGGAAAAAACTTGCAATGTGATCTACTGTCATAGGATCTCCTGAAAAATGGTCGATATACATCGACGGTCGGGTAGAAAGGCCTACCAAAGCGGATTATAACAGACCGTAAAATTCCTGTAAATATACAGTAAGGTTCCTTCTGCTATACATATCCTGCTTCTTTTTTCGAAAGATCCAGGCTCTCCATCTGAAGAGAGAATGGTGATGCCGCATACGCATGAAGCTTCCACTCGCCGGGCGGGTACGAAAAAAGCCGACCGTGGAGCGGCTCCCTGTGGAGCGTCATCCACGATCGGCGGATCGCATTCATCTGTTTTTTTCAGGTGGCTTATGCTGAGAAGCCATAATAGTGGTTGATGCCTGTCAGCAGTCCACTGGCAATCTTATCACACGCGGCCTGGCTGTGATCGCTCGCTTTATCGCCGACCTCGATGTCCACGGACGGAATCGTCGAGTAGGAGGTCTGTGTAAGATCCATGTCCATGCTGCCGCTGGAGAAGACCTTGAGCCCTGCACCCTTGAGTCCCGCCACGAGGCTCTCGCCGAGCTTTTCATGCTTCTGCCAGTAGCTTGCGACCGGTTCCATCGACTTCAGTGCGTCCGGCGTGCTCATGTAGAACACACCCTTGTTGGATTTCGTCGAGTCGAAGTGGATCGCGATATGGCAGTCTGCCTTGTTATTTGCAATCACCGTGCGGGCAATGTTATCAAGCTGTACATCCTTCTCATCCCGGATCATCAGGACATCATAGCCGTCCTGCAGGAGCTGCTTCTTCAGACTCTCGGCCACCATCAGGGTCGCCACCGGCTCTGCAGTACCATCTGAAAAGGTCATGCCACCCGACACGGCCGTCGCCGTCGTACTGCCTGCGGACGTCGAACCACCGGTCACCTTTTTCGTGCCATCCGGATGGCAGAGCGTACGTACGGACTCGCCGCCCTTCGTCCCGTGGCCTGCATTGACTGCTACCGTGATGCCCTTTCGTGCACTCTCGGCGACATCGGTCGTATACAGCACCGCCTTTCCCGTATTAATCTTCGAATTTCCTGCGTACTTCCAGTCGAGATTCAGTCCGATTTCCGTGCTGGCGAGTGCGCTCATGCACATGAATACGGACAGCACCGCGGTGGTGAATAAAACGCTTAACTTCTTCATGCTCTTCTCTCTTTTCTTTATCCTGTGGGCAGGCCGCTCTGATGCGGCATCCCGTTTTTTCAATTCATTAGAAGTCTACGCGAAAAAAAAGAGGCATGCAACAAAGAAACGCTGACATACCTCTTACGTATTTCTTACGTCGATTGGCTCAATGCACCAGGGCAGAAATCCCGAACCAGATCAGGACGATCACACCCAGCACGATGCGATAATAGCCGAAGATCGCAAAGCTGTTTTTCCGAATATAGCGCATCAGGAAATTGATGCAGTAAACACTCACCACATAGGCGACCACCATGCCGAGCAGCAGATAGAAAAGCTGCGGTCCGGTAAAGGCGAAGCCATACTTCACGAGCTTCAGGAGACTCGCGCCGAACATGACCGGTACCGACAGGAAGAAGGAAAACTCGGCGGCCGGTGTACGTGCCACACCGATCAGCATGGCGCCCAGGATGGTTGCGCCCGAGCGGGACGTACCCGGAATCAGTGCGAGGCACTGGAAGAGGCCAATGTAAATGGCCGTTCGAAGATCGAGCTCCTGCAGATGACGGATACGGAAGTCCACCTGCTCATTCCGCTTCTCAATCAGAATGAAGAGAACGCCATAGATGATCAGCATCAGGGCAACCACGAAGCCATTGTACAGGTACTTGTCCAGAAGATCATCAAAAAGAATTCCGATCACGGCTGCCGGAATGCAGGCGGCAATGATCTTGATCCAGAGATCGACGCGGGATGGCACGAGTCCCATGCGTCCGGTCGAGCGGCGGCGCGCAAATGGCCAGAGCTGACGGAAGAAGGTGGTCACCACGGCGAGAATCGCGCCCAGCTGGATCACGACCTCGAAGACCTTATAATACTCATCCGGCTGGTTCAGCTTGATGATTTCATTGACGAGAATCATATGTCCCGTGCTGGAGATCGGAAGCCACTCTGTAAAGCCCTCCACAAGTCCAAACACGATAATTTTTAAGGTTTCAACAAAGCTCATTCTTTTTCCTCTTTTCGATGGCACGCGCGGCGTGCTGAGTTCATCCGGTGCCGTCAGACATTTTCATGCCGACGCGGATCATCGTCTTCGTATGGAAGTCCGACCTATGCATCTTAGCGTTTCATTCTGAAACATGCAAGTGCCTGTTTTCAATCTGCCAGTCGATCGGGGCAATTCCATGCGTCTCCAGGAAGGCATTGGTCTTTGAAAATGGCCGGGAGCCGAAGAAGCCACGGTAGGCACTGAGCGGACTCGGATGCGGGGACTTCAGGATCAGATGCTTCGGATTATGAAGCATGGCCTCCTTCATCTGCGCCGGCTTTCCCCACAGGATGAAGACCATCGGTCGGTCAATCTGATCGAGCACGCGGATCGCAGCATCCGTAAATTCCTCCCAGCCAATGCCGCGATGACTGTTCGCCTGATGGGCCCGCACCGTCAGCACCGTGTTCAGCAGCAGCACGCCCTGTTCTGCCCACTTCTTCAGATATCCGTTATCCGGAATCGTACAGCCGAGGTCATCATGCAGCTCCTTATAGATATTGACCAGAGACGGCGGGATCGCCACGTCCGGCTTCACTGAAAAGCAGAGGCCATGCGCCTGCCCTGGCTCATGATATGGATCCTGTCCGAGAATCACGACCTTCACCTTTTCGAGGGGTGTAAAGTCGAAGGCATTGAAAATGTCCTCTGCAGCTGGATAAATCGTCTTCGTTTTGTACTCCTGATCAACCGTATCATACAGCTTTTCATAATACGGCTTTCGAAATTCCGGCTCCAGTGGAGCCAGCCAGTCATTGGTAATCATCATGTTTTACTCCTCCGGGCGATACACCGTGTGACTCCGTGCCTTCGATACATTTTTATATAAATCATAAAGCAGGGATCCTGTTTTTCCTTCCTCCGGGTAATCGTCTCCACGCTTCAGGTCGAGCACATACTTCCCATAGCAGTTAATGATGGTCGTACCACTCGGATGCTTCCGCACGCGCTGAAAATCGCCGCCGTAGCATGGATGCACATGGCCATGAATCATATACTTTGGATGATAGCGTTCGAGAAGCTCATTGAAGCAGCGAAATCCCTGATGCGGCAGGTCTTCCATATCTCCATATCCCTCGGCAGGCGCATGGGTGATCAGGATGTCGAAGCCGTTCCGCAGCGCAATCGACTTCCGAATACGCTCAATCCGCTTCTCCATCTCCCGCTCCGTGTACATGCAGTCCCCCTCGCGATAGCGCATGGAGCCCCCCAGTCCCAGGATGCGAAGCCCACGGAAATCATAGATGCGATCGTCGATACAGTCGCAGCCAAGGGGCGGTCGCTCGGCATAGTCCTCGTCATGGTTGCCACGCACATACAGGAGCGGTGCATGCCCTGCGGTCACGAGAAACTCCAGATAATGCGGATTTAGATCTCCTGCAGACACGATGAGATCAATGTCTCGGAGTTCAGCCGGGTCATAATAATCGTAGAGTTTTTTCTCTTCTTCATCTGCAATCAGCAGCACCTTCATATCTTTTCCTTCCTCTGCCGCATCGGCATCTGTGCGGGACCAGCGCACGCTTTCTTTCCACGAACATCGACGCACCGGCAATCTGTGCGCGGTCTGCGATGCTATGCCTTTAAAAAGCCACTGATACGGATCAGCTCCTGTGCCCGCGGGTTAAAGTCCTGAAGACGCGGAATCTCGCCGACGACATTGTCATTCAGCCAGTGCATCTGGACAATGTCTTCGCTTGAAAGCCGTGGACTGTTTTCATCCTTCACAAGCCCGTCCTGGCTGTGCAGCTCCCCGTCAAACGGATGGATCTGCCCGCAGAGAATCCCCTGTCGAAGTGACAGGAGCAGCTTTCGGGAGGCATAGTGAAGCTGTCCCGACAGGATGACGTCAATGACACCGGACTCCATGCCAAACCAGAAGTTCAGCGCCTGGTGCGATTTCGTCAGGCGGCTGTTTTCCCAGGAGCCCTCCAGAATCGAGCGCAGAATGATCTCATAGAAGCGTCCCCAGTCAAAAATCGGGGTTGCCACATTGGATACCGTTCCATCCTCGGCGATATGATAGACACCAAATTCCCGCGAAATTTTCTTCGGCGGGGTCAGCTCCGGCCCGGAAATCGTCCGCACGCCCTTCGAGAGCAGTGACTTTTTCCAGTCATGCTGCTCGAGAGCCGACCACTCAAGATGTACGCGGGCATAGGGATCGATCATCTGTGCACCGATGGCGAAGGCATTGACATTGGCAAGCGTACCATAGAGTGGGCAGAGCTCCGCGTAGCCAAGCTCATGGCCTTCCGTCACGGAAGCCGCCAGGGCGCCCATCAGGAACTTCGCCTCATACATACGGCCATAGTAGGTACGGATCGAATTGTAGCTTGTATTGACCGAGCAGTTCAGGATGTGCACCTTCGGATACTTCACCTTCGCCTGTACCGACGCCTCGACCATCATTCCGGTCGTCGTAAAAACCACCTGGGCGCCCGCCTGCACGGCCTCGTCAATGGCGTCTGCCGCACGGGACGGCGTATCCTGATCCTGGTACACCATGGTTTCAAGCTGTGTGCCGAAGCGACTCGCAATGTAGTTCCGTCCCAGCTCATGCTGGTAGGCCCAGCTCGAGGTCTCCGGATTTTTCTCATAAATAAAGGCTACCTTCAGCTTCCGCCCGCTGCTCTGTGGCGTAAAGAGGTGAAAAATCGAGTTATCCTTCTGGAGCACATCCGGCGTTTCCACCAGCCGTACCTCCTCTGGCTCCTTCAGAAATTCATGCCAGATCTTCTCCAGGTTCTGATCGATTTCCTCAGTGGCGACATGCTCGAGGCTGTGCGCTCCATAGATGCGAAGATAAATGAGGAAGGCATCCCCCCGCGTGACATCGAGACGTCCACCGCCCTTCCGGAGGAAGCGCTCCGCAAAGCGCGAAAAATCGGCCTTCAGATCCTGACGCTGCTCCGTCGTCCACGGCGTCTGCATGGAAAGCCCTCGTACGTCGCAGAGCTTCTGATAAGCACCCTCCTCGGAGAAGCGGATACCGTAAATGCCCGTGGCCTTAAAGAAATCGATAAACTCGAAGTAGATCCGGTTGGTTTTATCCTCCGTCCGTTCTGGAACGAGGCGAATCACATTGGCAAGAATGGAAATGGCCCCATTGTACTTCGAGACCGAAACCCGCTTGTTGCCCTCCTGTACATAAAAGCGCCCCATGTATTCATACACGAGAATGGCATCACGGATGCCCTCCTGCATTGCCGAATCATAGAGAGCCGACCACTTCACAGAAAATTCGGTCTTCGTTGGAAGCAATGGCATGAAATTACTGGCAAAGGACTCCTGACGGCCATGGGTCTTCGTGCCCGCGATATCGTCAATGGGAATTTCCATGAGGCCGAGTGGATTCTCCGCCTGAATGCTCTCCGGCTTTACGATTTCGTCCAGGGCCGTCAGGTACGGATAGCGGCCGAATGTAATATCCCGACGGTACTGACTCTCGCCCATGTGCCATGCCTTTACATAATCCTCGATCATCGCGGCTCCTTTCTCCATGCTCCTGCGGCCCTGCCTTTTCAGTCTACACTATCATACTCTGTCGGCACGGGCAATGCCACCGACAAGTGTATTTCTTTTGAGCAGGGGCGGAGGGGGTGCCCTCAGAAACACAGTACTCCAAGGTCGGAGAAATCTAAGCTGGATACCTGAGAGTGGCTGTATGAAACCATACGCAAGAAACGTTGAAAATCCAAAATCGGACCTTGTAGAAGCACTTGGAGTAATTTTTC
>DJEQ01000083.1 GCA_002431355.1 Oribacterium sp. UBA5894
TGGCTGGTAGGTTTGATGTTTTATCTTTAATTTATATGAGCGGTATATGGTTTTCAAGGCACGATAAATTTTAACATGTTCCCTTTCGCGGGGCAGCTATTCCTCCATAGCTCAGTCGGTAGAGCACGCGGCTGTTAACCGCGGTGTCGTTGGTTCGAGTCCGACTGGGGGAGTTGTGCCGGTATAGCTCAGTTGGTAGAGCAACTGATTTGTAATCAGTAGGTCTTCGGTTCGAGTCCGAATCCCGGCTTTAAGCCTTAGCTTTCAGAGCTAAGGCTTTTTTAACACTCAGGAGTTCGAGTAGATCGAACCAGCAGTGATGGAACTGTAGCTCAGCTGGTTAGAGCAGTCGGCTCATAACCGATCGGTCCCGGGTTCAAGTCCCCGCAGTTCCATGAAAAAGATTCAGCCCTGCTGGATCTTTTTTTGTATTTTCTAAAACGACCTGATCCGCATGTTTCATCCCTTCCCTTCTGCCATGCCCACAACGTTGATCTCCCTATTTCAATATGTATGAAATATTTATGAATTATTAGCAGCATCACTTGTAGAGTGCTAACTGCAGTGCTATACTTCTTTACGTTGTGCAAAATGAAAAGTATCGTTCCTTTTCTTCCAGACACTGAAACGGGAAGAAAAGGGTGATTCTATAAGCAGATTTAAAGGATAGAGAGGTACATGCTATGGCACAGAAGGGTACATTATCAATCAATTCTGAGAATATTTTTCCAATTATTAAGAAATGGATGTATTCCGATCAGGACATCTTTGTCCGTGAGGAAATTTCAAACGCCTGTGATGCCATCACAAAGCTTGAAAAGCTGAGCCTGATTGGCGAGTGGACGAAACCGTCCGACTACAAGGGCAGAGTGGACGTTATCGTCGATGCAGACCAGAAAACCGTCACCTTCAAGGATAACGGTATCGGTATGACCGAGGAGGAGGTTGAGAAGTACATTAATCAGATCGCCTTCTCCGGCGCAACGGATTTCATTAATACGTATAAGGATAAGGCCAATGATGACCAGATCATCGGTCATTTCGGCCTCGGCTTCTACAGTGTCTTCATGGTAGCGGACCAGGTAGAGATCGATACCCTTTCCTATAAGAAGGATGCAACACCGATTCACTGGGTATGCGATGGCGGCACCGAATACGAGATGACGGCAGGTACAAAGAAGGAGATCGGTACGACCATCACCCTTCATCTTAATGATGACTGCCTGAAGTATGACAATGAGTGGGAAATGCGTGAAATCATCGAGAAGTACTGCTCGTTCATGCCGGTAGAAATCTACATCTCAAAGCTTCCGAAGGATTCCGAAACCATTGAGGCCACACAGAAGCGAGCAGACGATGTCGTACTCGAAGAGATTCCGGAGAAGGTCGAGAAGGACAAGGATGGCAAGGAAACGAAGACGCCAGCGCAGCTGAAGATTGAAAAGCGCCCACAGCTTCTCAATGATACCCACCCGCTGTGGGGAAAGACGCCGTCCGAGTGCACGAAGGAAGAGTACATTGACTTCTACCACAAGGTTTTCCACGATTATAAGGAGCCACTGTTCTGGATTCACCTCAATATGGACTATCCGTACAATCTGAAGGGCATTCTCTATTTCCCGAAGATCAACATGGAATATGAGTCTGCAGAAGGCACAATCAAGCTCTACAATAATCAGGTTTTCGTCGCAGATAACATCAAGGAAGTCATTCCAGAGTATCTCATGCTCCTGAAGGGCGTGATTGACTGCCCGGATCTTCCACTCAATGTTTCGAGATCGCAGCTTCAGAATGATGGCTTCGTGAAGAAGATTCAGGATTATATCACGAAGAAGGTGGCCGATAAGCTGTCTGGACTCTGCAAGACCGACCGCGAGAACTATGAAAAGTACTGGGATGACATTGCCCCATTTATCAAGTATGGCTGTCTCCGTGACGACAAGTTCTGTAAGAAGATGACCGATTACATCCTCTTTACGGACATCAATGGAAAGTTCATGGCTCTTCCGGAGTGCCTCGAGGTGCAGAAGACCGATACTGAGGACACGGATACGAAGGCCAATGCTGAGAAGACCGAAGGAACGGAGTCTGTATCCACGACCACAGACGCAGCGACCGAAAATGCCGAGACAGACAAGAAGGAGAAGAACAAGGTCATCTACTACGTTACGGATCCTGTTCAGCAGAGCCAGTACATCGCCATGTTTAAGAACGCAGGTAAGGATGCCGTCATTCTTCCAGAGCGTATCGACCAGCCGTTTATCAGTGAGCTCGAAGCCAAGAACCAGGGCGTTCATTTCCGCCGGATCGATGCCGATCTGAGTGAGGAGTTTAAGGCAGAGGTTTCCGAGGATGAGCAGAAGACGCTGGATGCACAGCAGAAGGATCTGGAAACGGAGATCCGAAGCGCTTCAAAGAAGGAGAAGCTCACCGTAAAGCTTCAGAAGCTGACGCAGCCAGGCATCGCAGCCATGCTTTCGATTTCCGAGGAAGGCCGTCGCATGAACGACATGATGAAGATGTATGCGATGAACGGCATGGGCATGAATGAAATGCCGGTCGAGGAGACCCTGATTCTGAATACGGAGCATCCACTGGTACAGTACCTGATCGAGCATCGGACGGATGCAGCCGCAAAGGATACCGTGGATATGATTTCCGAGCAGCTGTATGATCTTGCAAAGCTTCAGCAGTCTCCACTCAGTGCAGATGAAATGACAAAGTTCATAACGAGATCGAACGAAATCCTTCTGAAAATGGCAAAGTGATGCCTTGACGGACATACGACCATTTAATATAATTTTGTTGTCGTTGTTCACAAGTTTCTCGGGCGAAAGGATTTGGGAATGAAGCACATGGCTGGTTGCAGACATAAGAATCACCGGATCGTGATGCGTGCACTCAGATTCTATGGACAGACGCTTTTCATCGGGCTTGGTGCATCCTGTGAAACAAATAACAATTTACATCTGAATACCGTAAAATGATTATAAAAGAGGGAACAGCATGCGCTGTCCCCTCTTTTTCGTATTTGTCACGGAACAAAGGGAAAGACACGGGAGTCTCGCCGCAGTGACGAGGGTCTTTTCCTCTTTCCGATGACGAAGAAACGGCGTATTAGGAAAGGAGTTTGCATGAAGAAAGTTGCAGTCATCATGGGAAGTGATTCAGACCTTCCAGTTGTTGAAAAAGGCATTGCTGTACTGAAGGACTATGGCGTTCCGGTCGAGGTCCATGTATACAGTGCCCATCGAACACCGGAGGAGGCCGCACAGTTTTCAAAAACTGCCCGCGAGAACGGTTTCGGCGTGATTATCGCAGCCGCAGGCATGGCCGCCCATCTTGCAGGTGCCATCGCAGCCAATACCACCCTTCCGGTCATCGGCATTCCATGCTCATCGAAGGTGCTGGAGGGCATGGATGCACTCCTTTCAACCGTCATGATGCCACCTGGAATTCCTGTGGCCACCGTAGGCGTAAATACAGCGAAGAATGCCGCCCTTCTGGCCATTGAAATGCTGGCCATCGAAGATACCACGCTTCAGGAGAAACTGCAGGCGGAGCGAGATCAGAATCATCAGAAGATTCTGGAGAAAAATGCCAGCATCGAAGCACAGTATAACGACTGAGCAATGCTGGTAACCATTCACGTATAAATATTATCTTGAGGGAATTCTATGGGAAAAATTAATGACGAGTGTGGCGTATTTGGAATATATTCCAAAACGACGAAGCCACTGGCCAGACTGACCTATTATGGTCTCTTCGCCTTACAGCACCGTGGACAGGAGTCCGCCGGTATCGTAGTCAATGATGAAGGTGTCTTTCGCTTTTACAGAGAACTGGGGCTTGTCAGTGAGGCCATCACGAAGGAGCAGCTGGACCGCCTCGGGGAAGGCCAGATTGCCTGTGGCCATGTACGTTACTCTACCTCTGGCATCACGAACCGTATCAATGCACAGCCGATCGTTGTAAATCACGTCAAGGGCCGTATGGCGCTCTGCCACAACGGAAATCTGGTGAATTCCTACGAGCTTCGGCGAAATCTCGAGCTCGAGGGCTGCATCTTCCAGTCCACCACGGATACCGAGGCCATCTCCTATGTCATCACCCGAGAGCGACTGAAGGCAAAATCCATCGAGGAAGCCGTTGCGAACTCCATTGACAAGCTCCATGGTGCGTTTTCGCTGGTGATCATGTCACCATCGAAGCTGATTGCGGTTCGTGATCCGCATGGCTTCCGTCCGTTGTGCTATGGCTTAACGGACGATGGCTCCGTCGTGTTTGCAAGTGAGTCCTGTGCGCTCGATGCCGTGGGTGCCAAGCTCGTTCGGGATCTGGAGCCTGGGGAAATCATGGTGATGGATCAGAATGGTCTCCGTTCGATCAAGGATCACTGCAATATCGTGAAGCCGTCCACCTGTGTATTCGAATATATCTATTTTGCACGTCCAGACTCCATCATTGATGGCGCCTCCGTTCATGACGCGAGAATGCGCGCAGGCGAATTCCTTGCGGAGGAGCATCCTGTGGATGCGGACGTCGTCATTGGCGTACCAGACTCCGGACTCGATGCCGCCGTCGGCTACAGCCGGAAATCCGGAATTCCGTATGGTATCGGTCTCATCAAGAACAAGTACATTGGCCGAACCTTCATCGCACCGGGACAGACCGAGCGTGAGAATCTCGTCAAGATCAAGCTGAATACGATTCGCTCTGAAATCGAAGGCAAGCGTGTCGTGCTGATCGACGATTCCATCGTCCGTGGTACAACCAGCGCACGTCTCGTAAAGCTTGTACGGGAGGCGGGCGCAAAGGAAATCCACATGCGGATTTCAGCGCCACCGTTCCTTTATCCGTGCTATTACGGCACCGATATCGACAGCCAGGAGAACCTGATTGCCTGCCACCATACGGTGGATGAGATTGCCAAAATCATCGGTGTGGATTCCCTCGGTTATCTCAGTGTGGACAATGTACTCCGCATTGCGAAGGAGGATCCAGAGGCGGGCTACTGTACTGCCTGCTTCAGTGGCAAGTATCCGACGGAGCTTCCATCCGTCAGTGAAAAGAACCGCTTCGAGGAGAAAATCCCGAAGGAGTGGCGGGACGCCCATACGGAGGACCCGACGAAGAAGTGGAACCCAAATCCGACGCAGGACGCCTGCGCATCGGTGAAGCCAGAGGAGAAAGCGTAAACAGGAGCGCGTGAAAGGAGTAGAGATGAATACAAAGAGCTACAGTGAAGCATATAAGGAGGCTGGCGTCGATATCACCGCCGGCTACCGCTCTGTCGAGCTGATGAAGCAGTACGTTGCACGAACGATGACGGAGGGCGTGGCTTCTGGTCTCGGTGGCTTCGGCGGTCTGTTCGAGCTTCCGGAGGGCTATAAGCACCCGATCCTCGTGTCCGGCACCGATGGCGTCGGCACGAAGCTGAAGATTTCCTTCCTGATGGAAAAGTATGATACCGTCGGCATTGACTGTGTCGCGATGTGTGTCAATGATGTCATCTGCTGTGGCGCGAAGCCGCTGTTTTTCCTGGATTACATCGCCTGCGGAAAGAATGTACCGGAGAAGATCGCGGACATTGTAAAGGGTGTCGCGGAAGGCTGCGTCCAGAGTGACAGCGCCCTGATCGGTGGTGAGACGGCCGAGATGCCGGGCTTCTATCCAGAGGATGAGTATGACCTCGCCGGCTTCTCCGTCGGCATCGTGGATAAAGACAAGGTGATCGACAACAACTCCATGAAGGAGGGCGATGTGGTACTTGCTCTTCCAAGCTCCGGTGTGCACTCCAACGGCTTCTCCCTCGTACGGAAGGTCTTCGACATTGACCACATCACACAGGAGGAGCTTCGCAGACCACGGACAGAGCTCGATGGAAAGTCCCTCGGTGAGACCCTGCTGACCCCGACGGTCATTTATGTAAAGCCGGTCCTGAAGCTTCTTGAGAAGGTCACGGTTAAGGGCATCAGCCATATCACCGGTGGCGGCTTCTATGAGAACATCCCACGGTCCATTCCAGATGGCTTCGGTGCGAAGATTCAGATGAGCGACGTACGTGTTCTTCCGATTTTCAAGCTGATTCAGAAGGAGGGCAATGTCTCCACTCACGATATGTTCAACACCTACAACATGGGTGTCGGCATGAGTGTCGTGGTTGCAAAGGAGGATGAGGAAGAAGCACTTCAGATTCTTCGTGCCAACGGCGTCGATGCATACCACCTCGGTGAGATCATCCGTTCCGAGGATAAGGTCGTATTAGAGTAAGGAGATAGGCATGGCAACATATGATGTAGCACAGCTTTCAGAGCTGTTGAAGAACAACGAGTACCCTGGTCGTGGCATCGTGATCGGCAAGTCCGCGGATGGACAGTCCATCGCCATCGCATATTTCATCATGGGACGCAGCGCAAATTCGAGAAACCGTGTCTTTGTAGAAGAGGGCGATACGGTCACGATCTATCCGGCCGATGCCAGCAAGGTGGAGGATCCAAGCCTCATCATCTACAGTCCGATCCGAAAGATCGGCGATAATCTGATCGTGACAAACGGCGATCAGACCGATACCATCTATGATTTCCTGAAGGAGGGCAACACCTTCGAGGAGGCACTCGAAACACGGGAATTTGAGCCGGATGGTCCAAACTGGACACCACGCATCAGCGGTCTCGTCATGCTAGATGACTCAGATACCTACAAGATGTCGATTCTCAAGTCCGAGAATGCCGAGGGCACCGACTGTGCACGCTACACCTACAGCTATAAGCTGCAGAATGGCCTCGGACATTTCATCCACACCTATAAGCAGAATGGCAACCCGATTCCGACCTTCGAGGGCGAACCGGAGCGCGTGCAGATTCCGAACAGTGCGGAGGCTTTCGCAGAGGAAATCTGGAACAGCCTGAATGAGGATAATAAGATTTCAATGTATGTGCGCTATATCAATGTGGTCGATGGCAGCGTACAGAACCGGATGATCAATAAATTCACCCAGGTGAAGGCATAAGAGGAGAGGGCAGCGATGAAAGAGTTTGAATTAAAATATGGTATGAATCCTAATCAGAAGCCGGCAAAGATTTTCATGCACGACGGCTCGGATCTTCCCATCGAGATCCTGAACGGACGTCCTGGCTATATTAATTTCCTGGATGCCCTGAACAGCTGGCAGCTGGTATCCGACCTGAAGGAGGCAACCGGCATGGTGGCTGCCGCATCCTTTAAGCACGTATCGCCATCCGGCGCTGCCATTGGCCGCCCACTGTCGGATCGCCTGAAGAAGGCCTGCTTCGTCGATGACATCGAGGGGCTCGATGACTCCCCGCTTGCCTGTGCGTATGCAAGAGCACGTGGCGTCGACCGCATGTCCTCCTACGGCGACTTTATCGCCCTTTCCGATACCTGCGACGCCACCACGGCCCGCATCATCCACCGCGAGGTGTCCGATGGCGTCATTGCCCCGGACTATACGGAGGAGGCCCTGGAAATCCTCAAGACGAAAAAGAAGGGAAATTACAATGTCATCAAAATCGACCCGAGCTATCGCCCGGATCCGATTGAGCATAAGCAGGTCTTCGGTGTGACCTTCGAGCAGGGCCGAAACAACTATAAGGTAACCGATGAGGCCTTCACGAACATTGTATCGAAGAATCAGGAGATCACAGAGGAAGCGCGCCTCAACATGACGGTTGCACTCATTACGCTCAAGTACACGCAGTCGAATTCCGTGGCCTATGCAGAGGATGGACAGGCCATCGGCGTCGGTGCCGGGCAGCAGTCCCGCATTCACTGCACGCGTCTCGCCGGCGACAAGGCGGATCACTGGCATCTTCGTCAGACGGACCGCGTGCTGAACCTTCCGTTTAAGGAGGGCCTTCGTCGTGCAGATCGGGACAATGTCATCGATGTGTACCTCTCCGAGGAGTGCGATGACGTCCTGAAGGACGGTGCATGGCAGCAGTACTTTACCGAGCAGCCGACTCCATTTACACGGGCAGAGCAGAAGGCCTACCTTTCGACGCTCTCTGGAACCGCACTTGGTTCCGATGCCTTCTTCCCATTTGGGGACAATGTCGAGCGCGCACGGAAGTCGGGTGTCAGCTACATTGCGGAGCCGGGCGGATCCATTCGTGACGACAACGTCATCGAAACGGCAGATAAGTACAATATGGTACTCTGCTTCACCGGTATGCGCTTATTCCATCATTAACGAAGCATCGGAGCCAGGCTGTGGTGCTACGTGCCGCAGCGGGTTCCTGATTACAATCCTGATACAGAGGAAACGACATGAAGAAAAAAACCAGAATAGCGGTGCTGGTGAGCGGTGGCGGCACCAATCTCCAGGCCCTCATCGATGCCGAACGGCGAGGCGAGATCCCGGATGGGGAAATCGTCCTCGTGGTGGGCTCCCGAGAAGGAATCTATGCACTGGAGCGTGCGGAGAAGGCCGGCATTGAGCATACCGTGATCCATAAGGATGAGCCGAAGCTGATCGAGACCCTGCAGGCCCATGACATTGAGCTCGTCATCCTCGCAGGCTACCTGACGATCCTGGGCCCGGATTTCATCCACGCCTATGCGGATCGCATCATCAATATTCACCCATCCCTGATCCCAAGCTTCTGTGGGAAGGGCATGTATGGGCTTCGTCCGCATGAGGCGGCACTGGCCTATGGCGTGAAGGTGACCGGTGCAACCGTGCATCTCGTCAATGAAATTCCAGACGGTGGACGCATCCTTCTCCAGAAGGCCGTCGCCATCGAGGAGGGAGATACACCGGAGATTCTGCAGAAGCGGGTCATGGAGCAGGCCGAGTGGAAGCTGCTCCCGGCGGCTGCAGAAATGATGAGTAAGGATATCTGTGAAGCGAAGAAGACAGAGGAGGCATAAACGATGAAGATTGGTGTTGTCGGTGGCGGCGGACGTGAGCACGCCATCATTAAAGCAATCAAAAAGAATCCGAGCGTAGAGAAGCTCTATGCCATTCCGGGAAATGGCGGCATCGCTGCGGATGCAGAGTGTGTGCCGGAGATCAAGGCTACCGATGTGGACGGCGTGGTCCGCTTTGCCGTAGAGCAGAAGCTCGATTATGTGGTCGTGGCCCCGGATGATCCGCTGGTTGCCGGCATGGTCGATGCACTGGAGGCTGCCGGCATTCCGGCCTTCGGTCCAGAGGCAAAGGCCGCCATCATTGAGGGCTCGAAGGTCTTTTCGAAAAACCTCATGAAGAAGTATCACATTCCGACCGCAGGCTACGAGGTCTTTACCGATATTCATGAGGCCGAGGCTTATGTGCAGACCTGCCCGATTCCGACCGTCATTAAAGCAGATGGTCTGGCCCTCGGAAAGGGTGTCATCATTGCCATGACGCGGGAAGAGGCCATCGATGGCATCCGAACCATCATGGAGGAGCACAAGTTCGGTCATTCCGGCGACCAGATCGTCATCGAGGAGTACCTTGAGGGACCGGAGGTTTCCGTGCTCAGCTTCACGGATGGTCATGTGGTCGTTCCGATGATCAGTTCCATGGACCATAAGCGGGCCAATGATCACGACGAGGGACTCAACACCGGCGGCATGGGCACCATCGCTCCAAATCCATACTATACGCCGGAGATTGCCGAAATCTGCATGAAAACCATCTTCCAGCCGACCATTGACGCGATGAATCAGGAGGGACGTACCTTTAAGGGCTGTCTCTACTTCGGTCTTATGCTGACGAAGGATGGCCCGAAGGTCATCGAGTACAACTGCCGTTTCGGTGATCCAGAGGCACAGGTCGTCCTGCCACTGCTCGATTCCGACCTCCTCACCATCATGCAGGCCGTCACAGAGGGTCGCCTGTCCGAGGTCGAGGTCAAGTGGAAGAACGAAGCTGCATGCTGCGTCATTGAGGCATCCGGCGGCTATCCGGTGGCCTACCAGTCCGGCTATGAGATTACGGGCGTCGATCAGGTTGCCAATGTCTACGTCGCCGGTGCAGACCTCCGCGATGGGAAGCTCTATACCCACGGCGGTCGTGTGCTCGGCATCGTTGAGACCGCGCCGACCCTGAAGGAGGCCATTGACCGGGCCTACCAGAGTGCTGCAAAGGTAAGCTTCGAAAACATGCACATGCGACATGATATCGGCCAGCGTGCATTGAAAGCCCTGTCCTGAGCCCCGCACACACGCGACGAAGGACGTAAACAGGAAGCCAGAACATAGGAAACAGCTCGAACCCAGGAGGAACAGAATCCATGGTAAATAGAATTTATGTTGAGAAGAAGCAGGGTCTCCGCCACGAGGCGCAGGGACTCCGTCATGATATCCGTCACATTCTTCTGATTCAGAATCTCACGGACGTACGGCTCTTAAACCGTTACGACGTCGAGGGACTGGATTCAGAGACCTTTGAGAAGGCCGTACGGCTCGTCCTCAGTGAGCCGCAGCTCGATGAGGTATCGACGGAACTCCCGAAGGAGGACGGTGCGTATGTTTTCGCCGTTGAATTTCTGCCAGGTCAGTTCGACCAGCGCGCCGATTCCGCCGCACAGTGCATTCAGATTCTTACGCAGGGAGAGCGCCCGAAGGTACGCTCTGCAAAGGTTTATCTCCTGTATGGAAAGCTGAGTGACGAGGAGATCGCAGAGATCAAGAAGTATGTCATCAACCCGGTGGAGTCCAGAGAGGCCTCCCTTGAGCCGTATACCACACTGGATGTAAAGTATGACATCCCGACCGAGGTGGAGACCCTGACCGGCTTCATTGATGCGCCGGATGCTGAGCTCGATGCCTTCCGTAAGGAGAAGGGACTCGCCATGGACCTCGATGACCTCGAGTTCTGCCGGGACTACTTTAAATCCGAGCATCGGGATCCAAGCATCACCGAGATCCGTATGATCGATACCTACTGGTCCGATCACTGCCGTCATACGACCTTCCTGACCACGATTGATCAGGTGGACTTCGCCGACGCCACACTGCAGAAGGCCTGGGATCGTTATCTCGCAGCCCGCGAGGAGCTTCAGCGCACGAAGCCGATCAACCTGATGGACATCGGTACCCTCGCAGCGAAGGTGCTGAAGAAGGAGGGCAAGCTTCAGAAGCTCGATGAGTCTGAGGAGATCAATGCCTGCACCGTAAAGATCAAGGTTACGGTGGATGGCGAGGTGCAGGACTGGCTTCTGCTCTTTAAAAACGAGACCCATAACCATCCGACGGAAATTGAACCGTTTGGTGGTGCAGCTACCTGCATCGGTGGTGCCATCCGTGATCCGCTGTCTGGTCGAAGCTATGTCTACCAGGCCATGCGTGTAACCGGCGCAGGCGATCCGACTGTCCCGGTACAGGAGACCATGAAGGGCAAGCTTCCACAGCGAAAGCTCGTTACAACGGCGGCCAATGGCTACTCGAGCTATGGCAACCAGATCGGTCTCGCAACCGGTCTCGTCGATGAAATCTATCATCCAGGCTATGTGGCGAAGCGCATGGAAATCGGTGCCGTGGTCGCGGCTGCACCGGCAGAAAATGTTCGCCGCGAGGTTCCGGCACCGGGTGATGTGGTCATTCTTCTCGGTGGACGTACCGGACGCGATGGCATCGGTGGTGCCACCGGTTCCTCGAAGTCCCATAACGTGGAATCCCTCGAGAAGGACGGTGCCGAGGTTCAGAAGGGAAATGCACCAGAGGAGCGGAAGCTTCAGCGTCTGTTCCGTAATCCGGAGGCAAGCCGTCTCATCAAGCGCTGCAACGACTTCGGTGCCGGTGGTGTTTCCGTTGCGATCGGTGAGCTCGCGGATGGACTTGACATTGACCTTGATAAGGTACCGAAGAAGTACGCAGGCCTCGATGGCACGGAGCTCGCCATCTCCGAGTCTCAGGAGCGTATGGCCGTGGTGGTAGCGCCGGAGGATATGGAACGCTTCCTCCAGCTTGCACATGAGGAGAACCTCGAAGCGACGCATGTGGCCGATGTCACGGATACGAACCGTCTGGTAGCACACTGGAATGGCAAGAATGTCATTGATCTTTCAAGAGATTTCCTGAACAGTAACGGTGCCGAAAAGCATATCACTGTGAAAACCGCGGCGGGCGGAAGCATTGCCCGTGAGGTTCGTGGCAGCTTCGCCGAGAATTATGCGGCACTCGCCGAGGACCTGAATGTCGTCAGCAAGCGTGGACTCAGTGAGCGCTTCGATTCCACCATCGGGGCAGGTACCGTGCTTATGCCATTTGGTGGAAAGAAGCAGCGCACACCGATCCAGGCGATGGCTGCAAAAATTTCCGTGGAAAAGGGGCACACGGAGGATACGTCCGTGATGGCGTATGGCTATAACCCGTTTATTACCGAAAAGAACTGCTATAAGGGTGCCTACCTCGCGGTGGTGGAGTCTGCGGCCAAGCTGATTGCAACTGGTGCCGGCTTCGAGGATACCTACCTCACCTTCCAGGAGTACTTCGGAAAGCCAGGACGCGAGCCAGAGCGCTGGGGACAGCCGCTGGAGGCCCTGCTTGGTGCCTTTAACGCCCAGCTTGATCTCGGCATCTCGGCCATCGGCGGAAAGGATTCCATGTCCGGTACCTTCGAGAAGCTCGATGTTCCGCCAACGCTTGTGTCCTTCGCCATCACGACCGAAAACGCGAAGAACATCGTGAGCCCAGAGTATAAGGCCGCTGGTCATCCGGTGCTCTGGCTGAAGCCGCAGTATCGCGATGAGCTGCCGGAGAAGGATGCACTCCTTGCTCTGTTCCGCTCTGTGCATCAGCTCGTGCTCGACGGAAAGCTCGCGTCCATTTACACCCCGACCTATGGTGGTGTCGCCGAAGCGGTTCTCAAGCAGTGCATGGGCAATGAGCTCGGCTTCGATTTCGCACCGAGCCTGAGCGTCGAGGATATCTTCTCGTATCAGTATGGCAGCTTCCTTCTGGAGCTTACCAGTGCGGCCGATCGGGATGCGATCTATCAGAACACTGCACTGCAGCAGGCAGGTATCATCGTGGCTGATCTCGGTGTGACGACGGACAATGCAGAAATCCGCTACAATGACGAGACCCTGAAGCTGTCGGATCTCGAGGACTCCTATGAGGATCGCCTGGAGAAGGTTTTCAGCTGCAATATGAACCTCGAGAAGGATGCAGAGAACGAGCGTGCTGCCACCGATGTCACAATTCCAGACCATGTGGAGGAGGAGTGGATCGCGCCGGCTGTTCAGGTTGCGAAGCCACATGTACTGATTCCGGTATTTCCGGGCAACAACTGTGAGTACGACTCCGCGAAGGCCTGTGCCGATGCCGGACTCGAGCCGGAGATCATCGTCGTTCGCAACATGACGAAGCAGGATATCAGTGATTCCGTCGAGCAGGTAGCGAAGCGCATTGCCGAGTCCCAGATGATCTTTATCCCAGGCGGCTTCTCCGGTGGTGACGAGCCGGATGGCTCTGCGAAGTTCATTACCTCCTTCTTCCGGAATGAAGCCGTGAAGAATGCCACGATGGATATGCTGAATAAGCGGGACGGTCTCATGCTCGGTATCTGTAACGGCTTCCAGGCCCTCATCAAGCTCGGCCTCGTACCGTATGGTGAGATCCGTGATACCGATGCGCACTGCCCGACCCTGACCTTCAACACGATCGGCCGTCACCAGTCAAAGATCGTTCGTGTCCGTGTGGCCTCGAACATGTCTCCATGGCTGGAGGACAGCCAGCCGGGCGATATCTACAGCGTTCCGATCTCTCACGGTGAAGGTCGCTTCCTCTGTGAGCCGGAGCTTTTCCAGCAGCTCGTTGAGAATGGCCAGATCGCGACACAGTACGTAGACCTCGAGGGACATCCGACGATGGACATCCAGTACAACCCGAACGGTTCCTACTATGCGGTCGAGGGTATTACCTCCCCGGATGGCCGTGTCTTCGGAAAGATGGGCCATGCCGAGCGCTGGGATGACGGCCTCTATAAGAACGTCCCGGG
>DJEQ01000025.1:0-6192 GCA_002431355.1 Oribacterium sp. UBA5894
CAAAATCGTATATATGTGTCCGCTGCTTCCAAGCTGTACCGACACCTAGAAATGCCCAGTGAACAGTAGCCCGCGAGGAGGTATCGGGAGCATCGTTTCATCTGCGCCCTCCAGGGCGCAGATAAAACGATGCTCAACACGCGGGATCCGGGCCGCCTTCACAGCGCCTTCAGGATGTCGAGCGATCGGAAGTGGTACGGGAACGCCTCTCGGAGGAGAAGCGCCACATTCTTCGAAAATTCCGCGAGCACCTCCTCGGTGAGTGTAAAGGTGTAGAGCTTTGCGAGGGGCGCGGCGAGCACATACTGCCAGGCATAGCAGCAGCTCTCCGAGGCTTCGAGCGGCGGAAGCTCCGTATATTCTCCATTTAAAAGGAGCATCCGAAGCTCATAGACCCGTCGCACGAGTTCATTCGGGAGCTTCGTGTTCAGGATCGCCCGGAGCGAGAGGTACACGAGGTTCACCATTTCCTCCGCCTCCAGGTTTTCCTGCGCGATGGCATCAGCCAGCTCCAGAAGATACGAGCCGTAGCAGGCGTTCACGAGGTCGAGGGCGATCTCCTCGAAGTACTCCGTCACCTTCACGGAGCGAAGATTATAGCCGGCCCTCCCCTTCGTGACGGAAAAGCTGCCGAACACGAAGTTTCGGGTCGCCGCCATCAGGGGAGAGCCCGGCTTTTTCGCGCCGGATGCCCAGACCGTAATCTTTCCCTGCTCCTTCGTGAGCACGGAAAGGCGCTTATCAAAATCACGCGATGGTGCCGAGCTCAGTACCACCCCATGAAAGATCTGTTCCTCCTGCATGATCCCTACGTCTCATCCTTAAAGCCATAGTTCTTCAGGAAGGTATCCGAATCCCGCCAGTCCTTCCGAACCTTGACAAAGAGCTGAAGGTTTACCTTGTCCTCTGTCATGCGTTCAATCTGAATGCGGGCACCCGTGCCGATCCGCTTCAGCATCGCGCCGCCCTTGCCAATGATGATGCCCTTATGTGCGTCGCGCTCACAGACAATGGTTGCCTTGATGTCCCACATACCGTTTGCACGCTGGTGCATCTCATCGATCAGCACGGCGATCCCATGCGGCACCTCGTCCTTCAGCTTTCGAAGCGCCTGCTCCCGAATCAGCTCTCCGGCGATCTCACGCATGGTCTGATCCGTCACGGTATCCTCGTCATAATAGCGTGGCCCCTCCGGAAGGTACTGGAACAGTACCTTCTTCAGCTCGTCAATGTTCTGGGCCCGCGCCGCAGAAACCGGTACGATCTCCGTGAAGTCCATCAGGCTTTGATACTTCTCGATGGCCGCCGTAAGCTCGACGGCACGATCCTTCAGGGTATCGATCTTATTGATGACGAGAATCTTCGGCTTCGCGTATTTCTGAAGAATTTCTGCGATGTGCTGTTCTCCGGCCCCGATGTAGGTGGTCGGCTCAACGAGCCAGACGATCACATCCACATCCTCCAGAGTCTTCTCTGCCACATGGTCCATGTACTCACCGAGCTTATTGGCCGCCTTATGGATGCCCGGCGTATCGAGAAAGATGATCTGTCCGCGTGCATCGTCATAGACCGTCTGAATGCGACCGCGGGTGGTCTGCGGCTTCTCGGACGTAATGGCGATTTTCTGTCCGATGACATGATTCATCAAGGTTGATTTTCCTACATTCGGGCGCCCAACCAGCGCCACAAATCCTGTTTTAATCATTGAAAAAGCTCCTCTGTGGTCAGGAAAAGATCCTGATGTGCATCGATTTCCGTAGCATTGCCGATCGTACAGCCTGCGCCGGTCGCAAGCAGGGCCTCGGCATAGGCCGCCAGGGCGCGAATGTCGTCGACCGTGGTCCGGAGTACCTCATCGCGTTCCTTCTGCAGCATGTCGTTCGAAACATGCGACAGGAAGGCGCTCACGCTGAGGGCGGCAACATTGGCATTCGTCCGTGGCGTATCCAGCTCACTGATGGCACCGATGATGTACTTCGTCATATCGCGCGGGCTCGCTGCAAAGTGGCGAAGATAGTCCGGCAGTGCGTCATAGCAGTCGAGTGTCTCCTTCAGGTGCGGATCCCGGTAGGAGCAGAAATAGCCCTCACCGGAGCGGCCGAAGCCGGCCATGCAGCCATAGGCACCGCCCTTCACACGAAGATGAATCCAGAGATAATCGTAGTTCAGAATTACCTTCAGCACGCGAAGTGCACCCGTATATGGGAGCTTCGTCGGATCATACCAGCCCGCCCGGGCAACATAGTTCACCTGAGACGGTGTCCGGAAGCCCTCGTTCCGACTGCCCTCCAGCAGCAGCTGTGGCTTCGCATCCTCCGTCGTCTTCTGCGCACCTGCCGTATAGCTCGTGTCCAGCACCTCACGAAGCAGCTCCTTCTCCCGGAAATCCTGAAGATACTGCGCCTCCCACGCCGGGTAGGCCTGCTCCAGTGCGGCAATGCCCTCTGGCTCCGCGGTCACGGATACGAACATGTTCTCCAGTCGGAAAAGTTTGTCCGAAATTTCCCAGAGCTTCGCGGCCAGGGCCTTCGGCTCCTTTCGGAAGGCGTCGGCGATGCGGCAGATGAAGCGGTAGTAGCTGATGCCACCGACGAGATCCTGGTAGCGGGCCGTGCCGGAGAAGCCGGTGCTTGCACGGTTCACAGCATAGCTGTGGCCTGCGCCCTCGATCTTCATGCGTTCTCTCGAACGGGCTTCGTTCAGAATTTCCGCCATACGCTTCGTATCCTCGTACTTCGTCGTATGAAGAATCTCCCGCAGCAGGGAAAGAACGTACGTAAGATCCTGATACAGCAGCTTCGTCTCCACGCTGAAGATGCCGGTATAGTGATTGTACGCCCGAAGGTCCGGGTAGGCGTTCATGTCGAAGCTGAGGCCGCCCGTATGCAGCAGGATGTCGGAGGACAGATCCTGGAAGCTGTGCTGCTTCGTATCCATGTAGGCAAGCACAGTCTTCAGGAAGCCGGCATATGGAAGCTCCTCTTCTGTCAGGCACTGCGTGTTGAAATTAAGGCGAAGATACAGAACCCCCCGCGTCTCCCGCGTCGTCTCAAGGAACAGGGTATCCTTGAGATGCTTTTCCTTCCATGCGAAGCGCTCTGCCTGCGTTCCGATATCTGAAATGCTGAGGAGCGGCAGCTTTCTGAGATTTTCCTCCGAGGTCGGCTCCTCCTGATACTGCTTCAGCGCCTTCGTCTCGGCAATGCAGGCGTTCCGCTCCGCCTGGCTCATCCCGGCTTTCACATCGGCAAGCTTCTTCGCAAGGGCCTGCTCTCGCTTTTCCGTGAGCCCACGCTCTGGCTTACAGATCACAAGGGCCGCATGCGGATTGTCGAGGAGCAGCTCCGAAATCAGCTTTTCGAAATAGCCATGCTTCGCATCCTCCCGGAGCTCCTGATAGCACTGCATGCAGAAGAGATATTCCCATGGCTTTCGATCATAGAGCCAGGTGTCCATGGCGGTCAGCGCATACACAAGCCCCTTTGGCGAGCGTCCATAATCGGCCTCCCGATACTGGAACTCGTCGTGATGGATGGCTGCGAGGATGGACGCCTGATCGAGGCCCTCCTTCACGAGCCGTCGAAGCGTCGTCTCGATGACCGAGAGGAAGCGCTTCTGATCCTTCGCATCGGCGCCCTTGGCATTGACCGAAAAATACGGCTGCCGAATGCCATCCTCGAAGCCGCCGAAGATGTCCTCACCGATGCCGGCCTCGATGAGGGCCTGCTTCAGCGGTGCGCCCGGGGCTGACAGAAGCACATAGTCCAGAATATCCATGGCGAGGTTTCGCTTGTTATCCAGTGCATCGACGACCACATTCCAGGAAAGATAGGTATTCTTCTCGAGGGATTCCTGTGCTCCGACCGAATAGGAAATTTCTTCCTTGTGGAGCTTCGTAAAGGCTGGCTGCAGTCGAATCTCGGAGTCTGGCTGGATGGCATCGTACTCGGAAAGGTAGGCCTCATCAAGCCAGCGAAGCTTCTTTTCCATGTCCATGTCGCCATAGAGGATGATGTAGGCATTGCTCGGATGATAGTAGCGCGCGTGAAAGGCCTGGAACTTGTCAAACGTAAGCTCCGGAATCACGGCTGGATCGCCCCCGGACTCGTTGCCATAGCAGGTATCCGGGAAGAGTGCCTGCATGATGTAACGCTCGAGCACCGACTCCGGACTCGAGAACACACCCTTCATCTCGTTGTAAACGACGCCGTTGTAGCGAAGCGCGTCCTCCTCATCCATCAGCTCATAATGCCAGCCCTCCTGCGCGAGAATGCGCGGATCCTTCACACTGTTCGGGTGAAACACGGCGTCCAGATAGACATCCATGAGATTGTCGAAGTCCTTTTCGTTTCGGGAGGCCACCGGGTAGACCGTCTTATCCGGGTAGGTCATCGCATTCAGGAAGGTATTGAGCGAGCCCTTCGCAAGCTCGACAAACGGGTCCTTCAGCGGGAACTTTTTCGAGCCGCAGAGCACCGAATGCTCGGTGATGTGAGCGACGCCCGTACTGTCCTCCGCCGGTGTGCGGAAGGCAATGCTGAAAACCTTGTTATCATCCTGGTTCTTCATCGTAAAAATGCGTGCACCGCTCTTTTTATGACGGTAGATGCACGCATCGGTCGAAAGTTCTTCGATTCTTCTCGTTTCAATCAGCTCATAATTCTTCATGTCGTATCCTCATGTCTCTATTCTTCACTCCTGAGAGGCAGAGGGGCGGGCTCCGATTCGGTGTACCACTTTCGGCGATCCGATCCCCCTCCTCCTGCAGGCGTGCAGTGCTTATATATTTCCGATCAGTCGGTCCTTAAAAACCGCGATGGCCTCCCGGACGCTCAGGTGCACCAGCATCAGTTCACTGGTTCGTGTCGCAATCGGGCAGACATCCGGATAACCGAAGCGTGCGGCAATGCGACAGGCGCGGTAGAGATTAAACTCCGAGGTAATGATTCCGAGAGAGAGCGGTCGCTCCTCTTCCGGAATCTCCGCCCACAGCCTTTCCTCTCCATTCTCTTCGGGGACGAACGGAGCGAGTGACTTCTGCTGCCTGCGCTCGAGATCCCGGAGCCGCGTCTCATGATCCTGTCGGATCGCCCGCAGCGAATAGCCGATCTTCTCCTGTGTGGAATGGGAATAAAACTCCAGCAGCAGACGATTCTCCGGGATGCCGGCCTTGATCATGTAATAGTACATGACCGTAGCCTCCGTGCTTCGATCATAGTCACTTCGTCCGCCCGAGAGGACGAAAATGGTCTCTGGGTTTTCATGTGCATACTCGATCGCCCGATCCAGTCGCCGCTTGAGGGACGGTGAAATACGGTTGTCCACGAGATCCGTCCCCATCACAATCACATAGTCGAGATTCTTCTCGTCGACCGTGTGTGCATTGGAAAAAATCGTACATAAAAGAGAAAGCAGCACCAGCATCCAGAGTCCATAGCTCGTAAAGATGAAGACGAAGGGCCCGAGATGAAGATGTTTCTTTTCCTTCTGCTTTTTTCGCACATAGCGTACGAGACCGAACATCAGAAACTGGACGGCGGCAAAGAGCGGCCAGAACCAGAGAAAGCTGGTGAGTCCATGAAGCATGAGAATCGCGAGCACATACACCACTGCGGCAACGCCCAGTACGATGAAGATTCCTTCCATAGGCCTTTAGTCCAGCGCCTGCTTTTCAGCGCTTTCCTTTCTGATAATGTCGCCGGCCTCCGGTGCCGTGCTGAAGCGCACCTTCAGCTGCTGGCAGGCATGCGGGCAGGATTCCTGTGCCACGTCGGTCTCGGCGTCGCGAATGTCGAGTACCGTGATCGGAATATCCCGTCCATCCGGCTTCATGATCTCAATCGTGTCTCCCACAGAGAACTTGTTCTTCTGCTCGAGATAGCTAAAGCCCTCTGCATCGCTCTCACGAATCGTGCCGAGGTAAACCGAGCCCGTCACATAGGTATTGCTGTCATAGATATGGTCATCCTTCGTCGGGCGTCCATAGTAGAAGCCGGTCGTAAATTCACGGTAGGTGCACTTCGCAATTTCCTGCTTGTACCAGTCCATGTTGGCGCGGTACTTTGCTTCACTCTCCTTATAGTCGTCGATGGCCTTCCGATAGGTTCGGGCCACCGTGGCGACATAGAGGGCCGTCTTCATGCGTCCCTCAATCTTCAGGGAGTCAATGCCGGCCTCGATGAGCTCTGGAAT
>DJEQ01000025.1:6304-12565 GCA_002431355.1 Oribacterium sp. UBA5894
CCCGGACGGGTTTCCTCGACGAGGCTGTATTTCCAGCGGCACGGATGGGTGCAGGCACCACGGTTCGCATCCCGGCCCGTCAGGAAATTACTGAGCATGCAGCGACCGGAGTACGACATGCACATCGCGCCATGCACGAAGGCCTCGATGTCCATCTCCTCTGGAATATGACGGCGGATCTCCCGAATTTCATTGAGGCTCAGCTCCCGGGCACAGACCACGCGCTTTGCGCCGAGCTGCCACCAGAAAAGAAAGGTCTGCCAGTTCGTATTGTTCGCCTGCGTGGAAACATGGAGCTCAATGGAGCGTGGGAGCACCTCCTTTGCAATCATGAACACGCCTGGATCCGCGATGAGAACCGCATCGATCCCCGTCTCGGCGAGTTCCTGAAAATACGTTCGTACCCCCTCAAGGTCATAGTTGTGGGCGAAGATGTTCGCCGTCACGAAAACCTTGACCTGATGTGCATGGGCGTAGGCTACGCCTTCCCGGATCTCCTCCAGTGTAAAGTTTTTTGCATTGGCCCGAAGTCCGAAGGCCTCTCCGCCGAGGTAAACGGCATTGGCCCCGTAGTTCACGGCGGTCTTCAGTACCTCCAGCGAACCCGCTGGAATCAAAAGCTCTGTTTCTTTCAGCATATGCTCTCTCCACTATTTTTTCACACTGATTGAGACGCCATCGCCGACCGGCAGAATGGCGCTCTCCAGCTGTTCTTCATGTTTCAGGCGGAAAAGGTACTCCCGCATGCGCGTATGGATGGTGCGATCCCGTCGCTCCACCTGGTAGCGGCTTTCGACAATGCTTCCATCCTGAAGGATATTGTCGCTCACCAGCACGCTGCCCGGCCGCATGAGATGAAGGATGTCCGGCAGCCAGACGATGTACTGTGCCTTCGCTGCATCCATGAAAATAAAGTCAAAGTGCTGTGCCTCAGCGACCAGCTGTCGGAGCAGCGCTCCCGCATCGCCCGAAACCAGGGTAATGTTTTTCTGGTACGGGCTCCGTGCGAAGTTCTGCTTCGCCGCCTCAATGCGGGGCGGATAGCTCTCCACCGTCAGGAGCTCTGCCTGTCCCTCGGCGGCCTCCTCCATACAGAGCGCGGAGTAGCCGACCGCCGCACCGATTTCCAGAATCCGTTTCGGTCGAAGCATCCTTATGAAACACTTAAGAAGCGCCGCCGTTTCATCCCGAATAATCGGGATTTCCGCTGCGAGCGCTTCTGCTCTCATGGTTTCAAGAAGCTCGCTACGATCCGGTTCCAGTGAATGAATGTAATTCACAAGCCGTTCATCCGTAATCAAGGGTTCTTTTCCTCACTGTCTGTTGTCATGGCACGGGCATTGTCCTGCTGGATGCTGTTTTCATCCTCCGTGCCACCAATGATTTCTGTCCCGTCGGCCGCGGTTTCCTCCGCCGCCGCGGTGCTTTCCGCTGTGTTTGCCAGCAGGTTCTTATCTGCGAGCTCCTTGTTTTTCGTGCCCTCCTGATTCAGGTGTTCAATGATGTCGACCACCGTCATGGAGCGGCTCAGGGCATAGCTGCCCGGCTCCAGCTCGAGCTCATAGAGCTTTGCCTGTACGATAAAGGCCGTCCGGTTATCGATGAGTCCCGCATCCTCCAGCTCCTCTGCAAGACGCGACACGCTCTCGCCCTCCGTCACCACGATCTCCTGTTCGGTGTCGTCGTCGGCATCCATCGCATACGCATAGAAAAGTCCGTGCCCGTAGCTGTACGCTATGCGCACTCCCTGCAGAAGCAGGAAGATCACACCGGCAATCAGAATGATACGCCAGGCAAGACCGGTCATGAAGCCGGCCGTCCTGGACACGGAATTTTTTCGGCTCATGCCTTAAACCTCCATGATGATCGGCAGAATCACCGGATCACGCTTGATCTTCTTCCAGAGGAAGTCTGCCAGAGAATCCTTGATAATGTTCTTGATCTTGCCCCAGTCATTCACATGGCGTACGAGGCAGTCATCGACCGCATCCTGCACCTGTACACGTGCCTCCTCCATGAGGTCCTCCGACTCCCGTACATAGACAAAGCCACGGGAAACGAGATCCGGACCGGCCAGAAGGTGACCGGAATACTTCTCGAGGGTCAGTACCACAACGATGATTCCGTTCTGTGCGAGGTTCTGACGATCGCGGATGACGATATTTCCGACATCCCCGACACCGAGACCATCGACGAAGACGCCACCGGCCTGCACATGATCCTTGACCTGTGCCTTCGGCTCCCCGTTCCGTACCGTAAGCTCCAGCACGTCTCCATTTTCAAGCATGAGGCAGTTGTCCTTGTTCACGCCGACCGACGTTGCAAGGCGCGACGCGGTCGCACGCATATGGTACTCACCATGCACTGGAATCGCATAGGTCGGCTTGACGAGTGAATAGAGGAGCTTCAGATCCTCGGCGCAGGCATGACCGGATACATGGGTATCCTGCAGGATCACCTGCGCATGCAGCATGCTGAGCTCATTGATCACCTTATCCACGGCAAGCTCGTTGCCTGGAATCGGGTGGGACGACAGCACAACCACATCGTTCGGCTTGATGCGCACCTTCCGATGCATGCCGCTCGCCATACGGCTGAGTGCTGCCATCGACTCACCCTGGGAGCCGGTCGTAATCAGCACGGTCTGCTCGTCCGGATAGTTCCGAAGCTCATCAATGCTGATGAGGGTTCCCTCCGGGATGTCAATATAATGAAGCTCCGATGCCACGGTGATGACATTCACCATGGAGCGACCTTCCACAACCACCTTCCGCTTATACTTCGCTGCGGTGTTAATGATCTGCTGCACGCGGTCGACATTGGACGCAAAGGTGGCAACAATGATACGGTTCTGCTGGTGCTCCGCAAAAATGCGCTCGAAGGTACCACCAACGGTTCGCTCGGACATCGTGGAGCCTGGCTTCGTGGCATTCGTGGAGTCGGACATCATGGCAAGAACTCCCTCCTTGCCCAGCTCTGCGAAGCGCTGGAGATCGATCGGATCTCCGAAGACCGGCGTGTAGTCCACCTTGAAGTCGCCGGTGTGTACAATGGTGCCGGCCGGTGTAAAGATGGCCAGCGCGGCGGCATCCTGAATGGAGTGGTTCGTCTTGATAAACTCGACCTTGATATCACCGAAATCCACGGTATCGCCGAAGGCCTGTACGTTCAGCTTCACCATGCGATCGAGGCCACGCTCCCGAAGCTTGCCTTCGATGAGGGCGAGGGTCAGCCGTGTACCATAGACCGGCACATTGATCTGCTGCAGCACGTATGGCAGCGCACCGATGTGGTCCTCGTGTCCATGGGTGATGACGAAGCCCTTGATCTTCGACATATGGCTCTTCAGATATGAAATATCCGGGATGACCAGGTCAATGCCCAGCATGTCGTTCGACGGGAACGCGAGACCGCAGTCCACGATGATGATGCTGTCGTCGCTTTCAAACGCGGTGATATTCATACCGATCTGATCCAGTCCGCCGAGCGGAATGATCTTAATGCTTCCGTTCTTCTTCATCTGTGTACCATCCGACTTCTTTCTTCTGCTGCCACGATGGGTTCTCGTGCTGCCGGCAATCTCTGTCCGCTCTGCAGCGGCTTCACTGGCTGCTGCAACCACGCTTAGTGGTGCCTCCGCCTTCCGTGGCGTGCGTCTCCGACCGGAGCTCCGCTTCGCAGCCGGCTTTTCTTCCTTCACCGTCTCCGAGGCTGCAGGAGCTGCGTCTTCGGTCGTTGCTTCTACATTCTGTACCGCCTCTTTCGTTTTCGTACTCGGACGTCTCCGTCTCCGATGTGCCGGGCGCTTCGCGCCTTCTTCACCACGCACCTCCGCTGTCTGTTCTTCTCTTCCTTCTGCTGCATTCATCTCTGCAGCCATACGCTCATCATTTTTCAATCGTGATACCTTCTCCTTCCAGGAGCGCAGAAAAAATCTGCATCAATGCTTCAGATTCCTGTCCTTCGACAAACTCATAATCTGCTTCCGCATCCTCTGGACCGGAAACGTCCTTCATGACGTAGCATTCACCGTCTTCACCTTCCGGTGCATCCGTGACCAGGATATAATTCACACCCTGGACGGTGGTCTCCTCCAGAATCTCCAATTCCAGATTTCCTTCTTCTGATGTCAGTCGGATCGTATTTTCCATGTCCGCTCCTTTTTCTTGTGTGTCGTCCCCGTTCCGCTTGCGGCCGGTGATCTTCTCTTTCTCTATCCCAGAAAGGCCTCAGCCTCTCAGATACTGCTCCAGGATGAGCTGAGCCGCGACCTGATCGATCATCTGCTTCTGCTCACTCCGTCGGATACCACTCTGATCGAGTATCTCCTCTGCCTCCATCGTGGTGAGGCGTTCATCGGTAAACTCAATGGGCACCGATACGCGAAGTGCGAGCTTTTCTGCAAACTCTCTCGTTTTCTCCGCACGGTCTCCCTCGGTATCGTCCATATTAAGAGGCAGTCCCAGTACGATTTTTTCAATCTGGTACTGCTCGACAAGCTCCGCGATTTCCGACAGGGTCGGTCGAAGCTTCGACTCCCTGTCCCGCTTGATGGTTTTATATGGCTGTACGGTCATGCCCAGGGCGTCCGTCATGGCCACACCCACGGTCTTCGAGCCATAGTCCAGTCCAAGTATTCTCATCGTCTGATTATCCTATCCATGTATTCAAAAAGAGTCTGTCCCCACAGGACAGACTCTTTTTCGTCACCTTACTTACTCAGCTTTGCTTCCACGTACGTTTTCATCAGCTCTTCGATGATTTCGTCACGCTCCACCTTCATAATCAGGCTTCTCGCCCCTTTATGGCTGGTAATGTACGTCGGATCTCCCGACATAATGTATCCAACGATCTGATTAATCGGATTATAGCCCTTTTCTGTCAGTGCCTCATAGACACGGGCCAGTACCTCCGTCACATCCAGATCGTACTCCTGCATCGGTCGGATAATCTGTGTACTACCTAAATCGTTCATTTTGTCACGTCCTCTTAATAACTCAATTTATTTTATACTATTTATATAGGCAATGCAAGTACGCATCCTCCACAGATTTCCTGGCCGCATACCCGCATTATTTGGCCGATTTTACAAGCGCCCTCCCTCTGGTCCTGCACCGGAATCAGATAGCGGACATAGCTGCGATTGTAGCCACGAAGGCAGGTCTTTCCCTCCTGCTCGATGATTTCCTCCGGGATCACATCCTCCACCTTTCCCAGGAAACGGCGACGAAATGCCTCTGAGCATCGGGTATCCAGCTGTACGAGCCGTTCAGAGCGGGTGGACTTCACACGGTCCGTCAGCTGCCCCGGCATCCGGTCCGCCACGGTCCCCTGCCGGCGGCTGTACTTGAACACATGAAGCTCATAAAAGCCGATCTCCTCAATGAAGCGGCAGGAGTCGTCAAAATCCTCCTCGCTTTCCCCTGGGAAGCCCACGATCACGTCTGTGGTCACCGCCACCTCATCCCAGCTTGCCCGGAGAAGCCGGACGGCCTCTCGAAATGCAGCGGTATCATAGTGGCGATTCATCGCCTTCAGAATGCGGTCGGATCCACTCTGCAGGGACAGATGAAAATGCGGACAGAGCTCCGGAATCTGCCGGAGTGCCTCCACAAAGTTTTCTGTGATGATGCGTGGTTCGAGGCTTCCGAGACGCACGCGTTCAATCCCCGGCACCAAGGCCACCGTCCGAATCAGGCGAAGGAGTCCGGTCGATGGAATCTCCCGATTCATCGCATACTCGTAGTTCATCCCATCGAAATCGAGCCCATAGGAGGAAAGGTGAATGCCCGTCAGCACCACCTCATGATAACCGCGCTTCGCAAAATCCGTCACCTCCCGCACGGTATCTTCGACGGAGCGAGAGCGGATACGCCCCCGCACGAAGGGGATAATGCAGTAGCTGCAGAACTGATTGCAGCCATCCTGTACCTTGATGAAGGCCCGCCCCTGATCCGCGATCTTTCCAGCCCAGAGCTCTGCATAGGGCTGTGCTGTCGCCATATCCGTCACGTAGCAGCGTGGCGAAGGCGAGGCGGCCACCCTTTGATCTTCGCTGCTGGACATTTCTTCATCCCTTTGGCAGGCGATCGGCCGTGCTTCTGCCACTGCACCTCTGCTGTCCGGCATGTTTTCCCGCTTCATCGACCGTGCCTCGCGCTTTTCCGGATGCGCGGCCCAGTATTCCTCAAGAATCGGCAGCAGCCGTCCCTTCTCCTGGTTTCCGATCAGGAGGTCGACGGCGCTGTCCTCCTGAAGCTC
>DJEQ01000025.1:12655-17665 GCA_002431355.1 Oribacterium sp. UBA5894
TCCGCGCCTTATGAATCATCTGCCGGGACTTTCGATCCGCGATGTTCGTCACCGAGCAGGTATTGATGATATAAATGTCGGCGGGCGCCCCATCCCAGGGCACGATCCGCACGCCCGCCTGACGAAGCTCCTCGAGCATCGCATCCGCTTCGTAGGCATTGACCTTGCAGCCCAGATTATGCATGGCTGCCGTTAATTTAAAGTAATCCATTCTATTGACTTTTGATATGTGTTTTCCTAAAATTAATCTATATTCTGATTATATTTTAAGGAGGACTTCATCGTGAAAACCGTTCGTATCTCGCTTAATTCTATCGATAAAGTAAAGTCTTTTGTAAATGAGCTTGTAAAGTTCACTGACGTTGACTTCGACCTGGTATCCGGTCGTTATGTAATCGATGCAAAGTCGATCATGGGAATCTTTTCTCTGGACCTCAGCAAGCCGATCGATCTGAACATTCACGCGGATGCAAGCCGCATGGATGAGATCATCAATGCGCTGACACCGTACATCATTGCGCAGTAATCGTATCATTAAGCTGATGATTTCACAAGTATCATGATGAGTGCGCGCTTTCGGGTGCGTACTCATTTTTTGTCTAAGCCGCGCGGGCCGAGCGCTCCGTGTCGGCCTCATCCCTATGGAAAGAGGTTTTATGCAGTATCAGAGCTTTCTTATCAAGTATGCCGAAATCGGCACGAAGGGCAAGAATCGTTATGTCTTCGAGGATGCCCTCGTCCATGATATTCGGAAGAAGCTGGAGCGTGTCGACGGGGAGTTTCGGGTTACCCGCGAGCGTGGCCGTATCTATGTGACAGCGAAGTCCGAGCACTACGATTACGAGGACACCGTAAATGCCCTTCAGCATGTATTCGGTATCGTCGGTATCTGCCCGATGATTCAGATGGAGAATACGCACGACTACCGCGCCATCAGTGATCAGCTTCTCACCTATTTCGGTGAGGTCTATGGTGATCGGAAGCTGAGCTTCAAGTGTCGCACAACCCGTGCCGACAAGGATTTCCCGATGACCTCCACCGAGATCGACGCAGAGCTCGGCTATGACGTACTCACGAAGTTCCCGAACACCACGGTCGATGTCCATCACCCGGATGTGCTGCTGCGGATTGAGATCCGTCAGTACATCAACATTTTCTCCGAGGTGCTTCCGGGTGCCGGTGGCATGCCACTCGGGACAAACGGAAAGGCCATGCTCTGCCTCTCCGGCGGCATTGACAGCCCGGTGGCCGGCTACATGATCGCACGCCGCGGTGCCATCATTGAGGCCACCTACTTCCATGCACCACCTTACACCTCCGAGCGTGCGAAGCAGAAGGTCGTGGATCTGGCCAATGAGGTCGCCCGCTACACGGGACCGATCGCGCTGCATGTTGTCAACTTCACGGATATTCAGCTGAAGATCTACGAGCAGTGCCCACATGAGGAGCTGACGATCATCATGCGTCGCTATATGATGCGGATCGCCGAGGCGATTGCCGAGAAGCGAAACTGCATCGCGCTCATCACCGGCGAGTCCATCGGCCAGGTCGCAAGCCAGACCATGCAGTCGCTTGTCTGCACGAACGAGGTCTGCCATCTTCCGGTCTACCGTCCGGTCATCGCCTTCGATAAGCAGCAGATCATCGAGGTCGCCCAGAAGATCGGTACCTACGAGACCTCCATTGAGCCGTTCGAGGACTGCTGCACGATTTTCGTCGCGAAGCATCCGGTCACGAAGCCGATCCCGGAGAAGATCCGTGCATCCGAGCAGATCGTCTATGAGGAGATGCTGCCAATGGTTGAGAAGGCCGTCAATGAAGCGGAGCTCATCTGGTGTAACGGAAAGTAATGTTCACACCTTTGAAAGTAAACAGGAAGGTCCGTGCATACGGACAGCAAAAAGGGCGTTCCCGATGGGAACGCCCTTTTTATGAACTTCATCTCTCCTGCAGATGGCAGTACATGAACGACACGGTGCCTTTTTTATTCCTATCGCATCGTATACGATGTTCGGTCCGTTTATTTCCGACGGGCGGTGACATTGACCCACTCGCCCTGGTGATTGACCTCCAGCACCTCCCAGATGTCCGCATGCTGACGGAAGGCCTCCAGTACCTCCGCCTCGCGCTGATCGAGGATGCCGGAGGTGATGAAGATGCCGCCCTGCTTCAGCAGTGGCCCCACCTCTCCGGTCAGGAGCACGATCACCGGTGCGAGAATATTCGCCACCACAATGTCGTACTTTGAAAGACCCATCCGGGACTTGATGGCGTCGTCGCCGATGACATTGCCCACGACCATATCGAAGGAGGTGGCCGGAAGGCCGTTCGCCTTCAGGTTGTCCTGTACCGCCGGTACCGCCTCCTCATCGAGGTCCGTGCCATAGACATGGCCTGCGCCGAGTTTCAGCGCGGTGATACCGAGAATGCCGGATCCGGTGCCAATGTCGGCGATTTCGTCACCTGCCTCCATATACTTCTGGAGCTGCCGGATGCAGAGCTGCGTCGTCTCATGCATGCCGGTGCCGAAGGCCGTGCCCGGGTCGATTTCGATCACAAGCTTATCCCGATCCTCCTCCGGCACCTCCTCCCAGGTCGGCTTGATCAGAAGATCGCCAACGGTAAATGGATGGAAGAAGGTCTTCCAGTTGTTGATCCAGTCCTTATCCTCCGTGTCGGAGCTGTCGATCGTCCCACGGCCGATATCGACATACTGCTTCATTTCATCGAGTGTGCACTGCACCTCCTCGAGCAGCTTTCGGAGCTCCTGCGGCGTGTAGACATTGGACGTATTCGGCACATAGCTTGCGTCAACCGATGGATCATCCATCATTTTCTGGGCCTTCGTGAGGCGGTCCTGCTTCTGCTCCGGGTCGAGCACCTCGACGTAAAAGCTCACCTCGGCCGTTCCATCATCCGGTCCGATGTCCGGCAGGATGTCAATGAACATTCCCTTCGTATCCTCCTCGGATAACGGAATTTTATCCTCGATCTGTACGCCGTCAATGCCGAGCTCCGCGAGATTCGCGCTGAGGATATCCTCGGCCTCGGTGGTCGTATGAATCGTAAATTTTCTCCAGATCATCTCTGTTCTCCTTCTTTCATGCTGATGGTCAGCGGTCATTTTCTGTAGCGTCATCTCGCATCTGAGCGCCCATCGCCCGGCGCCTGCGTGACCCGCAGGCCCGCGCGTGTTCTACCTTCCGGCTTCAGATCAGAATCGTGTAAAACGACGAAGCACCGGAAGCAGCTCCCGGAGCGCATCCATGCAGAGGTCCACCTCTTCACGCGTATTCTCGGCGCCGAAGGAAAAGCGAATCGTCGAATCCAGCAGCTCCGGCTTGACACCGATGGCCCGAAGCGCACCTGAGATACCTGGATGATTGCTGGAGCAGGCACTGCCTGAGCTCACATAGATGCCCTTTTCCTCGAGGGCATGGAGCAGCACCTCCGCACGAACCTTCTCAAAGGAAACGGAAACGATGTTCGGCGCCGACAGCGCGCCACGCTCGGAATTCACCGTCACGCCATCGAGCTTCTCTACGGAATCGATAAAATAATCCTTCAGTGCTTCCATCGCGGCCTTCTTTTCCTCGAGACCCGTGCAGCTCATCTCTGCTGCCAGGCCGAGTCCCGCGATGCCTGGCACATCATGGGTCCCCGAGCGCATATCCTCCTGCTGGCCTCCACCATAAATAAGTGGACGAAGCCGGATCTTCTCGTCCTTATACAGGAAGCCCACGCCCTTCGGGCCATGCAGCTTGTGCCCGGACACCGACAGCATATCGACGTGCTGCAGCTTCGGACGAAGTGGAATCTTCCCATAGGCCTGAATCGCATCGGTATGGAACCAGGTATTCGGATTCTGCTCCTTCACGATGCGCCCGATGTCCTCAATCGGCTCGATCGCGCCCATTTCATTGTTGATGGTCATAATGGTGACAAGGATCGTATCTGGACGAATCGCAGTCCGGAGGTCCTCCAGGGAAATGTGGCCCTTCGCATCCACCGGAAGATAGGTCACCTCATAGCCAAGCTCCACCAGCACATCCAGTGGACGATAGATGGCCGCATGCTCAAAGGCCGACGAAATGATGTGCTTTCCCTGCTTCCGCTTCGCCATCGCGGTACCGAAAATGACGGTATTGTTGGATTCCGTTCCACCCGAGGTGAAAATGATCTCCTTCGGCTTTACCTTCAGCGTCGCCGCTACCTGCTCCCGTGCATGCCGGAAATATTTCTCTGCCTCAAAGCCCTTTGTATGCTTCGAGGACGGATTCCCATAGTCCTCCGTCAGCGTCTTCGTCATCAGCTCGACGACCTCCGGGTATGGCTTCGTCGTCGCCGAATTGTCAAAATAAATTTCTCTCATCTTTACTCCTCTATCGATTCCAGGCTGAGCATCAGCATGCTCATGCTGGTAATCGCAGCCGTTTCCGTACGTAAAATGCGCTTTCCGAGTGTAATCGGCTCAATCTGATGTGCCATGGCGTCCTCGATTTCCTGATCCGAGAAGCCACCTTCCGGACCGATGAACACGGCGATTCTTCCATGCCGCGGAAGCTTCCGAAGTTCCTCCATGGTATGACGGATGTCGTGAGCATTCTCATAAGGGATCAGGCGAAGGTCAAAGCTCTCCACATAGCGCATGGCATCCTTCCACTTCATCACCGGCAGCACCTCCGGAATAATGGATCGCTTCGACTGCTTCGCGGCCGCCTCCGCGATCGCCTGCCAGCGCTCCACCTTCTTCGCGGCCCGCTTGTCATCGAGCTTCACCACCGTGTTCTTCGTATCGAGTGGAATCACGGCATGCGCACCGAGCTCCACCGCCTTCTGTACGATGAGCTCCATCTTGTCCTGCTTCGGAAGCCCCTGAAAAAGATAAATATCCGCTGGAAGCTCGTGGATCTCCTCCACAAAATCAATGTGAAGAAGCACCTCCTCCATGCCCTCTGTGGAAAGCTCTCCGCCCTGCGCCGCACGGAACCAGGCATCGTCATGGATTTC
>DJEQ01000025.1:17894-18150 GCA_002431355.1 Oribacterium sp. UBA5894
CACTCGCGCTCACACGAACACAACGTAACACCGTACGTTCACTCGTTGCTTCTGTCATTTATCTAAAACGTCGCTATTATAACAGGGAATTGCAAAAAACAAAAGACGCTTTGATGCTCACAGGAAGCACTTCCACATCATATACAAACCGTTTGCGCAGGAGGCCAAGCAGGGGGTATGCTCAGAAGTCATACGGAGAGGTCGTTGTAAAATCCAAATCGGGCCTTTAGAAACACTTGGAGTAATTTTTCCTTAG
>DJEQ01000025.1:18234-19648 GCA_002431355.1 Oribacterium sp. UBA5894
TTGCAGAGGGCCTAGTGTTTCTTAAGACCCGATTTGTGATTTTTCCGACCTCGGAGTACTGTACTTCTGAGCACACCCCCTGCTGGTCTCCTATAAAGGTTTTCGTGTTTATGCGTCGACGGTCTCCCCACAGGCGGCAGCGTAAGCCTTGAGGGCTTCCTTCTGCTGCTTCGTGAGCTTCGTCGGGATATTGACAACGATCGTCACAAACTGATCCCCACGAAGGTTGGAATTGCTGAGGCTCGGAACGCCCTTGCCCCGCAGTCTCGTCTTCGTATCTGACTGAGTACCTGGCTTGATCTTCAGCTCCACCGGGCCATCTACGGTCTTAATGATCTTCGTACCGCCAAGGGCTGCCGTTGCAAAGCTGATCTCCTCGGTGGAATAGATATTGGTGCCCTGACGCTTAAAGAACGGATGCTGCGAAACCGCAACGTCCACGAGCAGGTCGCCTCTTGGTCCACCGTTCGTGCCTGGGTCACCGCCGCCTGAACGGCGAAGGGTCTGGCCATCATCGATGCCGGCCGGAATGGTCAGCTCAATGTTCTTTTCCGTCGCGATATAGCCTTCGCCACGGCAGTCCGGACACTTCTCCTTGATGATCTTACCCGTACCATGACAGTCTGGACAGCTTACAACCTGCTGCACCGTACCAAACATGCTCTGCTGCGTCATCACCACCTGGCCACGGCCGCCGCACTTCGGACAGGTCTCCGGCTGGGTGCCTGGCTTCGCACCTGTGCCATGACACTTTGGACAGGTATCCTTGTACCGGATTTTTATGGTCTTCTTACAGCCCTTGATGGCCTCATCGAAGCTGATCCGTACGCCTGTGCGGATGGACTGTCCACGGGTCGGCTGGTTTGCACGGCTCGCTCCGCCATAGGAAGAAAATCCCCCACGGCCGCCTCCGCCGAAGCCGAACAGATCTCCGAAAATATCTGAGAAATCCATGCCGCCGAAGTCAAATCCGCCATAGCCCGTGCTCTGACCGGCTGCGGAGTTCGGATCGAAGGCCGCATGACCATAGGTGTCGTATGCCTTTCTCTTCTCTGGATCGGAGAGAACCGCATAGGCCTCATTACACTCCTTGAATTTTGCCTCGGCCTCTTTGTCCCCTGGATTTGCATCCGGGTGGTACTTTTTGGCAAGCTTACGGAACGCCTTCTTGATGGTTGCGTCGTCTGCGTTTTTATCTACGCCGAGGACCTCATAATAATCGCGCTTTTCTGCCATTTGTTTCTATCTCCTAGTCTGCTTTCGTATCAGAAAAAATCGTTCTTTTGACGAACATTTGCCTCCGGCGCATGCGCCGGAGGCTTTCCTGTTTGTCCTTTCAGAATCAGACTTCCTTAAAATCGCCATCCACTACATTGTCATCTGGATTGCTGTTCGCATTGCCCTGGCCTGCAGC
>DJEQ01000025.1:19693-29797 GCA_002431355.1 Oribacterium sp. UBA5894
CTGCAGCACCCTGAGGGCCTGCCTGACCAGCTGCACCTGCAGCCTGTGCCTGCTCATAAACCTTCGAGAACAGGGACTGCGAGGACTTCATCAGGGTCTCCTGTGCTGCCTTGATCTTCTCTGCGCCATCCTTCGTGATGGACTCAAGCGGATTTGCAGCAAGCACATCCTCGAGCGCCTTCAGATCTGCCTCTACCTGAGACTTCTCAGAAGCCGGAACCTTATCGCCCACCTCTTCGAGGGCCTTCTTGGTCTGGAAAACGATGGAATCTGCACCATTTCTGGTCTCGATCGCTTCCTTCTTCTCCTTATCGGCTGCCTCATACTGTGCAGCTTCCTTGACGGCCTTATCGATATCGTCCTGGCTCATGTTCGAACCGGAGGTAATGGTGATATGCTGCTCCTTACCGGTACCCTGATCCTTTGCGGATACATTAACGATACCGTTTGCATCGATATCGAACGAAACCTCGATCTTCGGCACACCACGACGTGCTGGAAGGATACCATCCAGACGGAACTGGCCGAGGGTCTTGTTATCTCTTGCGAACTCACGCTCACCCTGTACGACGTGAATGTCTACAGCCGTCTGGTTATCCTCTGCAGTCGAGAATACCTGCGAAGCATGGGTCGGGATGGTTGTATTTCTCTTAATGAGCGGTGTTGCAACGCCACCGAGGGTCTCAATGGAAAGGGTCAGCGGTGTTACATCGAGAAGAAGCACATCACCGGCACCGGCATCGCCCGCAAGCTTACCACCCTGGATCGCTGCACCGATGGCGACGCACTCATCCGGGTTCAGGGTCTTGCTCGGCTCCTTACCGGTCAGCTGCTTTACCTTCTCCTGTGCAACTGGCATACGTGTGGAACCACCCACGAGAAGAACCTTGGAAAGCTCTGCGGCTGTCATACCGGCATCACGCAGTGCGTTCTGTACAGGAGCAGCGGTTCTCTCGGTAAGATCTGCAGTCAGCTCCTCGAACTTTGCTCTCGTAAGTGTCATGTCGAGGTGCTTCGGGCCCTCTGCGGTTGCTGTAATGAACGGAAGGTTGATTTCAGTGGTTGTCGAAGCAGACAGCTCCTTCTTTGCCTTCTCTGCAGCTTCCTTCAGTCTCTGAAGCGCCATCTTATCCTGGCTGAGGTCTACGCCCTCTGCCTTCTTGAACTCCTCTACCATCCAGTTCTGGATACGTGCATCATAGTCATCACCACCGAGGTGGGTATCACCATTGGTAGAAAGAACCTCAATGACACCATCACCGATATCAATGATGGAAACATCGAAGGTACCACCACCAAGATCATAAACCATGACCTTCTGCTCGTCACCCTCATCCAGGCCATACGCAAGTGCGGCAGCGGTCGGCTCGTTGATGATACGCTTTACATCGAGGCCTGCGATCTTACCGGCATCCTTGGTTGCCTGACGCTGTGCATCATTGAAGTAGGCCGGAACCGTAATGACGGCCTCGCTTACCTTCTCACCGAGGTAAGCCTCTGCATCGGCCTTCAGCTTCTGAAGGATCATTGCAGAAATCTCCTGCGGCGTGTAGTCCTTGCCGTCAATGCTGACCTTATAGTCGGATCCCATATGTCTCTTGATGGACGAGATGGTACGATCTGCATTGGTAACAGCCTGACGCTTTGCAGGCTCACCGACGAGACGCTCACCATTCTTTGTAAATGCCACCACGGAAGGGGTGGTTCTCATGCCCTCTGCATTGGCAATAACAGTTGGCTTGCCACCTTCCATTACGGCTACGCAGCTGTTTGTTGTACCTAAGTCAATACCAATAATCTTTCCCATAACGATATCTCCTTTATTCAAAACAGTAAACACTTGTATCTCTATGCTTGCCCTCGCCTGAATGCATCGCACTCCGGCGGAGGTGCTTCAAACGCCGGTTGCCCGGCGGAATGAACTTATTTCTTTACCTTGACCATCGAGTGGCGTACGACCTGACCCTTATAGGTATAGCCCTTCTGAAGATCCTGTGTGATCGTATCCTCTTCGACGTCGCTCTCGGTATCGGTCATCACGGCATTGTGAAGGTTCGGATCGAACTTCTCGCCCTCTGCCGGGATTTCCTTTACATCCAGATCCTCGAGCATTTTCTGGATCTGCTTGTAGATGCCCCGCACGCCCTTCGTAAAGGCGTCCTCCTCATCCTCCTTCTCCACGGTCCCAAGGGCCCGCTCGAAGTTATCAATGATCGGAAGCAGCTTCTCAATGACCTCGCGTGCACCGAAATCGAAGTTCTGTGCCTTCTCCTTATCGGTCCGCTTACGGTAATTATCGAACTCGGCATACAGGCGAAGGTACTTGTCCTTCTGCTCGTTCAGAGCGGCCTCGTACTTCTTCTCCAGCTTCGTCTTTTCCGAAGCGCCCGCATCGGCATCTGCCTCTGCTTCTGGAGCTTCCTTCGCCTCATCGGCTGCTGCATCCTCTCCTGCTCCCGTCTGTTCTTCCTTTGTATTCTCTGCTTCTGAAGCCTTCGGCTCCGCCGCCTGTCCTGCGGTCGTTTCCTCGGTGCCCTGCTCCTCAGAAGATTTCTTTAACTCTTCGTCCTTCACGGTAACCTCCTATCCTGCTTCAGATGTGCTTTCGCTCATCCGAATGCTCTATGCTCGAAAGGCCTGATCCATCTCTCCCTGAATCTTCGAGAGAACCTCCAGAACCTTTTCATAATCCATTCGCTTCGGTCCGATGACGCCGATCGTTCCACGAAGTCCATTGCCCAGCTCATAATTTGCAGTGACCACGGAGCAGTCCGCCATGTTTTCGATCGGTGATTCCTTTCCGATGTAGACCTGAATCTGATTGTGCTTTTCCGATCCGGTATCCTGTACCTCATGCACCAGCTCGGCGAGCTCCACCTTCGATTCGAAGGCATTGATGAGGCGGGAAGCATTGTCCGACTCACTGAGCTCCGGATACTTGAAAATATTCGTGGCACCGGAGGTATAGATCTGTGCGTCTCCGGAACGAATGTTCAGTATGTTAATAATGGTCTGAAGAATCGCCTGCACGGTATCCTTATGCTGTGTCCGTGCAAGAATCTGTCCGATTCGTCCTTCGGTGATCTCCTCGCCGCTGAGTCCATCCAGTGCATCATTCAGGAGCATGTTAATGCTGAGCATCCGATTGAAATCGAGCTCATCCTCGCCGCTCAGGGTCACCGTTGCGGTTCGGACAATGTTGCCCTGCATCATGATCACGAGGAGTACACGGCGGGCATCCACAATGGAGGTCTGAATGAACTTGATTTTGTTGGTATGCATCGAGGGCTCCGTGACAACCGCGGCATAGTTCGTATCCTGTGCCAGGTTTTTCACGAGCTGCTTCAATGTCGTCTCCAGCTTGTCGACCTTCTCAAACATCTCCGTCTTCACATCATCGATCTCATGCTGGTGGTTTTCCATCAGCTGATCGACGTAGAAGCGGTAGCCCTTATCACTTGGGATGCGTCCTGCAGAGGTATGGGGCTGCAGGATGTAGCCCATTTCCTCAAGGTCGCTCATCTCATTACGAATCGTAGCAGAACTAAGACTGAGTCCGGAGTATTTACTGATCGTACGAGAGCCGACGGGTTCGCCGGTTTCCAGATAGTTTTTGATAATCGTTGTAAGGATGACGACCTTACGCTGATCGAGCTCCATCTTTGCTGCCTCCTCTTCTTCATCTGTTAGCACTCGAAATATCGGAGTGCTAACATCTATTTGCTATATTACTCGATTTTGAAATGATGTCAAGGTATTGCCCCGAGGATTTTGTGAAAAATGCGTGAAGGTGCGTTCATTCTGTGTCGCCCGGGAGGGCTGCCCCCTCCTGTGGCATAGTACACGTGCTTTTCAAAAAGCGTCGGATCCATCCACCCAGGCGGGCTGCCTCCAGAAGTCAGTGCTGCGAGTTCGGAAAAATCTAATCCAGGGACCCCAAGCGTCACTAAGCCCTCTGCAATCGTCGCGTTTTCCTGATGAAAACGCGACGTTGACAGAGGGTGCTAAGGAAAAATTGCTCTAAGTGCCGCTAGTGGGACCTGGATTGATTTTTCAACGAACTCTTCGTGTGGCTTCTGGTGGCAGTCCACCTGGGTGGAGTGGATCCGACAATCGATGAAAATTACGTGTATCTCGTCACAGGAGGGGGCAGCCCTCCCGGGCGACGCGGAATCTCCCTCGCCATTGCAAAAAGGAAAAGGAGCGGGCACAACGCTCACTCCTTTTCCTTTTCCATGTTTGGTTTTCTAAAGCCGCTTAGTGAAGGATATACACCTCTGCGTAGCTCAGTACGTTTCGGGCTTCGGCGTGGGTGTTGTAGTAGATATCGATGTGGTTTCCGCGGACGCCGCCACCGCAGTCCTCCGCGACATACTCATGTCCGTTGATGAGAAGATGGGTGCCGTATGGAATCACGCGTGGGTCAACGGCGACGGTACGTCCAGCGACGGCGCGGGCGCCGGTCGCGGTTCGTGTGCCGAAGCCTTCCGAGCAGCTTCTGCACGGGCAGTAGCCGGTCAGCTTAAAGCGGCCGACGAGCGTCGCGGAACGGCCGTTGATCGTCACCTGATTTCCTGTCTGTGCAGCTGCGGCAGCTTCTGCCTGCTGCCGGGTCTGCTCCACGGCCTGCGCTGCATAGGTTTCCTGTACGGTGTTAAAATGCGGGTTCGTGCTGGTATTGAAGAAAAGAACAGTCCCGAGGCTCTGCGATGCATATACTCCTGCGTTTGCGTTCTCCTCTGCATAGGCAGGGCTCGGCATCCGCAGCATGCACACCATCAGTGCAAGAACTGCCATCATCCGAAGGATGTTTCCTTTCTGCTTCTGTACATATAAACTCAATTGTAACCTCCTCTATGTGAACCGGCGTCTCAAATTCTTCCTTCCTGTCACCTAAACTCTGCCGGTATGAAAAAAGAGCTCCATACGAAAACGAGCTCAACAGCGGAAAGTATACGAGCATTTTCAAAAATTTGTCAAGCCCGCCACCTATGAGTCCTACGCTTCTATGCGTATCATATGGCATACTTTCATGTACTCCGAGAGGGGCGCCTGCCGAAAAGTTTATAAGTTCTTAAGAATTAAAAAGGCGAAAACCCGCTCCGGAAAGGAGCGATTTTTCGCCTTTTTTGTGTCTTTATTTCAGTTTTTTATGTCTTTTTTGCACTGGCTCCTTCGCACATCGCGGTCCTTCGGGGATACCGGGCGCCTTCCAGAGCGCCGACCCTCCATGCGCGTCGTCAGCTCTTCGGCACGGCCATATAGACCTCTGCGAAGCGATCCCCGAGGGCGGTCACACCGGCGGCCTCGGCATAGGTATTATAGTAGACGTCGATCATGCTGCCCTTGACAGAACCGCCGATGTCTTCGACGGTATAGACCGTGTCATTGATAAAGACCTTCGTTCCGAGTGGAAGCACCGTGAGGTCCGCGGCGATCGTTCGATCTGCCGTCGGCACGGTCCCGGAGTAGGTCCGGGTGCCTCCATAATAGCCGGTGATCTGAAAGATGCCCAGCGCGCTGCCCTTTGTATACTGTGTGGATTCCTGGGTCACGGTCGCCCCGATGGGCGTTTCACCCGCACGGGCTTTTGCTGTTTTCTTCGCTTCTTCCTCTGCCACCTGCTTTTCGAGCGCCTGTGCTGCCGCCTGTTCTGCGGCCTGCTTTTCAAGAAGCGCCGTCGACGGATCTACACTTCCTGTCGTCCGTGATGTCTCTGTGCGCTTTTCTTCTGTTGTCGTAGCTTCACTCTGCACTGCGCTGCTGTTCTGAACACTCACGCCTGTCTTTCGTCCCGTGCGGGCAGTGACCAGCGTGGGCTTTACTGCATTGGCCTCCGATGTACTGTCCTGCACGCCCATCGTGCCGGTATAATAATGAGCGGTACTGAGCTCTGAAATGGACACGCCGTCCACAAAGGCCGGGCTGTTCGTACCCTCCGCCCATACCGTACACGAAAAACAGCCCGCGAGAAGCAGCGCGAGCGTTCCGATCCACACTGACCTTCGATTCATCTTCTGATCCTCCTGAAATAGGGAAATCGATGCATTTTACAGTGAAAATAGAGGCTTTTTCAGCATTTCATTCCCACTCCATACGCAACTGTTACTCAAAACATAGTATAGATATGAAAAAGCGTCAACTTACTTTTTTCTGACACAAAAACTGCGCAGCCCCTTAGGACTACGCAGTATCAGAATGGTTTTTTCTTATAAAGGAGAACTACCTGACGCCCAGAACTCATGCGCGCACGCGTTCATCCTCTTCAGCTGGTGAGGAGAAGCTCCACCGCCATCTGGTCGGACAGGTTTCCGCTCTTGATGGCTTCATCGTATTCATAGAAGCGATGAATGTACTCTTCAATGCCATGACGGGAGTACTGCCGTGCCTGGTCCGTGAGCTTCCGGTAAATCCAGGAGCTGACCCCGACGTAGGCGGCTGCCTCCTGGGCACTCATGTCCCGATCCATCGCTTCTCTCGTGAGGAGCAGCTGATTAAAGTTCCGACGCATGAGGTGAAGGAGGCGCATGGGTGCTTCCTGCAATGTCAGAAGATCTCGATAGTACTGCAGTGCCTTTTTCGTATGGCCGAGTCCCATCTCGGATACCATATCGAACACGCGATCCTCTACATTCTGGGAGCAGATCGTCTCCACGTCCTCATCCTCAATGACCTCCCGCTCACCGGTATAGGCGATGAGCTTTTCCATCTCGGAGGCAATGTTGTCCATGCTTGTGCCCGTCTTATCGAGAAAAAGCTCCATCGTTGAATTTCGGATCTTCTTCCCGGCATTCATGAGGTAGCGTGCAGCCCAGCGGCTGAGCTGTGCCCGGCTCTGCTCCCCCAGCTCACACGCAAAGCCGTGCTTCTGCACCAGCTTATAGAGCTTGCTTCGCTTATCGATCTCGTCCTCGATGAACATGAGATGCGCGGTCTCCGGATAGTGATCGATGTCCTCGAGATACTGTATCAGCTTCTCCGGTGCCGTCTTCTTAAACCACTCACTCCCGCTGATGATCACAAGTCGCCCGTCATTGTCACCGAAGGTGAACGGAATGGTATTCAGAAGGTCCATGAGCTCCTGTACATCCGGTGCCCCCTCATAGAAGGTATAGGCCATGCCCTCCTCCCCACCGAAGGCCGCGCGGAATTGCTTCTTATAAGAAAGCTTCAGATATTCCTCACTGCCATAAAGAAGATAATACGGACGAAAATGGCCGCTCTTCAAATCCTCATTCAGTGCGAGATATTCACTTGTCGTCTCTTTCTTTCCGTAGGCCATACGATCCTTTCCGCCGCCTTCTGTTTCCGTCTTCCATGCCCAGGGTTCCTCTGGGCACAGAAGTCCTACGCAAGGCACTTATTCGGTTCCGTCTTCCATGCTCAGGGCTTTGGGCTTCTTCCGTAGTCTTCCATCCCAGTCTCTGCTGCTATAATGCACGTGAAAGACGCCTGTGCTTAATGCTGCGCGATACGCTTCTTCACTTCATCGAAGTCTGCCGTGATCTCGGCATTTGGTGCCGGGGTCAGAAGGCTCACGATCACATTCACAAGAATCGCGATCAGGAAGGCCGGAAGCAGCTCATAGATGTTCCAGGCACCACCCATCGGACGGATGCAGTACTTCCAGAAGAAGACCATAAAGCCACCGGCGATCATGCCAGACATCGCGCCGTAGACATTGGACCGTCTCCAGAACAGGGCAAGCAGCACTACCGGTCCGAAGGACGCGCCGAAGCCGGCCCATGCGAAGGACACGATCTGGAAAACGGAGCTGTCCGGATTCCAGGCAATAAAGATGGAAATGCCGGCAATGATGAGGAGGCAGACACGTGCTACATAGAGCAGCTGCTTCTCATCGAGGTGCACATGCAGGACCTCCGTCAGGATATCATTGGCAATGGAGCTCGACGCAGCGAGGAGCTGTGAATCGGCCGTCGACATCGTGGACGCCAGAATGCCGGACAGGACAACGCCGGCGATCAGGGATGGAATCAGGCCGTGGGTGGCGAGAAGCTTCGCAATCTCCACGATGATGGTCTCCGACTGGTTGCCGTTCAAGGTCGGAATCGCGCCAGCCGCCGTCATGCCGAGGCCTACCATACCGATGAAGATGGCAACGCCCATGGAAATCACCACCCATACGGAGGCGATGCGTCTCGACAGCTTCAGCTTCCGGTCATCCTCGATGGCCATGAAGCGGAGAAGGATGTGTGGCATTCCGAAATAGCCCAGCCCCCATGCAAGGGTCGACACGATGGTGATCGTCCCATATGGGCTTGCGGTACCGCTCACCGGATCGTAGCTGAAGAGCATGCTGAGATAGCCCGTGAGTCCGCGGGCATTCTCCAGCACGGCGCCCACACCACCGGCACGGTATACGCCAAACAGAAGGACGATGAGGAGTGCCAGGGACATGACGATGCTCTGAATGAAGTCCGTCGTGGAGGCGGCCAGGAAGCCGCCCAGGGAGGTATAGCCCACAATGACGAAGGCGCTGGCAATCATCGCTACATGGTAATCCGCGCCGAACAGGCTGCCGAAAAGCTTGCCGCAGGCTGCAAAACCGGAGGCGGTATACGGGATAAAGAAAATCACGATGACGATCGCCGCAAGGAGGGTCAGGATCTTCTTTCGATCGTTGTAGCGATTCGAAAAAAATTCCGGAATCGTGATGGAGTCATTGACCTCGGTATAGATGCGGATCCGCTTCGCAACGACAAGCCAGTTGATGTAGGTGCCGAGTGCGAGTCCAATGGCTGTCCAGCCCGGATCGGAAATACCGCTCAGGTACGCGAGTCCCGGAAGTCCCATGAGAAGCCAGGAGGACATATCGGAGGCCTCTGCGGACATGGCCGTGACGAAGGGGCCCAGTGAACGGCCTCCCAGGAAAAAGTCACCGGCGGTTGCATTCTTGTCCGATACCTTAAAGCCGATGAAGAGCATGCCGACCAGGTACAGGACCATGGCCACCATCATACCAATTTGTGCAAGTGTCATCTTCATTACCTCTCTTCATTGCAGGATGTCTGCAGCTCACCGCTTTCCAATGCATGTGTCCAGTCGTGCAGGAAGCACCTTTCATAAAATGCTTTCCGTCGGCACTTTCTCGCATTAAATACTTTCAACATTAATTCGGTAAAGCGTATAAGAGCCACTATTTCCATGTCGAAATATGTGTAGATGATAAACCCTGAAGGGTCAGATTGCAAGAAGATGCTGCGAATTGCGGAAATGCGGGGGGTATGCTACATTATTCAGTAGTTTTTAGGAGAAGACCATGCGAGATAATACCATCATTGATCCAGACGATCATCGTCAGCTCGAGCTGTACATTCATATTCCATTCTGTGCCCGAAAGTGCAATTACTGTGACTTTCTCTCCTTCCCGATGAAGGAGGCGGATCATGCCGCCTACGTCGAGAAGCTCTGCGAGGAAATTCGCGCGAGTGCGCCGCTCGCGGAGGCGTATGAGGTCTCGACCATCTTTATCGGTGGCGGAACCCCGTCGCTTCTGGACCCGAAATACATTTCGCGCATCATCTACTATATCCGTCGCTTCTATACGGTACGCGCGAACGCCGAAATCACCATCGAGTGCAATCCGGCTTCCACCATTGCCTATAAGTTTGCCGCCTATCGCGACGCTGGCATCAATCGTCTGTCGATTGGTCTCCAGTCCGCAAACAACGACGAGCTCCGCACACTGGGCCGCCTTCACCTCTTCGAGGACTTCCTGAAGTGCTACCAGAGCGCGCGGATGGAGGGCTTCCGGAACATCAACATTGACCTGATCGACGAGATTCCAGGTCAGACGGAAAAGTCCTGGCGCGAGACCCTCCGTCATGTTCTCATGCTGAAGCCGGAGCATGTCTCCATCTATAATCTCATCATTGAGGACGGTACGCCATTTCGGGCAATGCAGGAAGCCGGAAGGCTCTCGCTTCCTTCCGAGGAGACGCAGGCGGCCATCGATGCCCTGACCCGGGAGATGACGGAAAAGTATGGCTATGAGCGCTACGAGGTCTCAAATTATGCGAAGCCGGGCTATGCCTGTCGCCATAACTATGGGTACTGGTCCAATGTTCCCTACCTCGGCTTCGG
>DJEQ01000104.1 GCA_002431355.1 Oribacterium sp. UBA5894
TGAGGCTCTTGGCCGCCGCGCTGATGTTCCGAAGCTTCGCAATCTCCAGATAGATTTTCAGGTTTTCGGTATCCATCCTGTCTCCCCCTCACCGGCCCACGATCAGCCGATGCCGGACACAATAGTCGTACACGCCGTCTTCCTCCACGGATTTGCAGATCATGTGGGCGCGCGCCTTGACCTCGTCCTTTGCATTGCCCATGGCGACACCCGTCCCCACAGCCTCCAGCATGCGCTCACTTAAGTCCTTATGTCCCATGTTCAAGAGCGTTCCATCGACATCAAAAAAGGCGATTTTTATCATGCTGATTTTCTCCTATTCATTGAGGATAGTTTCATATTCACGGGGTATTTTACTACGATTTGTGTCACCTGACATTTCTCTATTGTAACAATGATGATATCGGATGTACAGATGACAAGTAGCCACGAAGCTTCTAACTTCGTGGCTACTTGATCACACTATCCTCTTTAGAGCTGATAGCGGATCCAGACCGCATCGCTCTTACATTTCTTTACATCCATTAATTTAAGTGCCGTCACATCATGCTGCATTGGCAGTCCGTCAAACACCGCTGGCATACCGCCTCGGCCATCAATTCCTGCGCCGATCAGGAGGCTGATCTCATCGAGAAGCCCAGCTTCCAGAAAAGCCGTATTGATCTTGGCGCCACCGACGATGCCCATACGCTCCACACCAAACTCTTCTGCCAGAATTTCCACCGCCCGCTCCAGGTCCACCTGGCCCTTTCCACAGGCAATCCAGGAAATATGCTGCTGATCCAGATACTGAAGATATTCCTTCGTGACATCCTCACTGGTCATAATCAGATAGGGCTTCTGCATCCCGGAAGCATCTGGCCAGAGCAGCTTTCCATGCGTATCAACGATCACCTCATAGCCTTCGGCATCTGCCTTTTTTGAGAATCCCTGCTGACCATACACTTCCGGGTTTCTTCCCTGAAACTCGCCCGGCTCCGCCATTTCAAGCTCTGCCGTGACCCGACCGCTTACGGTCGTCGGCACATGAAGCGCCTCCAGACTCGTGTAATAATCATTGACGCCTCTCAGCTTCGAGGTCATCGCACAGTCAATTCTTCCATCGATGGAAATCATCATATGGCAAATGATATATGGCTTTTTCATCTTACATTTTCCCTCCGTACACTGGGAAGCCACTGCTCTCACCATAATTTTCAATCTTTTTAAAATGCTTCAGGCTTTCCATATCCTCTGCACTGATTTCAAAATCAAGCGCCGCATTCGTCTTCATATGCTCTGGATCTGCCGTCTTCGGAAGGGAGATCGCGCCAAGCTGCAGCGTGTAACGAATGCACAGCTGTGGAACCGATACCTTATATTTTTGAGCCATGGCCTCAATTTCCGGCTGATGCAAAATCACCCCGTGTGCAATCGGTGAATAGGCTTCTACCGCAATCTGGTTCTTCTGGCAGAAGTCCATGAGCTCCAGCGGCGTATTGCTGATGTGGCAAAGTACCTGATTCACCATCGGCTGAATCTTCGCTGCAGCCATCAGGCTCTGAAGGTCCTCGATCTGGAAATTCGAAACACCAATTGCCCGAAGCTTTCCTTCCTGATAGGCCTCCTCCAGTGCTCTCCATGCCTCTCGATTTCCTTCGACATACCGGTTTTCACTCTGATTCACCTCCGCCCATGGCTGCGGACTGTGAATGATCATCATATCCAGGTAATCGAGTCCCATTTTCTTTAAGGTCTCATCGATGCCGGCCTTCGCCAGCGCATAGCTCTTGTGCTCTGCTGCCACCTTGGATACTACAAAAAGCTCCTCTCTCGGCACGCCACAGGTCCGCACACCCTCGCCGACACCACGCTCATTGCCATAGGCCTGTGCCGTATCGATGTGGCGGTACCCAAGCTGTACTGCTGCCTTCACCGCATCGGCCGCCTTCGCATCCTCAATAAACCATGTGCCGAGTCCCAGCTGTGGGATATTCACACCATTATTTAATGTAATCGTATGATGATACATCATTGTCCTCCTCTTATTTCAGCTTTCCATACTCTTCATCGGATACTGGCTCACACCATTCATTCGAGGTCTCTTCACCCGGAACCTCCACTGCAAGATGACTGAACCAGCTGTCTGGTGCTGCGCCATGCCAGTGCTTTACCTCTGCTGGAATGTTGATGCAGTCGCCTGGCTTCATCTCGATGGCATCTTTGCCTTCCTCCTGATAGTAGCCACGGCCTGCCACGCAAATCAGGATCTGTCCGCCGCCCTTCTTTGCATGGTGAATATGCCAGTTGTTGCGGCAGCCCGGCTCGAAGGTCACATTATGGATGCCCACCTGCTGCGTGGAAATCGGTGCCAGGAAGCTTCGGCCTGAAAAATATTGTGCAAATCCGTCATTTGGCGCTCCGATCGGAAATACCATTTCCTTTGCATGCGCCCGCATAGCCGCATCCTCATATGGAAGATCACCTTCTGCTACCGCCCATACCTCCTTTGCAAGGTTGAAAACGGCCCAGGCCTTCGGCCATCCTGCATAGAATGCGACATGCGTGATCACGGCGGCGATCTCCTTCTGCGTCACCCCATGCGCTTTTGCATTTTCGAGGTGATATTTCAGTGATGAATCGGTAATGCCCGAAGCCATCAGTGCCACCACCGTAATGATGCATCTCGTTTTTACATCCAGATCCTGATTGTTCCAGTTTTCTCCAAAAAGCACATCGTCATTAAAATGTGCAAACTCCGGTGCAAATGCACCGAGTGCATTTCTTCCTGCTGTCTGTGTAATCTTTGCCATGATGATTTCTCCTTTCCTCTTCCGATTCTCACAAGGCCCGCGACGGCTTCGATAGACTCTTTACGATGCCTTCGGCCAGCCGCGGTGCTTCATTGAAAACCCTGCTGCTCTTCCATTTCCACCTTACAGCGTCTTCACCCACTCGCTGATGTCCTTTCGGCTCATGCGATTCAGAAGCTTCCCTTCCACGATCTCGGCCTTCGGTGCCGAGGACTGAAGCTCATGGACCGTATTGCCGAAGCCACTGCCACCAGAGGTTGCAAACAGGATGATTCTTTTACCGGAAAAATCATGCTTCTCCAGAAAGCTATTGATGATGGTCGGTGCCACATACCACCAGATCGGAAATCCCAGCAGAATCTCATCGTACGCGGACAGATCGAGCTCCTTTCCGCCCAGCGCTGGTCGGGAGCTCTTATCCTTCATCTCTACCGTGCTTCTCGCGTTTTTATCCATCCAGTTTAAATCTGCTTTCGTATATGGCACCTTCGGCGTGATTTCATAGAGATCCGCACCTGCGGCCTCTGCAACCAGCTCTGCTGTTTTTCTCGTCACGCCACTTGCGCTGAAATACGCTACCAGTCTTTTTTTCATGCTGCTGCCTCCTGCCAACATATAAAATTGCCAATAAAAAATGTGCAAGACCTTCCCATCGATCTTACACATTCATTATAGTCTTCACTGTATCATTATATCTAATACTTATATCACATATTATTCAATGCCTCAAAGGCATGCACCTCTTCGATAAATGCACGCACGGCGGGCGTATATGGAATATTTCTTCTCCACGCCATTACCGTCCGCATCCGAAGCTCCGGCGATAAGCGCTTCTGAATCAGAAGGTCCTCCCGCCAGTATCGGGCCGCGCCCTCGATGGACACAGGATACCCTAGCCCCGCCATCGCCATAATTCCCGCATTGGTCCTTTACCTTCCCGCTTCACTGAACCTAGCCCCAATGTAGTCAACTTAAATCGATAAAACAAAAGCGACCTGCACGTCGCTCTTGTTTTATCCTATTGGTTTTCAATACCTGTTGAGGTTTATAGCCATTTAACCAATTCCATACTGCTTCATCAACGCATCGCAGTAGGCCGCATCCTCCGCAGCACGCTTTGCATCTTCGAGACGATTCTGTGCAAACAGCTTCTTCATAAGGATCGCCATCTGGTTTTTTCCCTTCGTCTCGCCCAGGGCAATTCCTTCCATCTTTCCTTCCGCTCTGCCTTTATTTTCCACTCGATCAAGTACATCACACAT
>DJEQ01000072.1 GCA_002431355.1 Oribacterium sp. UBA5894
GTACATAAGGAGGATCCGACCATCCATGTGAAGGCCATCACCTCCTTCGTGTATGATCAGCCGGCCGTGCTGGATGAGCATTATGCGGAGAAACAGGGACTCCTGTTTGTCGGTGGCTTTGCGCACCCGCCAAACAAGGATGGTCTCCTCTGGTTCGTGCAGGACATCCTGCCGAAGATTGAGGAGAAGATTCCGGGGGTTGTACTGCATGTCATTGGCTCGCATGCCGACGACGAGGTGCTTGCGCTGAATGCGCGGCCGGATGTCGATGTGCTCGGCTTCGTCAGCAGTGAAAAGCTGGATGAGATGTATCGGAAGAGCCGCGTCGTGGTGGTACCGCTTCGCTTCGGTGCAGGCGTCAAGGGCAAGGTGGTTGAGGCCCTGCATGCCGGTACGGCCGTGGTTACGACGAGCTGTGGCGCAGAGGGCATTACGGCCTCTGAGCAGGTGCTGCATGTAGAGGATGATCCGACCGCCTTTGCCGAGGATGTCATCCATCTCTATCAGCATCCGGAGGAAATTGAGCAGATGGCACACCATGCCGTCCACTTTATCGAGACCTTCTACTCCCCGGACGGTGCCTGGGCGAAGATCCAAGATGATTTTGAAACAGGTCGAAAGCCATGATGAATCAGAAGAAGCATTATAAGCACTGCTTTTCGGTCGCGGCGTACGGAGAATCGCCCTACCTTCCCTTTCTGCTGCATTCTCTGAAGATGCAGACGGTGGAGAGTCGGGTGATCATCTGTACCTCGACACCGAATCGCTATATTACGAAGCTGAGTGCAGAGTACGGCTGCCCGGTCTATGTACGGAACGGGGCGCATGGCCTTCAGCAGGACTGGAACTTCGCCTACGAGATGGGCAGTGAGAGCGCAGAGCTCGTCACGATTGCGCATCAGGATGACCTCTATTTTCCGGATTATACGAAGGCACTTCTTCATGCCGCCCATCATTTTCCGGATCTGTCCGTCTTCTGCTGTCGCTATGATACGATTGATGGGGCAGGTAATACCATTGACGGAAGCTCGGAGCGGGTGAAGCGCCTGCTGCGGCTTCGTCTTCGTCAGCATGAGCGGGCCGATCGCACCGCGGTGAAGCTGTCGGCGCTCCGCTATGGGAATGGCATTGGCTGCCCGAGCTGTACCTACAGCACGAAATACTGCCCGGCACCGCTGTTCCGAAATGACTATAAATTTGTCATTGACTGGGATACGCTGATTCGCCTTGCGAAGGAGCCGGGGCGGTTCATCTGCATTGAAAAGTCCCTGATGGCGTATCGTGTACACCCGGGGGCGGAGACCATGCGGAACATCGAAAATCATAATCGGGAGAAAGAGGAACGGGAAGTGTTCCGGAAGCTGCATTCGGCACCGGTGACGGCGCTGCTGATGCACTTCTATAAGAAGGCATATGGAGCATACCAGAAAGACGAAAACAGATAGGCAATGGCTATGCACAGCAGGAGCACTGGTTCTCCTGCTGTTGTTTGGTTTATTCATCAACCGGCATATTCATATCGACGCACTCTATGGGGATGATCTTTACCTCTGGTCCTTCTATGGCTGTGAGGACTTCTGGTCCTTTACCTTCCCGAAGGTGACGAAGGGGAACTTTCGCCCGTTTTACTGGGCCATCAGCTATCTCGAATTCTGGCTGATCGGACCCCATGTGCACTGGTATGCCCGCTTTAATGTGCTGCTGAATGTTCTGATCGCGTGGGTGATCTACTTCTTCAGCCGTCGCCTGACGCGTCTCACGAATACCCGGACCGCTCGCTTCGTCGGACAGGGCGTCGGTCTCCTCACCGGGGGACTGTATCTGCAGTCCCATTTTGCGGCCTATCAGATTGCACAGGTGCTCGGACTTCTCGAATCCCTCGCGCTTCTGCTCGCACTTCTGACGCTCTGGGGGCTGTTTGATTACCTGGAGGGCCGAGGGAAAGGCGCCTATCTTCGTGCCTGCCTCAGCTTTTTTCTCGTGATCTTCACCCATGAGCGCTACATCGCGCTGGCACCGCTCTTTTACCTCGCGGTCTTCATGCACTGGAGAAATCAGCGGCGGATTTATAAAGCCTATGGAGCTGCAGCCATGGATTCAGACGGTCGACCGATGGAGACGGGGAAGGCTTCGGCGCAGAAGCGGGAGCGGAGGAAGAACGGGGCTTCAGACACGCTTCACAGAGAGCGCATCGGTGCACCGCTGTGGGAGCTTCTTCTGCCTGCGCTGATCCTTTTCCTCTTCTTTGCGGTTCGCATGGCCGTGGCCGGGGAGGCCATTCCGGTCGGGACGGCCGGCACGAAGGTGCAGGATACCTTCTCGCTTTCGCAGGCCATCGGCTTCGCATGGACACAGGTCGCCTATATTTTCGGAATCAATGCCGGACACGCGATCTACTGTGGCGTTTCCTTTCTGGATTCGCCGCGCTGGGTATGGCTTCTCATTGGCGGCAGCTGGCTCTGCCTTCTCGGGATGCTCATCCTTTATGGGCGGAATGCGTGGCAGAGAGGCCACATTACCCCACGGCTCCTCGGGGAGCATCTTCTGTTCATCGGCTTTATCGGGCTCTGCATTGGCTCCAGCTCGATTACGATTCGTCTGGAAACGAGATGGGTCTATGTCAGCTATACGGCGGCGCTTCTGTATCTGTCCTTTCTGCTGGGCGAGCTCGCAAAGGGACACGTGGCGCAGGAAACGACGGAGCCGCGAGTGCTGAACATGGAAACTGTGCAGGGGCTGCGAACGCGTGCGGCAGTACAGCGCAGGCGGGAAATGGAAGATGCGGAGAGGAAGAAGGCGTGCCTTCGTCGGATCCTTCCGTTTTCTGTTCTCTTTCTTCTCTATGGCCTCGTGATGACACCGGTGGAGCACTTCGATCGGGAGCATTATGACAATATCTTTTTCTTCTTTGACCAGGATCGGGTGAATTCCCTCGCGGCATGCACCATCGATGCGGTCGGTGCGGAAAACTTCCTGGGAAAGAAGCAGGTGTATATTTTTTATAATTACTATGAGATGACGGACTTCTACGCGGAATATTTCTATAAGCCCTTTGATCCGGAGAAGACGGGACAGGGGACAGAAATTCATTTCATCAACCGTGTGGAGGATCTTCCGGCCGATGCAAGTGAAGAAAACAGCATGGTCCTCATGGAGCAGGGAAATCGTGGGTACCTGGACGTGACCGCCCAGGCATTCGGAAAGGCAGCATGGGATGAACTCAGTGAAGCATAGAGCCGAGGCCTTCGATCCGACACGGACGAACGCACGAGGAAAAACGACAGGGGACGGCGGAGAGAAAACGCAGCGCCGCATCCCGAAAGAGAAGATGGGCGGCGGTGCGTCGGCCACGAGCCGCGGATACCGTACGCGAAGGGACGCGGGAAGAAGTGTGCTTCTGTACCTTCTTCCAGTGCTGGGAACGCTGTGCCTCGGGGGGTATGTGCTGCAGGCCTCGGTGGATGTGGTCTATTCTGATTACATTCGCCTCATCAACAGCTACCTGCCGGATCCGCTGGCACCGGAGCACTTTTTCGTTCCGGATATTCTGACGCGGATTCCGATCACCTACCTGATCCGTTTTCTGAACATCCACCTGTTCGGCTTTTCCGTCCACTTCGATCGTGCGCTGAGCCTTCTCGGACTGCTTCTTCTCATGCTGAGCGTGAGCGCCTATCTTCGGCGGGAGCGGGCCGGCATCCTCACGGTGCTCGCCGTGATGCTCCTCGGCTTCAGCCTCGATAAGTGGGAGCTTCTCCTCAATGGCTCCGGCTGTGCGCATTTTCTGAGCTATGGGCTCTTTTTCTACCATTATCTCGTACTGGAGCGGGCGTTCACTGGAACCGAAAAGCCGGGGGATGAGCGGCGGCTGGTTCTTCTGCCATGGCTCGCACTGCTCGTGGCCGGTCCGTACCTCGTGCAGTATGCGGTGACCCTCCTCCTGGCCTATGGCTACCTCGCGGTTCTTCACAACCGACAGCTGAAGGCACGAAGACTTTCGGGCTACGCGCTCTCGGCACTGCTGCCGCTGATACTGTATCTTATGAGCAATGCCTCCGCCACATACGATTATGTCGGGACGAAAGACATTGGCCTCCTTACGGTTCTGCAGCAGCATCTGGGCTTTTCACTTCGCTTCCTGCTGGATGGCTTTGCGAGCACACTGGTTTCCGGCTCCGTGCTCGAGGATTTCCTTGCAGCCGGACACATCCAGTATTACGAAATCTATCTGCTGGGAGCACTCGTGATTCTGCTCTATCTGCTGGCGCTTGGCCTTTACTTCCGTACTGGACAGTATCGTCGGACGATCTTTCCGATGCTTCTCCTCGTGAGCGGCGCGGGAAGTCATGTGCTGGTGTTTCTGTCCCGCTACATTTACTTTACGGAAACCTATGCATGGCAGAGCCGCTATGGGCTTCAGTACCTGCCGGGCACGCTGGGACTTCTGCTGATCTATGGATATGCCGCGCGCGTCTTCCGGGCACAGCATGAAAAACGTGTGGTCGCACGGGCGGGGCTGGTGCTGTCCATTTTCGTGCTTCTTTTCTTCATGGGAGCGAGCTGTTATACTGATAAGCGGGAAATGGATGTTGCGCCATTCCGAAAGATGTATTTTGAAACCATCGCGGAGTCCGCACGAAACTATGAAAATCTGAGCGATGACGAGCTCAATGTGATATTTGAATACCATCACGGTGCCGGCAAGGTACGGCATGCACTGGATATTTTAAAGGAAAACCACTGGAACGTTTTCCGGGAGTGATTATGAAAGTTCTTATTTTAGCAGGCGGGTTCGGTACCCGCATTTCAGAGGAGTCGCATCTTCGTCCGAAGCCAATGATCGAAATCGGAGAGATGCCGATCCTCTGGCACATCATGAAGTACTATTCGAGCTATGGCTACAATGATTTCATCATTCTGGCGGGCTACAAGCAGTATGTGATCAAGGAATATTTCGCAAACTACTTCCTGCATAATTCAGATGTGACCTTCGATCTCAGCAACAATCAGATGGAGGTTCACAACAATATGAATGAGCCATGGCGGGTGACCATCGTCGACACCGGGCTCAATACCATGACGGGCGGACGCATCAAGCGCGTCCAGAAGTATGT
>DJEQ01000037.1:0-2756 GCA_002431355.1 Oribacterium sp. UBA5894
CCGAAATATATCAAGGGCAAGCAGCATCCGGAGAGTGTGCGCTATGACTGCCCGGAGATGAAGCCGATCCTCGACACGACCTATGGATGCATTGTCTACCAGGAGCAGGTAATGCAGATCGTTCGGGATCTCGCAGGCTATTCGATGGGACGCTCGGATCTCGTACGTCGTGCGATGAGCAAGAAGAAAACGAAGGTCATGGAGGAGGAGCGGAAGAACTTCGTCTATGGAAATAAGGAGCAGCATATCCCAGGCTGTATTGCACGGGGGATCGATGAGGCAACAGCGAACCACATCTATGACGAGATGATTGATTTTGCAAAGTATGCATTCAATAAGTCCCACGCTGCCTGCTATGCCATCGTTTCCTATCAGACGGCTTACCTTCGCTGCTACTATCCGGCGGAGTTTTTTGCAGCGCTCATGACCTCCTATATGGATAATATGCGGAAGACCGCCGAGTATTTCGATGTAGCCCGCAGCCTCGGAATTGCCATCCTGCCACCCGATGTAAACCATGCAGAGGTGGGCTTCTCCGTCGCTTCTGAGAAAGCAATCCGTTATGGACTCAGCGCCGTGAAGGGCGTCGGACGCACCGCGGCGGCTGCGCTGGTGAAGGAACGTGAGCAGCATGGCCTCTTCCGGGATTTCGAGGACTTTGTCGTCCGGGTTTCAACCAAGGGCATCAACCGTCGTGCCATCGAATTCTTCATCGAGGCCGGTGGACTCGACGATTTCCCAGGCAATCGACGTGAGAAGATTGCGATTCTGCCAACCATCATCGAAAGCAGGGTGAAGGAAAAGCAGAACACGATGGCCGGTCAGATGACGCTTGCGGATCTGCTCGGCGAGGACAGTCAGGAGGCAGAGGAGTTCCGTGTCCGTATGCCGAAGCTCCCGGAATACCCGAAGGAGGAGCTCCTTCAGTATGAAAAGGAGGCTCTCGGCTTTTATCTCAGCGGGCATCCGCTCGATGCCTACCGTGCGGTGATGGAGGCCAATGTCTCGGCCACGAGTGCAGACTTCCTGCGCGATGAAGAGACGGGCCAGGTGCCGCTCCGGGATCAGCAGAAGGTCACGATCGGCGGAATCCTCACGGATCTCCGCATGAAAACCACCAGGAAGCAGGAGCAGATGGCCTTTCTTCAGATCGAGGATCGCCTGGGCACCGTCGATGTGGTGGTTTTCCCGAAAACCTACCAGGCGGTGCGCACACGTCTCACGCAGGACGCGAAGCTTTTCGTCTATGGACATGTGGACGGTTCCGGCGAGGAGGACAGCAAGCTGATTGCAGATCATATCTATGCCTTTTCGGAGGCACCGAAGGAGCTCTGGGTACAGTTCGAGGATAAGCAGCAGTATTTCGAGCTGCAGCAGGCACTCGGACAGCTTCTGTCTGCCCATCCAGGGGAGGATGGTGTAGCCATTTATCTCCGGGAAGAAAAAGCGGTGAAGCGACTGGGGCGTCCCCAGGCCGTGACGGTCGACGATGCCCTGCTGCAGGGACTGTATACACTGCTCGGCGAAAAAAATGTTCGACTTTCGTATAGGGTATTGAAAAAAGTACAAAACTAAACTATTATTAAGCAAGATTGTGATAGATTTCACAACCCTGTTCAAGAGTATGTTTCAGGAAAACAGTCTATAAATCTGGAGGAAAATACGATGGCGACGAAAGCAGTAAAGACGATTGGCGTACTTACATCTGGAGGAGACGCACCAGGCATGAATGCCTGTGTTCGTAGCGTAGTGCGTACCGCCATTCACGAGGGCATCAAGGTAAAGGGCATCATGCGAGGCTATGCAGGCCTTCTGCAGGAGGAAATCGTCGATATGGATACGACCTCCGTATCGGATACCATCAGCCGTGGTGGTACGATCCTCTATACAGCGAGATGTCAGGAATTCACGACTCCGGAGGGCCAGGCCCGTGGTGCAGAGATCTGCCGGAAGCATGGCATCGACGGCATCGTGGTCATCGGTGGCGATGGCTCCTTCCGTGGCGCCGGCAAGCTGAGTGCACTGGGAATCAACACCATCGGCGTTCCAGGCACGATTGACCTCGATATCGCCTGCACGGATTATACGATCGGCTTCGATACCGCCATTAATACTGCAATGGAGGCCATCGATAAGCTCCGTGATACCTCGACCTCTCATGAGCGCTGCTCCATCATCGAGGTCATGGGCCGTCGGGCCGGTTACATCGCTCTCTGGTGCGGTGTCGCAAACGGCGCCGAGGAAATCCTTCTCCCGGAGCGCTATGACGGCGATGAGCAGGCCATCATTAACCGTATCATCGAGGCACGAAAGAGAGGCAAGAAGCACTACATCATCATCAATGCAGAGGGCATCGGTCACAGCACCTCGATGGCGAAGCGCATCGAAGCCGCAACCGGCATTGAAACGAGAGCCACGATCCTCGGCCACATCCAGCGTGGCGGTTCCCCAACCTGTAAGGACCGTTACTATGCATCCATGATGGGTGCCCGGGCTGTGGAGCTTCTCCATGAAGGTAAGTCAAACCGTCTCGTCGCCTATAAGCACGGCGAGTTCGTCGACTACGACATCCAGGAGGCCCTTCAGATGAAGAAGGACATCAACGAGGAGCAGTTCCGCATCGCGAAGCTTCTGGTTCGGTAAAGGTACCAGAAATTTCGTTCAATGAGAGTCCGGAGAGCGAATCCCAGAAGCCACACGGAAAGGTTGTTGTAAAATCAAGATCGGGTCTTTTAGAAGCACTTGAAGAATTTTTC
>DJEQ01000037.1:2813-7127 GCA_002431355.1 Oribacterium sp. UBA5894
AAAACGCGACGTTGTCAGAGGGTTTAGTGCTTCTTAAGACCCGATCTTAGATTTTTCCAACCTTGGAGTACTGTGCTTCTGGGAACGCCCTCCGGGCTCCAGTTGAACGGATGATAGAGACAGAGCGGAACGGGTATGTTATAATGCGAATACTTTTAAGAAACGAGGTGCTGTGATGGCGGAAAATCTTGAAAATGAGGGTGTGGTGCTGTGTGCGGCGAATGCCTATCATCAGAAGTATTATCTGAATCCGGAGTATGGAAATCTTCCGGAGGATGTGCAGAAGGAGCTGAAGCTCATTGCGGTTGACTATGTCGAGGAGATCGGGGGCATCTTTCTGATGCAGTTTAATCCGGAGCAGAAGCTCGTGCTGAAGTCCATGCATGAGGACGATGATGTGCGCTTCGATGATGCGCATGCGGAGCAGCGCATCAAGGAGCTGGCATCGAAATATGAGGCGCTGTTTACGAAGCTCGAAACCTATTATCAGGCCATTGAGGCGCTGCATGGCCGGGGTACAGCGAACACGGACTCTGCAGAGATGGAGACACAGGAGGAGCCGGGCGCGAATAATCCAGAGGGGCATGCAGAGGTGCGGCATGCGACGGCCGCAGAGCAGGCAGCATTGGACCCGACCGTGGTGACGGAAGAGGAACAGGGCGGCATTCGGAAGACGGGCTCCTGGGATATGCCGGTGATGCCGGATGATCCGCATGCAGAGCAGACCGCGTACCATACGCTTTTTGGGGATGACGAGTGATGAGAATCGGAAATGTAGAGCTTTCAAGTCCAGTTGCCATGGCCCCGATGGCCGGGGTAACAGACCTTCCGTATCGGACGATTCTTCGCGAGATGGGTGTGGGTCTGACGACCACCGAAATGATCAGCGCGAAGGCCATTCTCTATCATAATAAGAATACCGAGGAGCTGATGCGGACGGGGAACGGAGAGCATCCCGTGGCGGTTCAGCTTTTTGGCTCGGAGCCGGATATCATGGCAGAGATCGCGGCACAGATTGAGGAGCGCTTCGATCTCATCGATGTCAATATGGGCTGCCCGGTAGCTAAAATCGTCAACAATCATGAGGGAAGCGATCTCATGAACCACCCGGAGCTTGCGTACGACATTCTGCATGCGATGGTAGAGCGCTGCCATAAACCGATTACGGTGAAATTCCGGAAGGGCTTTCAGAAAAATGACGATACGGCAGTGGAATTTGCAAAGATGGCCGAGCAGGCGGGTGTTTCTGCAGTTACGGTCCATGGCCGTACGCGGGCACAGCTCTACAGCGGGAAGGCTGACTGGGATGTGATTCGCCGGGTCAAGGAGGCAGTGCGCATTCCGGTTTTCGGAAATGGTGACATTTTTACGCCGGAGGATGCGAAGCGGATGATGGAGGAAACCGGCTGTGATGGAGTGGCGATCGCACGTGGTGCACAGGGAAATCCGTGGCTCATTCAGCGGACCGTGCAGTATCTGAAAACAGGGGAGCTCCTGCCGGAGCCGACCGTTCAGGATGTTATCGCGATGATTCATCATCATGTGGAGCTCATGCTTCAGTATAAAGGAGAGTTCACCACGATTCGGGAGATGCGGAAGCACATTGCCTGGTATACCGAGGGCTACCCGGATTCGGCGAAGCTTCGCGGAAAAATCAATACGGCGAACAGCATTGACGAGCTGTATTGTCTGGTGGATGCATTGAAGCAGGAAAAGCCACGGTAAAGCCCTGAAAAGAGCGAAGAAAGCAAGCTCGGACGGTTGACAAAGTACGTCTCCTTGCTTTAAAATACGCATTTGTGAAAATGGATGATGGGCGGTTTCTGCTATTTCAGGAACAGCCTGTTTTATACTGCGCAGCTCTTTTAAAGGAATGCGCAAATGGAAGTCTTGAAAGGAGCTATGGGGAACATGGCAGAAGAGCAGGGAAAGAAGAACTTACTGACACGTGCAGGTCTTAACAAGTATGAGGCAGAGCTTCATGATCTGAAGGTCAACCAGAGACAGATGATTGCTGAGAAGATCAAGGAAGCGAGAGAGCAGGGCGATCTTTCGGAGAATGCAGAGTACGATGCAGCGAAGGATGAGCAGAGAGATATCGAGGCAAGAATCGTCGAGCTCGAGGCGCTGCTGAAGAACGTTGAGGTCGTGGATGATTCCGTAGAGGGTGAGATCAATGTCGGCTGCCGTGTAAAGCTTCTGGATGAGGAGTTTGATGAGGAAGTGGTCTACTATATCGTCGGCTCTTCCGAGGCAAACAGCCTGACCGGAAAGATTTCAAACGAGGCACCGGTGGGCAAGGCACTCCTTCACCACAAGGTCGGTGATGAGGTAACTGTAGAGACCGAGGCCGGAGACCTGAAGTTCCGCGTACTCGAGGTCGAGCGTGTAAACGAGCACGAGGACTAATATAAGAATCTGCATTGGCAGCATAAGCATCAAGGAGAAGCTATGGGAGAGAATCAGGAAAACCAGAACAACCAGGCGCCAGTAGAGGACACCAACCATATCGTAAAGGCACGCCGAGACAAGCTCGCAGAGCTGCAGGCGGCTGGACAGGATCCTTTCCAGATCACGAAGTTTGATCAGGAGCAGCACAGCCAGGAAATCAAGGACCATTTCGATGACTTCGAGAACAAGGAGGTTTCCATCGCTGGCCGTATCATGCAGAAGCGTGTGATGGGCAAGGCTTCCTTCGTCCATATTCAGGATAAGCAGGGCCGTATCCAGGCCTACATTACCCGGGATGAGCTTGGCGAGGATGAGTATAAGAAGTTTAAGAAGATGGACATCGGCGATATCGTCGGTGTAAAGGGCTATGTCTTTAAGACCAAGATGGGTGAGATTTCCGTGCATGCACAGTCCCTGACGCTTCTTTCGAAGTCGCTCTACCCGCTTCCTGAGAAGTTCCACGGCCTGCAGGATACCGATACGAGATACCGTCAGCGCTATGTGGACCTCATCATGAACGAGGATTCGAAGAATGTCTTCATCAAGCGTTCCCAGATCCTTCGTAAAATCCGGAACTTCCTGGATGCCCGTGGCTTCATGGAGGTTGAGACACCGATGCTTGTGGAGAATGCCGGCGGTGCGGCAGCGCGTCCTTTTGAAACGCATTACAATGCACTGAATGAGGATGTGAAGCTTCGTATTTCCCTCGAGCTCTACCTCAAGCGTCTCATCGTCGGTGGTCTGGAGCGTGTCTTCGAGATCGGCCGTGTATTCCGTAATGAGGGTGTGGATACCCGTCATAACCCGGAATTCACCCTGATGGAGCTGTACCAGGCCTATACCGATTACAACGGCATGATGGAGCTCACCGAGAGCATGTTCCGTTACCTTGCAGAGAAGGTATGTGGCACCACCACCATCAGCTACCAGGGCACGGAGATCGACCTTGGAAAGCCATTCCGCCGCTTATCGATGACCGAGGCCATCAAGGAGCAGTGTGGCATCGACTTTGATACCGTGAAGACCCTGGAGGAGGCACGTGCACTCGCAGACGAGCACAATGTGCCGTATGAGGAGCACCACAAGATCGGTGACATTGAGAACGGCTTCTTCGAGACCTTCTGTGAGGAGAAGATGATTCAGCCGACCTTCATCATGGACCACCCGGTGGAGATTTCTCCGCTGACGAAGAAGAAGCCATCTGATCCGTCGAAGGTAGAGCGTTTCGAGCTCTATATCTATGGACGTGAGATGTGCAATGCCTACTCCGAGCTCAATGATCCGATCGATCAGCGTGAGCGCTTCAAGGCACAGGATGCTCTGGCAGCCGCAGGCGATGAAGAGGCAAACCACACCGACGAGGACTTCCTCCATGCCATGGAGATCGGTCTTCCGCCAACGGGCGGCATCGGCTATGGTATCGACCGTCTCGTGATGCTCCTGACCGATACACCGGCCATCCGTGATGTTCTCCTCTTCCCGACGATGAAGTCGCTGAATGCAGACAAGAAGGCAGCGAAGGAAGAGGCAGAGGCAGAGGAGAAGAGTGGCTTCTTCACACCGAATGAAAAGATTGACTTCTCGAATGTCAAGATCGAGCCGCTGTTCGAGGAAGAGGTCGATTTCGATACCTTCAGTAAGTCCGACTTCCGTGCCGTAAAGGTAAAGGCGTGCGTCGCTGTTCCGAAGTCAAAGAAGCTTCTCCAGTTCACACTGGATGATGGAACCGGTACGGATCGTACGATCTTAAGCGGCATCCATGCCTTCTATGAGCCGGAGGAGCTCGTAGGCAAGACCCTGATTGCCATCACGAACCTTCCACCACGGAAGATGATGGGCATCGAGTCCTGCGGCATGCTGCTC
>DJEQ01000121.1:0-2709 GCA_002431355.1 Oribacterium sp. UBA5894
GGCTCCCTCGATGCGGGCAACATCCTGAAGCCAATGCTGGCGCGTGGTGAGCTTCACTGCATCGGCGCGACCACATTGAACGAGTATCATAAATACATCGAGAAGGATGCGGCGCTCGAACGTCGTTTCCAGCCGGTGACCATCGATGAGCCGAGCGTCGAGGATACAATCTACATTCTCCGTGGTATCAAGGACAGCTATGAGAAGTACCACGGCGTGAGCATCAGCGACAATGCGCTCGTGGCCGCGGCAACCCTCAGTGACCGCTACATTTCCGACCGTTTCCTGCCAGATAAGGCCATTGACCTGGTGGATGAGGCCTGTGCGATGGTAAAGACCCAGATGGAGTCCATGCCAGAGGATATGGCCGCGCTGCAGAGTAAGCTGACGCAGCTCAAGATGGAGCAGATCTCGCTCAAGAAGGAGGACGATACCCTGTCGAAGCAGCGTCTTGCAGACATAGATAAGGAGCTCGTAGAGCTGCAGGCCCAGTTCGATACGAAGCAGGCCCAGTGGGACAATGAAAAGAAATCGGCCGGGGATCTGCAGGCCCTTCGGGAGAAGAGAGATCAGCTGAAGAAGGACATGGATCGGGCTATGCAGATGGGCGATTATGCGAAGGCCTCCCAGATTCAGTATTCGGATCTTCCAGCTGTTGAAAAGCAGCTGCAGGATGCAGAGAACAGCGTGCATGGGGAGGATCGTGCGCTTCTGCAGGAAACCGTCACCGAGGAGGAGATCGGAAAGATCGTCAGCCGCTGGACCGGTATTCCAGTGTCGAAGCTCAATGAATCCGAGCGCTCGAAGGTTCTGCACCTCGGAGATGAGATTCATAAGCGCCTGATCGGCCAGGATGAGGCGGTCGAAAAGGTCGTCGAGGCCATCCAGCGCTCGAAGGCAGGCATCAAGGATCCGACGAGACCGATTGGCTCCTTCCTCTTCATGGGCCCAACCGGTGTAGGTAAGACCGAGCTTGCAAAGTCGCTCGCCCAGAATCTCTTCGATGATGAGAATGCCATGGTCCGGATCGATATGTCAGAGTATATGGAGAAGTATTCTGTATCGAGACTCATTGGTGCGGCACCAGGCTATGTCGGCTATGAGGAGGGCGGTCAGCTGACCGAGGCTGTACGCAGAAAGCCGTACTCGGTTGTGCTCTTCGATGAAATCGAGAAGGCTCATCCGGATGTGTTCAATATCCTGCTGCAGATTCTCGATGATGGCCGTATCACCGACAGCCAGGGAAAGACCGTGGACTTTAAGAACACCATCATCATCCTGACCTCGAACCTCGGCGCACAGTATCTGCTGGAAGGCATTGATGCGAACGGCGAAATCACGGAGGAGGCACGGCAGAAGGTGCATGATGAGCTCTTCCGCTCCTTCCGTCCGGAATTCCTGAATCGTCTCGATGAGATCATCATGTTTAAACCGCTGACAAAGGACAACATCAGCCACATTACGGATCTCATGATTGCCGACATCAACCGCCGACTGGCAGATCGTCAGTTGAAGGTTGAACTCAGTGACGATGCCCGGACCTTCGTGACCGACCATGGCTACGACCCGCAGTTCGGTGCCCGTCCACTGCGTCGGTACATCCAGAAGAACATCGAGACCCTCGTAGCCCGCATTATTCTCGAGGACAAGGTGCAGGAGGGCAGTGTCATCACCATCGAGGTGAAGGACGGCACGCTCACCGCAGACATTCACTGAGTTCTCCAGGAGGCCAGGGAGGCTGCTCAAATCCAGTACTCCGAGGCCGGAAAAATCAGATACTGTGCCTACGGCACAGTTTTGAATACGTTCGCCACTTAGGCATCACGGGGACCCCCGCGCCCTTCGGGCGGCACTCCCTCGTGATCATTCGCTAAGCCAGGGACCCCAAGCGGCACTAGGCCCTCTGCATATGGATTTGGACAGCTCTCTCTGGCCTCCTGCGGTCCCTGCAGAAAATTGTAAGCATTGCACTGCCGGTTCTGTGGTATACTTCCAGTAATAATGAAGAGAAAGATCCGGAAGGAGAACAAATATGAGACGAATGAAGTGGACGAAGCTTCTCACAGTGGCGACGGTGATGACCCTGATGGGCAGCATGCCGGCGATGGCGGCATGGCAGTATACGCTGCAGGGGCCGATCGCCATCTGGACCGACAGCACGACGGGGCAGCAGGTGGTGGTTTATGCCGGTCAGGCGGCACCGGATGGCACACCGGCACCAGACGTCACCGTGAAGGCGGAGACCTTTACGACGGAGGCGGCCGCCCGTGCGAATACGGCGCAGACCATTGCTGCGGCCAATGCTGCTGCCGATGCGGCGAAGGCCGCCCGTGGAGGAAACAGCGCCCAGGACGGAACCCTGACGGCCGCCCAGCTTGCCGCAAATACCGCTGCAGCCAATGCAAACCTTCCGCAGGAAACCGTGACAACCATCACGAAGACCCTCAGTCAGAACGGAAAGAGTACCACGAACAGCAGCTATACGAATGCGACGCTCCCGACCATCCAGACCGGTGACCAGAGCGCGGCGAACCAGCAGAATGGGCTGACTGCCAACAGCTATCTCTCCCCGACCGGCGTCGATCAGAAGAAGACGGGTACGACGTATAATGCATCCGGTACCTACAGCTACTATGCGAGCGACGGACATCTTGTGACGAATGCAAGTAGCCCGGACATCCGTACACAGACCGCGGGAACAGCCACGAC
>DJEQ01000121.1:2758-7390 GCA_002431355.1 Oribacterium sp. UBA5894
CCACGACCCAGACCACGGGCACGACGGCAGCGCAGACCACCAGTACGACGCAGACGACCGGCACGAATTACTCCGGAACGCTGCCATCGACCGGAAAGACAAATGTCAACACCTACACGACGCCAGGACAGCAGTAAGCCGAACACTTCGTTTCTGCGTGACGTCAGCATCTAGACCTTCTGCTCAGGCTCTCTGAACGCGATGAACAGTCCGTCGATGCGAATCTATGGAAATACAGACATAACTATGCTAAAATATTCCCCAAATGCGCGGAAACGCATCTGGGGATTTTTTATGGGCCGGCGCAGCCGTCGGCCGTGAAACGCATTGTAAGGAAAATGGATACAAAGACAGCAGAACAGAAAAAGGAAGGTCCGTCCGACTCCAATATCGTCATTGACGTACGGGATGTGACCAAAATATACCGTTTATATAACCAGCCGATCGACCGTCTCAAGGAGGCAGTGAGCCTCACCCATCGAAACTATCATCGGGATTTCTATGCCCTGAACCATGTTGGATTTCAGGTTCGAAAGGGCGAGTCCGTTGGCATCATCGGCACCAATGGCTCTGGAAAGTCCACGATGCTGAAGATTATTACCGGTGTCCTGACGCCGACGGAGGGGGAGGTACAGATCCATGGCATTATCTGCGCGCTCCTCGAGCTCGGCGCGGGCTTCAACCCGGATTATACCGGCATCGAGAATGTCTACATGAACGGCACGATGATGGGCTTCACGAAGGAGCAGATGGATGCAAAGCTGCAGGAAATTCTCGACTTTGCGGACATCGGCGATTTCGTCTATCAGCCGGTGAAGAGCTACTCCTCCGGTATGTTTGTGCGTCTCGCCTTCGCACTCTATGTGGCGATGGATCCGGAGATTCTCATCGTGGATGAGGCCCTTTCCGTCGGAGACGTGTTCTTCCAGGCGAAGTGCTACCACCGTATGGACGAGCTTCGTCGGAATGGTACGACGATCCTGATGGTGACACATGATCTCGGCTCGGTGATGAAGTACTGTGACCGGGTCATTCTCCTGAACAAGGGAGAAAAGGTCTCGGAGGGTCTGCCAGGGGATATGGTGGATCTCTATAAGAAAATTCTCGCTGGACGCTTTACAGAGGAAGACCAGAAGAGCGCGCAGCAGAAGGCGGAAGCTGCGGCGGCCGCAGCGTTCATTGATGGGCAGAACTTCGGCGTGGACAGTGTCGGTGGAGCCGCCCTCGCGGAGAGCACTACTCGTGAAGAAGGAAAGACCGGCGTGGCGGCTGCGAAATCAGATCGGGCTCACGAAGCGGCGACAGGCAGCGCTGCAGGAGGAGAGGCAGCGGGTACGGCGGCCCTTATGCAGGACAGCCTCAACCTGAATCCGAATGTACAGCATTATGGCGATGGCCGTGCCACGATCTGGGATCTCGGGATCCTTGATCAGCGAGGAAAGCTGTCCAATGTCATCGTAAAGGGGGAAACCTTCTCCATTAAGGAGAAAATCCGCTTCAATGCCCCGATCGCCGCACCGATCTTTACCTTTACGATCAAGGACAAGCGTGGGGCAGATCTGACCGGTACGAACACCCTGATCGAGGGCTGCGACATCCAGCCGGTCAAGGCCGGGGATGAATATACCTGCACCTTTACCCAGCGGATGACGCTGCAGGGCGGAGAGTACCTGCTCAGTATGTCCTGCACCGGCTTCGAGGAGGGCGAGCATGTGGTCTATGACCGAAAGTATGACGTCGCTTCCATTACGGTGCTCTCGAACAAAAACACCGTGGGCGTATATGATATGGAGTCAGAGGTGACTCTGGAAAGGCGTGACAGCTGATGGATTTTTCACATTATATGACCAATACCATAGAGTGGTTCTGCTTCGAGGATCTGACCTCGGGCCGTGAACGGGATGCCTCCGTGCTGGTGCTCGGAGACAAGGATACGACGGCACCGTTTGTGAGCCTTCTGGAGCCACGTGTGCACCACGTTTCCCGCCGTCTCGATGACAGCAGCTATGACTACGTGGTGATTCCGGTGCTGACGAAAAAGGTGCTCCGCATGTTTCAGGACAATCTTCAGGCGATGTTCCACACCCTGACGGAAACCTGGCTGAAGAAGGGCGGCAGTATTCTGATCGGCCTCGAAAATGCACTCGATCTGGATCGTCTCACGACGGGTGATCGGAAGGAGGATACCGTATATCTTCGCTGGTCCGAGCTTGAGACCCTGCGGGAGAGCCTCGGGAAGGAGCAGCCGAATCGGAAGGAGACCCTCTACTATGTCACCCCGGATCTTCGCGTGCCGCTTCATTTTTACAGTGATGCACGCATGCCGGAGCTTTCGGAGGAGGATGAGAAGACCGCACTCCTCATCGAGGAAAACCGCTTCCGCGAGTTTGCTCCGGCGTACCTCTACATTTATCAGCCGGATGGCAGCGTCCGCCCGAAGGTACGGGATTACCGCCGCTTCCGTCCAGATTACATCAAGTATAATTCGACCCGGAAGCCGGAATATGCCATTAAGACCCTGCTCTATCGGGATGATCAGGGAAAGCGCTTCGCCGTGAAGGCCGGGACGACACCTGCGGCCAATGCACACATCGAGTCACTGAGCGAGAAGGCCGAGGCCATCGCTGCCGCAAATCCGCAGCTTTCCGTGCTGCGTGCCGTGGAATCGAGTCATGCCCTCGGAAGCTATCAGTTCCTGAGCTTCCAGCGCTATCCATTTGTGGAGGGCCCGAGCCTCAGCGAAATTTTAAGTGAGATGATCAAGGACGGCGTAGCGCCGATCAAGGAGCTCGCAGAAACTGTGGATCTCGTGCTCGGTGCGAAGGATGGCACGGTGCAGCCGGCGAACTTCGACTGCCAGTTTGACAATGTCATCATGTGTGCGGATCAGCCGACCCTCATTGACTGTGAATGGGTATTTCAGGAGCCGGTGGATGTCCGCTTCCTGCAGTACCGTATCCTCTACTACTGGTACATGGAGTATCGCAGCCTGCTGGCCTATGAGGATGCTGCGACCTTCCTTCGGAACTTCGGCTTCTCGAAGCAGGAGCTCGAGGCCCTTGCTGCGCGGGAGCAGTCCTTCCAGGAGGAAATCCATGGAAAGGATGGCGAAGCTGCGCATGATTTCCTGAATGATAAGGTAACCGTGGCCCGCTTCCGTGCACTCGAAACCGAGTATACGACGCTTCGCCAGAGCGCAGAGGAGCTGCAGCGGGAGGTCAAGGAGCGCGATATTACGATTCAGAAGGAACGGGAGGTGAACCGCCTCACGCAGGTGCATGTGGCGAACCTCACCAATGTGATCAAGGTGCATGAGCGGGATATTCAGTCCCTGCTTACGGAGCGCGATTACTATAAGGCGCGTCAGAGCCTGAAGGCCCGCGCTGGCACCCGGCTCCGGACAAGCCTCGACCATCACTTCCCGATCGGCTCCCGGAAGCGGAAGCTTTTAAGCTATGCGAAGCGAACGCTTCGACACCCGGTGAAGATGCTTCCGATGTATTTCACGGAGGACGGACAGAACCGTATCCGTGGTGACTTCCAGGTCGGCGACCTGTACATGAGCTATGGGAAGGTGCGCTTCGAGCGAAGCGAGAGCCCGCTCGTCAGCATTGTCATCCCGTGCTATAACCAGATTCACTATACCTACCAGTGTCTCATCAGCATCAAGGAAAACACGGATTTCGAAAAGACTCCGTATGAGGTCATCATTGCAGATGATGTTTCCACCGATGCTACACGTGAAATCGGGCAGTATGCAGAGAACCTCGTGATCGCGCGCAATAAGGAAAACATGGGCTTCCTGAAGAACTGTAATCAGGCAGCCTCCATCGCGCGTGGTCAGTATATTCTGTTCCTGAACAACGATACCCAGGTGCAGAAAAACTGGCTCTCCTCTCTGGTAGAGCTCATGGAGCGGGATACGGACATCGGCATGGTGGGCAGTAAGCTGGTGTACCCGGATGGACGTCTCCAGGAGGCCGGCGGCATCATCTGGTCGGATGGCTCCGGCTGGAACTATGGCCGTCTGCAGGACCCGGCCGATCCGGAATATAATTATGTAAAGGAGGTCGATTTCATTTCCGGTGCGGCCATCATGATCCGTACCGCACTCTGGAAGGAGATCGGCGGCTTTGATGAGCGCTTCGCGCCGGCCTACTATGAGGATACGGACCTGGCCTTTGAGGTGCGGAAGCATGGCAAAAAGGTCATGTTCCAGCCGAAATCCGTCGTGGTGCATTTCGAAGGCATTTCGAATGGCACCGATACCTCGGATACCTCGAGCCTCAAGCATTACCAGGTGGTGAATCAGGAGAAATTCCGCGAGAAGTGGGCGGCAGAGCTTCGGACACAGTGTGTCAATGATGGCAACCCGAATCCATTCAATGCCCGTGAGCGTGGACAGCACCGGCCGTGTCTCCTGATGATCGACCATTATGTACCGACCTGGGACAAGGATGCTGGAAGCAAGCTCGACTATCAGTATATTCGTCTTTTCCTCAGGGAGGGCTGGCGTGTCAAGTTCCTCGGAGACAATTTCGCCCACGAGGAGCCGTATACCTCGGAGCTTGAGCAGCTCGGTGTGGAGGTGCTGTATGGACCGAAGCTCCAGGCTGACATCTGGGGCTGGAT
>DJEQ01000105.1:0-2130 GCA_002431355.1 Oribacterium sp. UBA5894
ATAATAGCAGTGTATCAGATCACCGACGCTGTCCTCCCCGAAAAGGTCCATGAAGACCTGTCGAATCGCCTTTGCATTCATATCCTCGGCATCATTCAGGTACTGCCGCGGGTTTTCGATCGTCACATGGTAATACTGGAAGGCCTCGTTCTTCAGCTCGAGAAACTCGAGCGTATCCGCGAGCGCCGTCTCGACCGTCACATTGTTCTGCTCCGCATAGGAACGAAGAATGTTCATATATTCATCTGGAAATTCCATTTTTATACTCATATTCTACCTCTCTTCTCCTCCATGATCTGCCGCGTCAGGAGCACACCCAGCAGCATACCGTAGGCAAGGAAGCCAAGCGCTCCCATCAGCTCCGCCGGAATCCGCCGTTTCACCGGGATTTCGAACTCGCCCCCGGTTTTACTGATGAGCCCGATCTCTCCATCCGAAATGAGATAGGCCTCGCCATACAGCATTTCCTTCCGGGTGCGGGTGTCCTTTCGAATATAGGCGCCATCCGTGAGGCAGTAGAAGGACTCTCCCATGCTGTCTGGATAGGTAATATCCTGATACAGGCGCTTGCCATCGAGCACCGCATCGATCGTCTGATTATAATGTGGGATGACCTTCGTTTTCGTGAGCCCAAGTCCCGTGAGGAAGCGCTGGTACTGCGGATTCACGGCCTCGCCTTCCTCCTCTGGCTGAGCATACACGACCTCCGCGCAGTTCATCGTTCCAGCGCTGATGCCGATGACAATGCCTCGAAAATGCCGTAAATGCTCCCGAAGTCGAAGCTGATGAAACCAGGCATTTTCCGTCGGCACATGTCCACCGGCGAGAATCACCACATCAAAGCGATCGAGCATCTCCACGATCTTCGGCTCACGACGATCCAGTACATCGATGGAATCCATGGAAAGCCCGGAGCGGTTGAAGCACTCGAGGTAGCTCTTTGCCATCGCACTGTTGAAGCGCGCCTCATCCGGCTCGGAGGCGATGAGGACCGCTTTACTGTGGGGCTTCCAGTCCGCCTTCAGGCGATCCACAAAATGGTTTTTATTGCTGAGCGGCTCGGGCCGCCCCGTCGCCCGGTTGATGCCCCCAGGCGTCGATGTCATATATAAAATCATGCACTCTTCTTTCTCGGGCATTCACCCGTCGGTTTTCGCAGGATTTCAGAAAGCTTTCCCTCTTCTGCACGTCTTCTCACCCCGCCGTTTTCCGGTCGCTCCCGTGCGTCTCTGCATTGCCCTCGTTACTTCTGTGTACGTCTATTATAAATCATCTGAACGAGGCGTGCGATGAGAACATTTCCACCAAGAATCACCACGATCCAGAAAATGGTTTTCCAGAGTGGCTGCTCGTACACGTGGAAGAAGGAGTACGGTCCCACATAAAGCCTTGAGATATTGAGCGCAAAGACCGGAATCGCATAAGCGATGGTCGCCAGCAGCGCTGCGATTGGCGCCCAGCTCGGCAGCTTCTGTCGCGGCTCTGTCTCGAGTCCGAGGAAAATGTACAGCGACAGGAGCGGTGCACCCAGGTGATTAATCAGATGCGTTCCCTCCAGGAACATCGCATGATAACCGTCCTCCGGTCCCAGTACGAGCAGTACCACCACGAAGGTCACCAGAAGACAGCAGGTCGTCACATAGCGCAGGAGCAGCAGCCAGGTCGGGATCGTCACTTTCTTCGTTTCATCCTTCTTATAGTTTCGCATCAGAAAGGTGGAAACGAAGCCATTGGTCTGCCCCTTAAAGATGATGGGCAGCATCACAAGCGTAAACAGCGCGCTCACCACAAGACAGAGCAGATTCGAGTCCTCCGTATAGTGAATCAGCATGCCCATGCCACGCTTTCCATACGCAAAATTCGTATCGATCATCTCGAGCACGACGAGGACGATATGTAAAAACAGTGCCGTTCTTAATTTCTTATTTTCCATTCTTCTCCTATCTCATTCCATCCTGTATGAACAGGCATCCTTGCCATTCAATCCTTCTTTTATCCTGTATTACCGTAGGCTGGCAACGCAGGCAGACGCCCTTAAAACAGCAGCATCCGTGTCGTATGCGCATCGAAGGTCACGGTCTTCACGCCGGTCGTTTCGATCTGGTAGAGCGCATTGGCCGCCAGATGCTC
>DJEQ01000105.1:2218-3860 GCA_002431355.1 Oribacterium sp. UBA5894
ACGTCAATCGCGCGATCCTCCACGACACACTCCTCCGGTCGCATGCCCATGCGCTTCAGCACCTTCGGGAGGGAGAAGCGCTTAAAAATCGTCCGCTTCTCCTCCGGGGTATAGTCCGGGATGTCAATGACGGCGAAGCGGCTCATGAGTGGTGCGCTGATGCGGCTCTTGTCATTCGCGGTCGCCACCGGGTACACGCCCGAGGTCGGAATGCGGCATTCGATGTAGTTGTCCGTATAGCCAATGTTGTCGAGAAGCGTCAGCAGCGCATCCGCCGGGTTTCCGTTGATGCTGTTCTGATCCGCCTTGTCGAGCTCATTGATGATGAAGACCGTATTGCTTGCCCCGCTCTGCGAGAAGGCCTCCATGATACGGCCGGGCTTTGCATTGGCATAGACACGGGGACTGCCAGTCAGTGCCTCCGAATCATGGATCGCACTCATGTCAAGGCTCGTCCATGGGAGCCGCAGAATCCGTGCCACTGCATACGCAAGCTGGGACTTGCCGATACCGGCCGGGCCGGCCAGCAGCAGGCCATAGGACGGCAGGGTATGCGTCCGATTGATCTGAATGATGGTCTCCATAATGCGCTGCTTCACGCGCTCAAGGCCATAGAGCTCCTCGTCGAGGATGGCCCGTGCCTTGACGGGATCAATGGACTCGAAGTAATCGCCCTTCCACTGAATGTTCAGCACCATCTGAAGGGCACGCTCGGCATGACGCCGCTCCTCCGGGCTGATCGTGCTCGAGCGGATCGTCGCGACGTTTCGTTCTGCCCAGGCGCGCATGTTTTCCGGCAGGGTCTGACCTGCACAGGCCAGATAGTTCAGCATGGAATTGAGATCGGTGATCGGCGTCAGCCCCGGGTTCTTTCCTTCCCGTTCCTCGGCGTCAAACGCGCTCTCCTCCGCACTCTTCTCCTCCGGTGCCCGGCTCTCAAGAAGGCGCTCGATCACGAGCTGCAGAAAGCTGTCCCGCTCGGTCTGTATACGCGTCCCATCTGAGCTGACCGCCTGCATGCGATACACGGCATATCCGGCTTCTGTGTGCTCCCCCGAAAGGCGCAGGGACACATGGTTTTCCCCGAGCCACTGCTCGAGGGCGACGAAGCGCCGATCAATCTCGAGGATCGAAAGACTTAAATCCTGGCCATCCTTGTCGCGGCCACTGACATTGGCCTCCACCTTCCCATCGGTCCACGCAAAGGCCGTGCCACGGACCGGATTCAGGAACACACCGACTGCATGCTGCGGCAGCTTCTTCGTCGGGTCCGCGAGGGTCAGGATCGGATGCGCGGCATCGCTTTCTCCGTTCGTACAGGTCCGAAGTGTCCAGCTCGCCGACGTTTTCACCCCGGCGGCCTCCTCTTCACGGGCCTTCGCCTCATCCTCCAGCTGGTTAAAATCAAACATGCGATCCGCCATGCTACTCTCCTTCTATATTATTCATGTATGCCATAAAGTAATGCATTTACAATGCAGGCGGCGATGTTCGAGCCGCCCTTCCGCCCGCGTGCGACGATCCACGGAATCTCGCTGATCGGCGCCGTTTCCTCCGCGAGGCTGAGAATCAGCTCCTTCGCCTCGACGACATTGACGAAGCCGACGGGCACGCCAATGATGCCAGCGGGGTGCAGTCCGTG
>DJEQ01000105.1:3965-10389 GCA_002431355.1 Oribacterium sp. UBA5894
TCCTGAATGCGCGCCGCATGCTCCATGCTGATGACGGCGCGGGTCACCCCACGTTTTTTCGCTTCAATCGCCACCTTCGGGTCCGCCATGAAGCAACGCGTGTCGCCACCGAGTGCGCTGAGCGCCTGCTTTCGGATCCCGGCGCGCGCCATCTCGGTGTCTGTCACCACGAGGGCCCCGGCTGCGAGTGCCGCCCGCATCTTCTCCACGGCGTGATCGGAAAACTGCAGATTCTCTGCATAGTCAAAATCTGCGGAGGTGTGAATGCAGCGCCGAATGATCGGGGCCTCCATCGGATCCAGGTGGATGTGCCGATGTTCCAGCTCCGCCTGAATCAGCGCCATGGACTGCCGCTCAATGTCCTTCGGCTCGATATGTTCCAGTTTGATTTCCACGCCGTGCTCCTTTCTCGCTTCCTTCTATACGCCTCGATGCCGCCATGCAGATTCTGTTCATCCCGTGCGTTCCTCTTTATTTCGCTTTTCAGCGGATCCCTCGTCCCTACTTTTCCACCCCGACACGGGCCCTGGTCCCATGATCATAGGGATGCTTTTCCTTTTCCATATGGGTAATGTAGTCGGCCATGGAACGGATCGTCACATCCGGGTTTCGTCCCGTCAGAATCACCTCGATGTTTTCCGGAATCTTGAGCAGAAAATCGTGTACGAGCTCCCGGTCGAGAAGATCGGCATTCAGCGCATCCAGAATTTCGTCAAACACGAACAGGCCTCGAATCTCCGGCTGCGCCGGTTCCTGCTTCACCACACTGATCTTCGCCTTCCGCGCCCGTGCGGCCTCCTGTCGCCGTGGCTCCGCCTGCAGCGTAAGATCCATGATATGCACTGCGCGGCAGAACAGCCCATCGGCTTCCTTTCGTGTTTTTTTCTTCTCCTCCTCCGTCATCCGGAAGGTAAAGCCGAAGCAATGCTCCGGCAGCAGCACGAGCACCCCGGGGATTTTTTCCAGCGTACTGATTTCTCCCGACATGCCATCCTTTAAAAACTGGCAGAAGACCACAGGCACACGATGCCCGGCCGCACGCACGGCGGCCCCGATGGCGGCTGTCGTCTTCCCTTTTCCATTGCCGTGGTAGATTTCAATCATGCTCTTTTCCCGCTGCCTTTTCCAAACGTCATTTCATAGATTTTTTCGAGGTCGAGCGACGCTCGAAGCGCCTGGCTCAGCTTCTGAAACTGTACTTCCTTGAATGCTTCATAGTTTACGACCTCACGCCCCTCCGGGTCAATGCCTTTCCGTCGACAGGCCTCGTCGATGAAGCTCTTCCGCAGCCGGTCCTGATCGAAAAAGCCATGTACGTAGGTGCCGAAGACATTGGCCTCCTGTGCATAGCGGCAGGAGATGCCCGTCCTTTCCATGGTCGTGCGCCCCATGTGGATCTCATAGCCGATGGCCTGCAGCCCATTCAGCGCGGCGAAATCGCCCTTCAGTCCCTCCAGCGTGAGCTCCGTCTGCGTTCGTGCCTTTTCCGCCTCAAATTCAGTATGAATCGGCAGGAGTCCGAGGCCCCGGGCATGGGCGCCCGTCGGGCCTTCCACACCCTCCAGGTCGATCACATCACGTCCCAGCATCTGGAAGCCGCCGCAGATGCCGAGGATCCAGGTTCCCTTCGCGTGCTTCTGCAGAATCTTCGCCTCCAGGCCCGTGCTTCGAAGCCAGTCGAGGTCCCGAATCGTACTCTTCGTTCCCGGCAGGATGAGGACATCCGGGTCCCCAAGCTCATGCACGCTCGAGACATAACGGACGGAAACGTTCGGCTCGGTCGCGAGTGCCGTAAAGTCTGTAAAATTACTGATGCGTGGAAGACGGATCACGGCGATATCGAGGCCCTCGGTAGCCGCCTGCTTCTCGAGTGCCGTGGACAGAGAATCCTCGTCCTCGAGTGCCACATCGAGGTAGGGCACCACGCCGAGCACCGGTTTTCCGCTCCGCTCCTCCAGGATCTCGAGGCCTGGGTCCAGGATGGTCTTGTCTCCACGGAATTTATTGATGAGGAGACCCTGAATGCGCGCCCGCTCCTCCGGCTCCAGCAGCTCGATCGTGCCGAGGAGCTGGGCAAACACGCCGCCGCGGTCAATGTCTCCGACGAGCAGTACTGGCGCATCCGCGATTGCGGCCATACCCATGTTCACGAGATCATCCTCGCGGAGATTCACCTCGGCTGGGCTTCCAGCTCCCTCGATCACTATGATGTCATACTCTGAAGCAAGCGACGCATACGTTTCCCGTACCATCGGAAGCAGGGCCTTTTTGTTTCGATAGTACTCCCGGGCGGTCATATTGCCCTGCGCCACGCCACGCACGATGACCTGCGAGCCGACATCCGTCGTCGGCTTGAGAAGAATCGGATTCATCCGTACGTCCGGGGCAATGCCGGCGGCCTCCGCCTGCACGACCTGCGCACGCCCCATCTCGAGGCCATCCTCCGTGATGAAGCTGTTGAGCGCCATGTTCTGCGCCTTAAACGGAGCGACGCGGTAGCCATCCTCGTGAAAGATGCGGCAGAGGCCGGCCACGAGGAGACTCTTCCCGGCATTCGACATCGTGCCCTGCACCATGATCGCATGCGCACGCCCCTCCGTTTTCCTGGACACCGAGACGCGGTCCGTGCGCAGCGGGTGTACTGGAGCAGCAGGCGTGGGTACCTGCTCTGGAAGCGCCGACATGATGCTGCATTCCTGGGTGAACGCGCGCACTGTGCGCACAGACTGCGCTCCCGAAAGCCGCTGCCAGCGCCGTACAAGCTCCAGATTCTCTGCATGTGTTCGCACGCAGATACGGTAATAGCGATCATCCAGGCCATCATAGTTCCCACAGGCACGGATCAAGACACCCTCTTCAAGGAGAAGTGCCTTCAGATCCACGCTTTCCTCTGTCGGACAGGCGCTCTCCCTCGACAGGTGTTCCGAAGTCTCTTTCGCCTCCTGTTCCATCCTCTCTGCCGCGCGCTCTCTCCGAAGCTTTCCAGAGATCCGAAACAGAATAAAATTCGCATCCGATTCCGGCGCATAAACCTTCTCGACATACGGGAGCGTCGGAAGCACGCGAACGAGAAAGGCCCGCTCCTCGTGCACCACTGTGCATGTTTTTTCGACGAAGTTTTCCTCTTGAAGGGCTGCAACCCCGGCGCGCTGTGCCGGAAGATTGATCTCCCATGGAGTCATCGTCGCCTGCACACTTGCCGTAAGCTCCTTCGCTCGCGTCAGCATGTAGCCGAGGCGTAAGCCCGGCATGCCATAGATTTTTGTGAAGGCACGCAGCACCACGAGGTGTTCGAAATCCGAAAGGAAGGGGATCATGCTGGCGGCATGCTCGTCGGAATACGTGGTGGCCGCAGGCACCGCACCACGCCCTGTGGATATGCGCTGGTCAGCCACTACAGATTCCTGCGTTCCTGCCATAGTGACATCCGAACGAAGAAACGGAAGGAAGCACTCATCCACGATGAGATAGAGGCTCCGCTCCTCACAGGCCATCGCGATGCGATGAAGGCGCTCCGAGGGAATCCCGTTTCCATCCGGATTATTCGGATTACATAAAAAAACCGCGGAGCCCACAGGTGCCGCCTCAATGCCACGAAGGAACGCCTCCTCTACGACATCGGTAAAGGCGAAGTCGTCCGCCTCCGAGAGATGGATCGGGCAGAGCTCTGCCCCCACTCGTCGAGCCGCCACACTGTACTCTGCAAAGGCAGGTGCCGTTACAAGCACCCGTGCTGGGCGAAGCACCTGCATCAGGCGGTAGATAAGGTCCGCCGCGCCATTTCCGAAGGTGATCCACTCGGGCTGTACGATATTCATTGGGTTCGTACGCGTAGACGCCACGTCCATTCCTGCACCAGCGCTGGTTGTTGCAGGCCGTACGTTTGTGTCGGCATGGACTTCTGAGGCAGGCTCAGCGGACCATTTCTTATTTATAAACGAAACCACGGCGTCCCGGAGCTCCTCGACCTTCCAGTCCGGATAGGCCGTGCTCTCGTCGACGCCGTGCTTCGCCGCTTCGGATGCGCTCTTCGGCATACCGAGCGGATTAATATTGACAGAATAATCAAGGTCGATCCTGCGGCGATAGACATCGCCGCCATGCAGATAGTTCATTGTCGTCTCCATCGTGCGCTGCTCCGGTTTCTCCTCGTCCATACGTTTCCCCGTAGCTCCCGAAAGGCCCGCGCTCCATTGTCTCTCACCGACGCATATTCTACAGCCGTGTCTTTTTCCGTGCCTTAGATCCAGCCGGTATACAGCATCACCGTCCGCATGATCATGATGCCAACCACATAGATCATGAACACACTGAGGTACATGACGCGGTTCGCCGTTTCAATGTCCTCCGGCGTGATGTCTCGCTTTCGATCACCGATCGTCGGCTTATGCACGAGCTTTCCGAAGTAATATGCATCCCCGAGGAGCTCCACACCGAGGGCTCCGGCCATGGCCGCCTCCGTCTGACCAGAATTCGGGCTCGTGGACTTTCGGGCATCCCGATGCCAGATACGGAAGGCTCCCTTCCAATCAAGGCCCAGAAACATCGCCGCAAGGCACATGAACAGTGCTGAAATACGGGATGGGATGAAATTGCAAAGATCATCAAGGCGTGCGGCAGCGGTACCGAAGTACTGATACTGATCATTCTTATAGCCGATCATCGAGTCCATCGTATTCACAGTCTTATAGAACCAGCCACCGGCCACACCGAAGATCATCATGAAAAGGAGCGGTGCCACGACACCATCGGAAGCGTTTTCTGCTACTGTCTCGACCGCCGCCTTTGTCACGCCGCCTGCATTGAGCCGCTTCGTGTCACGCCCGACGATCATGGAAACTGCTTCGCGTGCCTCCTTCAGATTCTTTCGCTTCAGTGCCTCATACACCTTCATGGACTCCTTCTTCAGCTGCTTCATCGCAAGCATCTGATACGCCAGGAAGGCATCGATCGCCCAGGTCAGGGTCTCACCGAACATCGTCGCAATCTGATGGATAATGAGTGGGATAGCGGTAAACACCACGAGCATCACGATCACGAGAATCGCGCCCGCAAGCTGCTTCCTTCCCCTGTCCTCCTCGGGTGCATCCGAAAGATGAAATAGGTGTCGAAGAAATTTCTCCAGTCCCTCAATGCCACGCCCCATCGCCATCACCGGATGAAACCAGTTGTGAGGGTCGCCGAAAACCAGGTCCACAATCAGGGCCATGATCAGTATCATGATGCGCTCGTACATGCCTACTCTCCCAAAAACAGAAATTGGAATTATTGTAGCATAAACGGAAGCAGAACGGAACACACATAGGGAGGGTCGAGGTTCCTGAGATCAATGTTTATTCCGTCTCAAATCCAACCATCACGGAGCCCGGCTCGGCATAATAGCAGCAGAGCGCCCGTTCCTTTTGAATCACAACCGGAATATTTCCGAAGGCCTCATTCATCCGGGTCTTCAGATTCTGTGCACCTTCCTCGTTCTGATTATGCGCGAGGATGACTCTTCCACCCCGGTAGCCGCAGTTTTCCATCGCATCGAGGATGAGCGCCCAGGCTTTTTTATCACCCCGGCACTTTCCCTTTACCTCCAGTGTACCTGCCTCACTGGCTGTGCCTACAAGGCGAATACCCATGAGGCCAATGCCTTTTGCAATGAGTGGATGGATCCGCCCGTTTTTTGCGAAATTCTCTACGGAAGCAAGCGAAAAATACAGATGTGTTTTCTGCTGATACACCTTCAGCTCCTGGTCGATCTGCTCAGGCGCCTTCCCGGAAAGAATCAGCTCCCGCGCCTTTTCAACGAGCAGCACCATCTCCGGTCCCGTCGAGCGAGAATCGATCACATACACCTTCGCACCCGGATGTTCTGCTTCATAGCTTTCCCCTGCGATCACCGCGCTGTTATAGGTACCAGACATTGCACTTGTTAACGTGAAGCAGAAAATCACATCGGCATCCCCGAACGCCTCTACCCACTCTCCTGGGCTCGGTGCCGCCGTTGTGGTCTTTCCTTTATACTCTTTCAATGCCTTCTGAAATGCCTTGAGATCGAGTACCGCGGTATCCGCAATATCCTGATCCCCCAGCATGATATGCACCGGCACACTGGCGAACGCAAGCTCTGTTCCTTCTGTTACACCTGCAGGTTCTCCTTTTTCCCGTACGGTTGTATTTGCAGCTTTTACCTCCGTCAGATCCTGCAAATTCGCGGATGAATCCGCCACAATTTTCATTTTCATTTTCATTTCCTTCCCTCCCATCCTCTTTGATCCTTATCCTTGAAAAAAAGTTCGTTACGGTTCACTCATTAGCTCGTAAACGCATCGTATATCGTTTCCAGATGCCGCCAATCTTTACCGACACCTTGAAATGTCCAGTGAGCAGCGATCAAATTTTAAGCATCTTTAGATAAGTTTTTGAAAAACCGATT
>DJEQ01000096.1:0-2988 GCA_002431355.1 Oribacterium sp. UBA5894
AGGCCGTATACTCACAAATGTTCAAAAACGAACTGTTCACAAATGGAGGAACCATGCTTGATATTTCTTTTGCGGATAAGGTCATGCGGGCCTATGCAAGGAGCTGTAAGACACTCTGTCATACGCTCGACATCCCGCAGACAGCGTTCGATATTCTGATGTTTCTTGCGAATAACCCGGAATATAAGAGTGCGCGGGATATCGTCGAGATACGGCACATTAAGGCAAATCTTGTGTCGATCAATGTCGAACGCCTGGTGCAGGAGGGGCTCGTGGAGCGTCGGGAGGTTGCCGGAGACCGGCGGAGGGTGGAGCTTCTGCTGACCCCGAAGGCGGAACCGCTGGTGGCGCAGGGACGCATCGTGCAGAAAGAGTTTCTGGAGAAGCTTCTGCAGGGTCTGGATGCGAAAACGCTGGAGGTCTGTAATGCAGCGATGCAGCAGATCGAAGCAAATATTGCGGAAATGGATGCATGAGGCCAGGCGGGTACTGTCCGGACAGCGCCCAGGATGGATTTCTACGAGGCATGGAGGGATGGCCCACGTGGCCAGATGGAGGTTAGATGATGTCACTTTTTACAATTCTTGTTACGTTTTTTGCCGGTATGGGCGCAGGTCTGGGCACCGGCTTTGCCGGGATGAGCGCCGCAGCTGTGATCACGCCGATGCTCGTGACCTTCCTGGGCATGGACCCGTATCTGGCCGTCGGCATTGCCCTGTCCTCCGATGTGCTTGCGAGTGCAGTGTCGGCCTATACCTATGGAAAAAATAAAAACCTGGATATCCGGAATGGCCTGATCATGATGGTCAGTGTGCTTCTGTTTACGGTGGTGGGAAGCTATGTGTCGTCCCTCGTACCGTCTGCGACGATGGGAAGCTTTTCCGTGTTTATGACCTTCCTGCTTGGCGTTAAGTTCATCGTGAAGCCGGTCATGACGACGAAGGAGTCCATGGCGGGCGTTTCCGCAAAGAAGCGTGCGATTCAGTCTGTCGTCTGCGGTGTGCTGATCGGCTTTATCTGTGGCTTTATCGGTGCTGGTGGTGGTATGATGATGCTGCTGATCCTCACCTCCGTACTCGGATATGAGCTGAAAACGGCGGTTGGCACCAGCGTGTTCATTATGACCTTTACAGCGCTCACCGGTGCGGTTTCACACTTCGCCATCGGCGGACTTCCAGATGTGAAGGTGTGGGTGCTCTGCATCGTCTTCACCTTTATCTGGGCGCGTATCGCCGCTGTTTTTGCCAATAAGGCTTCGGCGAAGACGCTGAACCGTGCCACAGGTGTCATCCTCGTGATTCTCGGTCTTGTGGTGATGGGCTTTCAGTTCCTTGCCTGATATATGCACTTGGGCGACACCATGCAGGTCTGTCTGCTGGAGCTTTGGAATGAAAGAAATCATGGAACCTGCGTAGGAGAGCGAATGCGGATTCTTCAGCCTGGAAGCCTGCCAGCTTCCCATGGAACCTGTGTAGGAGAGCGTATGTGCTGCGATCAGAAAAAGAGGTAGAGAGATGGGAATGGAAATCGAACGGAAATGGATGGTGACGGGATGGCCTGCAGGCGTTCCGCTTTTAAAGGAAGAGGAAATGCGGCAGGGCTATGTATCGGTGAAGCCGACGGTGCGTATCCGAGAGGAGAAGCTGCTCTCGGCACAGAAGGCCAATGCAGGCGACGGGAGTCTGGTGGCGGAAGACGGGGCAGCGGAGACGGCCTGTTCAGAGAGCGCAGCGCTGAAGGATGAGTTTATTCTCTGCTTCAAGTCAAAGGGACGTCTGAGCCGAAAGGAAATCGAATTTCCAATTTCGGAGGAGCACTTTCGAGAGCTGGAGGATCTCATTGGACTTCCACTGATTCCGAAGCTTCGTCGTACCTACCAGCTGCCGGATGGACATCATCTGGAGGTCAACCATGTGGACGAAGGAGCACCGACAGAATTCTGGTATGCAGAGGTAGAGTTCGGAAGTGAAGCGGAGGCGCGGGCCTTCGATCCGGCGACGATCGGCCTCGGGGACTATCTAAGCGACGATGTCACGGAGCAGCCAGGACAGTCCATGGGGGCGTACTGGGAAACGACGAGACGGCAGGGATGAAAAATAGGCACGTTGAGCGCCGAAATAGCTCAGCGTGCCTATGCGTTTTTCAAATTCTGCAGGCACGTTTGAGGGAAAACTATACAAACGTGCCTATGGGAATTCATGATCGTGGCCATTTTTATAGGCATGCGTACATTTTAAAGCGCTTACAGTGCCTATAGGATCAGTCCGCTGCGCGATCGTTGATCAGCCAGATGATGGCTGCGAGCGAGAGCGGAATCAGCTCCAGCAGGATGGCCGGGGCCCCGAAACGGTCGCTCATGAACACGGAGATCACCACGGCGACATAGAAAAAGATGAGCGTTACGGTATAAAAGAGCCCCTGCTTAAAGCTTTCATGCTTCCCAGTCAGCACATAATCGATCCAGCCGAACAGTGCCTGCTTCGAATTGTTGGAGCAGAAAATGGTCGAGCAGTTAAAGCCCTCGGCGCCGGTAAAGGTTCCCCACTGGATACCGGTCAGGAAGAAGATCGGATAAAGTGCCAGAGCACCGGCGGTGTTTTCTGGAATGGCGGCCGAAATGAGAATGCAAATGGTTTGCGATACGAGGCAGGTGATTTCTGCAAGGCGAACATCCTTCATTTGAAGGATATGTGTGACGCCGAGCGCGAAAAGGAACACGAGAATTGCACCGAAACGAAAGATGCCGTCCTCGATATTGTCTCCGAGAAGAAGGTGACGGAAGACATTGGCGAGATTCGAGGTGACGGCCTGCCCGAAGGAACCTCGAACGAGGATGCCATACATTCCGGCATAGCCGCCCATAAAAGCCATGAGAAGGTGAATCAAGAGGTTTCGTCTTGTTTTGATGAGATTCATGAAAAATTCCTTTCCTGTATCCTGGGAGTGTCACCGAGTATAAAATAACCGTATCGTCGACGCGTGTGGCGC
>DJEQ01000096.1:3089-4779 GCA_002431355.1 Oribacterium sp. UBA5894
CGGTCGGCAGATTTCGTGATCGTGCGTATCGTCGATGCGTGTGGTGCGTGCTCTTCCTCCTATATGGAGAAGCCCAAACGACCACACTATAGCACTGGAGCGAGCTGAATTCCAGTGCGCAGCTTCTGAAAATAAGATGTACAGCTTCTTATACATGTAGGCGACGAAGCAGCATCACCCGTGGGGGCGATGCCAGACTTCCCGGACTCTTATGCATATGTACATAGAAAAACAAATCGAGGTAGATAATTTGAATCAGAAAACACAGAAAATTACGTTTGGGGCCATGATTACGGCTCTTTTTACGATTCTTCTCCTGATCGACCGTCAGACCGGCTCCATGTTTCAGGGCATCATGATCTTCGTCCTGCCGATTCCGATGGTCGCGTACGGCGCCCGCTTCGGTCTCCGCTCCAGCCTTGCGGTCTGGGCGGCGTCCACGCTGATGGCGCTGTTCTTCAGTCTTCCGACGACCCTGGTATATGCCTCCGCGATGGCCTTCATTGGCATGATCCTCGGAAGCCGTATCTATAGCAGGAAGGATATGACCCGGACACTCCTTCTCGTGATGCTGCTGTCCATCCTTGTGGAGCTGGTCAATACCTTCTTCCTCGCCGCAATCGCTGGCACATCCATCGATCAGAGCGTGCAGGAAATGCAGACCATGATGACGCAGGCGCTGGACATGGCCGAGAAATATGCAGGGGCCGGAGCGCAGAATGCGGCGAGCATGGATCTCCTCCAGCAGATGATGACGCCGGACTTTCTGAAGCGCATCCTGCTGGTATCGGTTGCATTTTCTGGTGCTGTGCAGGGCTTCATCATTTATGAGCTCAGTCTCCTGATTCTCCGCCGTCTTCATGTCGCGGTGCCACAGCCGAAGCCGATCGTGGAATACTATCCACCGAAGGCCCTTGGCTTTCTCGCACTCCTGGCCTTTTTCGGCTATAACTATACCTTCGCGAAGCCGATGGAGAATGCCCTTATGCAGAGCCTGCTTCAGATCGTCGGCATCGTCGGGTACATCATTCTGATGTGCTTCGGTGCCATCGCGATCTCCCTGCTCATCCGGATTTTCCTTACCCGTGCGAAGCTTCTGAATGGCGTCCTTACGGCGATGAGTCTATTTATGCTGCCACAGCTGCTCCTGATTCTCGGCATTTTCTATATTTCGGGCTCGCTGCATGACTACATTGCCCGCCGTCTGGGGAGTACTGGAGAGGAAGATCGGACCACGCATGCGGGCGCTGCAACGCAGAATAGAGATCGAAGCCGCACTGCAACGCAGCGCATCGACCGAAGCCGCACCCGGCAGGCAGGCGTCGCGTCTCCTTCGCCCAATGCAGGCGACCACCGCTTATCGGATCGCGCGCGCCTCGTGCATGCACCAGACGATGCGGCCGACATCATTGACCTCAGCCCGGAGGAGGCTACGGACGTGAGGGAATGAGATAAACCATAGCGTTGTCTCCGTGTGGAAATGACTTTTTGAAGAGAATTCAACGCCAACGGATGAACCCATAGGCGGTCACTGTGTGGAAATAACAGGTAGGAATACGAAAAAAGAGCTGCTGCAATTTGACGGCTCTCCAGGCAGGATTCAGAAATGAACGCCTGTCTGGAGAGAGCATATCAGAATGCGGCAGCTCTTCCATTATGGCAGAATGGATTATTCGAGTCCGGTTTCCTC
>DJEQ01000096.1:4823-5790 GCA_002431355.1 Oribacterium sp. UBA5894
TCCTCCGGAAGTCCCAGCATGATGTTCATGTTCTGCACGGCAGCACCGCTCGCCCCCTTGCCGAGATTGTCAAAAAGTGCTGTCACGCTCGTCTGATCTTCATGACCACAGACAACGATCTCGAGGCGGTTTGTACCGGCCAGCTTATTGGCATAGAGTTTACTGTCATTCTCACCGAATGGCACAACCGAAACGAAATGCTCGTCCTGATAGTACTCCTGAAGCTTTCTGCAGATGTCTTCTGCGCTCGGCTGGCCCGGCAGGAGACGATTCTGCAGCATGATGGTCGTTGCCATGCCTTTATAATAGTCGTCTACAACCGGCATGAACACAGGTGCATACGTAAGTCCCGTGATCTTCTGCATCTCCGGAAGGTGCTTATGGTGGAGGCTTAAACCATAGATGCCTGGTGCATCAAGAAGCAGGGAGCGCCCCTCGGCCTCATATTCCGCAATCATCTTCTTACCACCCCCCGAGTAGCCTGTCAGACTGTAGCAGCTCATCGGATAGTCCTTCGGAAGGATGCCCATCTTTACGAGTGGAGCCGTCGTCGAAATGAAGCCGGTGGCATGACAGCCCGGATTTGCAACGCGCTTACTCTCTCGAATCGCCGTACGCTGCTCCTTCGAAAGCTCTGGATAGCCATAGGTCCAGTCAGGGTTTGTGCGATGTGCCGTCGAAGCATCAATCACGCGCACAGCTGGATTGTCAATGAGGGCGACCGCTTCTCTTGCACCGTCATCCGGAAGGCAGAGAAAGACGATATCTGCACTGTTCAGATACTTCTTCCGCTCGTCCGAATCATGCCGAAGAGCTTCTGGAATGCGCAGAAGTTCGAGATCCTCGCGCTGACCGATACGATCATAAATCTGCAGTCCTGTAGTGCCACTCTGTCCATCAATATAAACCTTCGTTTTCATCCTGTCGTCCTTTCTGAAATTCATTGCCCTGAAGCCGCTTACTCTTA
>DJEQ01000096.1:5861-6335 GCA_002431355.1 Oribacterium sp. UBA5894
CTGGAAGCCGGATGCCGTGAAGCTTCACTGCATTGAATCTCGTTGCAATAGCTGCCTGAATAACGGGTATTATACCCCTTTTGAATTTCCTGCGTCTACTTCATTGTTTTTTCTACTTTGCTTCTGTGACATTCCTGCGATGCTTCGGTGCATGTGCAGCATCAAGCACGGGAAGAGGAGCTATGACATTAAAATAGGCTGCGTTGTCAGCGTTCCGGATAGGATGGATCACGACAGAACTATACACAATTTCTAAAATAAACACATAGTATCTATTTTTTTGAAAAAATGGGAATATGCTCATAAGTGGACTATATACGACAAGTCATTTTCAAAAATCGTATATATGTATTTAGAGCGTTTTAGATGAAATAGCTTGTATACATATATACAATTTACCTTTTTTAAGGATTGTATATATCAAAAGGAAAAATAATGTTTGAAATCAAACATTTACATATAGAGGATCTGAAA
>DJEQ01000076.1:0-1706 GCA_002431355.1 Oribacterium sp. UBA5894
TCGTTTTTCAAAATCGTATATATGTGTCCGCTGCTTCCAAGCTGTACCGACACCTAGAAATGCCCAGTGAACAGTAGCGGGAGCGGCCCTCGATGGGGACCGCGCTGTTATCACTGCCCGTCCATCGGGCCACCACTGATGAGGTCGTCGTCTGCGGACGGGCCGGCAGGTGCCGCGGAAGGATCCGGTGCAGCCGGCTGTGGCTGCACCGTGGCCGGAGTTTCGGCAGGCTTCGGAGGCTCCGCCTCCGCATGTTTTCCTGTTTCCGCTTTTTCGGTCTTCTCCTCTTTCTTTTCAGTTTCAGACGGCTTCTCAGCGTCGTGCGCCTTCTCCTTCTTTTCGCTCTTTTCTGTGTCTTCCTCGGACTTCTTCAGCTCGCTTCGCTTCTCCGACGTATCATGTTCGTCGTCTTCAACTTCTTCCTCATCATCCTCATCCGTGTCATCGGAGACATACTTCGACGAGGAGGCTCCGTCCTCCCGACTCGAGTCCGTGCTTTCCTCCGGATTCTCTACGACATAGCCGTAATAGAAGTCCTCGCCCGGAACGCTGCGCCCGACGGCCGCAGAATCCACGGATGCGATATTGATAAGATAGGTGCTGATGCGGCTCTTCATCGTATCTCCCGTCACGCAGCCGAGTCCGGCATACGGCAGTGTCGCCTGGGCCGTAGCCGCCTGGGCGATGCCAAACTTCTCCGCAAGTTTTCCGGTCTGCTCCGGTACACGTCCTGCCTTCACGATGGACGTTGCGCTTTCACGAAGAAGATTGTCCACGGTGCTTCTCTCCGTCTCATACAGCGTTCGATGCACAAGCGTGATGCCGGAAACCAGCGTTCCGCTGGCCGCTACATTTTCCCAGCTGTCGTTCAGTGAAAATGCACGGCCAAGACCAGGAATCTGTGCAAGAAGCTGCGATGCCGCAGGCTCCGGAACGATGGCCACCTTCGTTGGGTCTTCGGTAAGCTGAGCCGTGATATCCTCAAGGCTCGTGTAGCGGATATTCATCGTCGTTCCGTACTGACTCAACAGATACTGAAGAACATACTCGGGCTGCTCGCCCTCTCCAACGCTCAGCACTTCCTGTCCCTTCAGACTCTGGAAGCTTGTGATACTGCTGTTTCCCGTCAGACAATAGAGCGCATTTCCTGCGTCAATGTTCAGAACGACCGCGCCGTCCTTTGCATCATGATACGCCCGTGCCGCACTTGCAGGAGAGAGTACCGCGACATCGGCGGCTCCTGTAATAAAATCAGACAGCACCTCTGCCTCACTTGATTTTACTTCAAAATCATAGTTTCCTTCGCTCGTTCCGAGCGTAGCCTCCTCCATCAGGTGCACAAATCCCAGGGCCGATGCGTCTTTAGAAAGCTCAATGTGAAGGGCATCGGCGTCACGGGGCTCAACGACCTGATCCTCCGGGATTTCCGTTTCCTTCACGGCCACCGTTTCAGCTGCCGTCGTTTCCTGCTTTTCTGCCACCTTCTCCACGAGGTCGGTAAAATGGGAACAGCCCGACAGTAAAAGGGCAAGTCCTGCAGACAGTACCATGGTTTTCCATGCATTTTTCATTTTCGTCATGCCTTCTCTTTCTGATCATTTCTTTCCCTATGGTAGCATTAAAAAACCCCGGAGAAAACTCCGGGGTGAAATATTATATGATGATTGTGCAGAGCCATAACGTCGGGCGCAGATCATAGATCTGCG
>DJEQ01000076.1:1755-6675 GCA_002431355.1 Oribacterium sp. UBA5894
AGTTTGCTTGATGCAAACTCCTATAGAGGCCATCTCATCTTATAGACGGAGCCCTAACGTCGGGCTGCGGTTGCCCGACGTTAGCCCTTCGGGCGCAGATCATAGATCTGCGGGATGTCGTTCCGGAGTTTGCTTGATGCAAACTCCTACACTCACATCAGCTTTCTGAACATGGCTTCGAAATCTGCAAGGCTGGCTTCTCTTGGGTTGCCAGGTGCGCAGGCATCGGCTGCTGCAGACTCGCAAAGGAACGGAAGATCCTCTTCCTTGATGGCTTCAAGCTTGGTAGGAATACCTACATCGATGGAGAGCTGCTTTACAGCATCAATCGCTGCCTTCCGATACGTTGCAGCATCCATGCCGGTCGTATCTACGCCGAAGGCCTCTGCGATATCCTTGAACTTCGTTCCGGTATACTCCTGGTTGAACTCCATCACGATCGGGAGCATCATTGCGCAGGCAACACCATGTGGTGTGTCATACACAGCACCCAGTGTATGAGCCATCGAATGTGCGATGCCGAGACCTACGTTTGAATAAGCCATAGCCGTTACATACTGTGCAAGTGCCATGCCCTCACGTCCATCCGGATCGTTCTGTACGGCCTTGCGGAGATTCTTGGCGATCAGCTTAATGGCCTCGAGATCGAGTACATCGGCAAGCTCCCAGGCAGCCTTTGTGGTATAGCCCTCAATGGCATGAGTCAATGCATCCATACCGGTTGAAGCAGTGAGGCCCTTCGGCATCGAAGACATCATGTCCGGATCAACCACGGCGATATCCGGGATATCGTTTGCATCGACGCATACAAACTTTCTCTTCTTCTCTACATCGGTCACAACGTAGTTAATCGTAGACTCTGCGCCAGTACCACCGGTCGTCGGTACAGCGATGGTGAATACCGTACGATGCTTGGTCGGTGCAACACCCTCGAGAGAACGGATGTCTGCGAACTCCGGGTTATTGATGACGATACCGATGCCCTTACCGGTATCCATGGAGGAACCACCGCCGATGGTGATCATGCAGTCTGCGCCACAGTCCTTATAGGCCTTGACGCCATGCTGAATGTTCTCGATGGTTGGATTTGGCTTGATATCATCGTACAGGAAGTAGTCGATGCCATTTTCCTTCAGAAGGTCCGTCACCTTGGCAGTAACACCAAACTTTACAAGATCTGGATCGGAAGCAACAAAGACCTTCTTATAGCCTCTGGCCTTGATAAGACCTGGAATCTCCTTGATTGCACCATGTCCATGATAGGAAATGCCATTTAAGACGAAACGATTAACAGCCATAATTCTTCTCCTTTTTAATGATATGAATGCCTTCGAAGAGCCTTCTCCGGCACAGTGTACAAAAGAATATTCAGGTTGCGCTGTGTATTATGCACATTTCACAACTCAAACCATGGTTATGATAGCAGATTGTAGATTAATTATCAATAACGCAATAAAGAATGTTAAAATTCTACCATTCTACAGTTAAAAAAATACCCATCGGCAGGCTGCTGCCGATGGGTATCCAACACATTTTGGTCAATATGTCATTCAGGCGTTCAATGAAATCGATGCTACGACCTGGCCTTCGAAATCATAGACGGTAAATACATCCTCATCCAGTACCGCATAGGTATTTGGATTTCCGCCCTTTGGAAGGGAGGTGCTGCCCGGATTCAGATGGAAGAAATGCCGGCCATCCTCTGCCGTCAGCTTTTCAGCCTTCAGAAGATGGGTATGGCCATGCAGCAGCGCGTCGCCCTCCATCAGTGGTGGCAGCTGCGTTTCATTGAAGAGATGACCATGGGTTGCAAAAATGGTATGGCCATTCAGTGCCAGAATGGCATAATCCGCCATGACCGGGAACTGCAGTACCATCTGATCAACCTCCGCCTCACAGTTCCCACGTACGGCCCAGATCCGGTCCTTCAGCGGGTTCAGCATGGCGATGACTTCCTTCGGTGCATACTCCTTCGGAAGGTCATTGCGCGGTCCATGGTACAGAATATCGCCGAGAAGCACGAGACGCTCTGCCCCGCTCTCCTCAAACTTCTCCAGGGTCTTCCGGCACCAGTATGCGGAGCCGTGGATATCGCTTGCAATAAAATACTTCATTTTCTCTCCTTTACATACGCTCCGGTGCACTGAAGCCCAGGGTATGAATGCAGGTGTTCAGTACGCGGCAGGTCAGCATCAGAAGGGCCATGCAGCTCTCCTTTTCCTTCTCCGGAAGGTTCAGGAACTTGACATCGTGATACAGACTGTTAAAGGTATTCGCCAGTGCGTAAATATAGGAGCAGATGCGGTGCGGTGCCAGATCCTTCCACGCGCCATTGATCTCATCCTGATAGCGTGTCAGCAGAAGCTCCACATCATGCCCGGATTTTTCCTTCATTGGCAGAATCTGGAAATCGGTACAATGCTCCTTCACATAGTCCTCTACCTTCACATCCTCGCCTACGCCACGCTCCTGCATGAACTTCCGGAGGATCGAGTGGATACGCACGATGGTATAAAGAATGTATGGACCGGTATTGCCTTCGAAGGAGGTGAACTTATCGAGGTCGAAGATGTAGTCCTTCGTTGCCTGGTTGGAAAGGTCACCATATTTAAGAGCGGCCAGTCCGACACGCTTTGCAATGGCCTGTGCCTCTTCCTCGGAGAGCTCGTCACCACGGGAGGCACGCACATGCTCGAGGACCTTGGCATTGGTCTCCGCGATCAGCTTTTCCAGACGAAGCACACCGCCCTCACGGGTCTTGAACGGCTTTCCATCCTTTCCGTTCATCGTACCGAAGCCGATGAAGTGAAGCTCCTCCTCTGGCCGAACGAGGCCGGCCTTCCGTGCCACACGGAAGAACTGCGTATAATGCAGGGACTGACGGCTGTCCGCGATGTAGATGTACTCATCTGGCTGGTACAGCTTCTCACGCTCGATGATGGTACCGAGATCCGAGGTGGCATAGAGGGCTGCACCATCGGACTTCCGAATCATGCACGGTGGAATTTCCTTCGCATCACTGTCCTCGGCCACATCCACCACCAGTGCGCCCTGCGACTCGTACGCAAGGCCCTGATCGATGAGATTCTGGATAAGGCCTGGAATGTACTGCTGTGCATCGCTCTCGCCCTTCCAGAGATCGAAGTGGACGTCCAGGTTGCCATAGTTCTTCTTGAGATCTGCAATGGAAACCTTCATGATGCGCTCCCACACCGCACGATAGGTCGGATCGCCATTCTGCAGCTTGAGCGTTGCCTGATGCGCGCGCTCCGCATACTCCGGATTCACCAGCTCGCCCTTCTGTGGACCATCCTCGTACTTGGCCTTTGCCTTCGCCGAGGCAAATGGATAAATTTCCTCCAGCTGTGAAATCTCGAGCTCATCGTTCAGCTGTCCACGGTCCTCAAGCTCGGTAATGATGAGTCCCATCTGGAGTCCCCAGTCGCCGAGATGAACATCGCCAATGACCTCATTGCCCTGCTGAATCGCCATCCGCTTGATGGCTTCTCCGATCACGGCTGAACGAAGGTGACCCACATGAAGCGGCTTTGCAGCATTGGCACCACCATAATCCACGATGATCTTCTTCCCCTCATGGGCATCGAGTCCGAGGTCCTCATGGAAGTTCATCTCATTCAGATACTTCGTCGTCAGTTCCTCTGAGACATTCAGATTGATAAAGCCCGGCATTACGGCCGTCACCTCGGAAAACATCGTGATGTCTCCCTGCTGCATCGTCTTCAGCTTCTCCACGACCTCAGTGGCAATGTCCATTGGCTTCTTATGATACTGCTTCGCACCTGCCATCGCGCCATTGGACTGATACTCACAGAGATCTGGGCGGTTCGAAATGGATACGCGTCCAAGAGCCGCATCGTAGCCGGCCAGGGCAAACGCCGTCCGAACGGCATCCGTGATAACATTCAGAATTGTTGTCAAATCTATACTCCTTTATCGTGAAAAAAAGAAGGTCTCCCGTTTGGGAAACCTTCTCGCAAACGGATTGCTCCGTATAGGTCTTTTCGCTCAAATTAGCCGCGGGACTCGTACTCACCGGTCTGGGTCGAAACGATCACCTTATCGCCGATGTTGATGAACAGCGGAACCATGATCTCTGCACCTGTCTCAAGGGTTGCTGGCTTCTGTGCGCCGGTTGCGGTATTGCCCTTGACACCTGGCTCTGTGTGCGTAACCTCAAGGGTAACCTTCAGAGGTGGCTCAACAGCGAATACCTTACCCTGGTAGGAATCCACACGAACGGTCTCGTTCTCCTTTACGAACTTCATCTCATCTGCGATCTGCTCGTGAGAAAGGGAAATCTGCTCGAAGGTCTCCGGGTTCATGAAGTTGTACATGTCGCCATCGTCATAGAGATACTGCATATCCTGACGATCGATGTGTGCTGGTGGGAACTTCTCGGTCGGACGGAAGGTACGCTCTGTAACACCACCGTTGATGACGTTTCTAAGCTTCGTTCTTACGAAGGCTGCACCCTTACCTGGCTTCACGTGCTGGAACTCGATGATCTGAACGACCTGACCATCAATCTCAAGTGTGACACCGTTTCTGAAATCACCTGCTGATACCATAAAATCCTCCTAAAATGAAAAACCAAAATACTTCTATTCTGGAAACACGAAGTTTTCATATGAAAAATCGTACTTTCAGGCCCGAACAACGTCCCAGAGGATGCAGCAGGCTCACAAAATACTGATGTATTTTAATATAAATGCCTACGTATTGCAAGCATTTCTTAGGGGTGCCGTCGCGTTTTCCGGGGCCGTGGGCCCGGAGGCGCTCGAAAATTGCCGTGGGGCCCGGAGGGTCACCTCCAGAAGGAATACGCAGAGGCTGTAGAAAAATCAAGCCAGGTCCCCTTAGCAGCACTTAGAGTGATTTTTCCTTAGCACCCTCTGTCAA